>NZ_JBEXOP010000026.1:0-113665 GCF_040611575.1 Streptomyces sp. NPDC006610
AGTTCTCAAGGAACGGCCGCTTCCTTTGTACTCACCCTCTCGGGCTTTCCTCCGGGCGCTTCCCTTCGGTCTTGCGTTTCCGACTCTATCAGATCCTTTCGGCTCCGATTCCCGGTCGGCGGGGCGTCTTGAGGCTTCCGGGCTTTCGCTCGTCGGCCTCTCGACATTCACTACGTTAGCCGAATCTGCGAGCAGCTCATAATCGAGCTTCCCGAGTCCCGAATTCGACATGCGGGCACGCCGAATTCGCTCCCGCCGAGGGGAGGACGTAGGTAGTGGGTTTGGCCGCTCCGGCTGCTGACTTCGCAGTACCCGGTTCAGCGGCTTGGGCCACATTACGGACCTTCCAAGGTCGAGTCAAGTTCGACGGCGGCGGGGAACGTGGGCCCGGTAAGGGCTGACGGTCGGGTCGTCGGCCACCCAGAAGCGCCAGGGGTGGACGCCGCCCTCGCCGGCGACGCCGGTGCGCGGACCGTTGCGCACCTGGTCGGCGGGGACGGGGGTCCCGGTGAGGACGCGGATGGGGGTCTCGCCGGGGGCGCAGGCGTCCGTGCCGTCGAGGGTCCGGTCCACGTCCAGGGCCGTGGCGAGACGTGCCGGGCCTTTGGCCAGTTCCTTGTCGTTGCGGGCCGAGAGTCGACGGGTGCGAGCCAGTTCCGCGCCCTCGACGATCTCGCCGGCGCGGAGCAGGACCCCGCTCGCCCGGCCCTCCTCGCCGCACACCAGGTTCATGCAGAACCACATGCCGTAGGTGAAGTAGACGTACACGTGTCCGGGAGGCCCGAACATCACGTCGTTGCGGGGGGTGCGGCCCCGGTAGGCATGGGAGCCGGGGTCGTTGTGGCCGTCGTAGGCCTCGACCTCGGTCAGGCGTACCGCGATGGGTCCGTCCGGGGTGTCCCGTACGACGATGCGCCCGAGCAGGTCGGGGGCCACGTCGAGGACGGGGCGGTCGAAGAAGGCGCGCGGCAGGGGCGTACGGTCGGGGGTCGCGATCACGCCGTCCGAGGGTAGTGCAGTCGGGTGGCGCGGAACCGGGGGGTGGCGTATCGCGTATGTAGGGATCGAGGATCCAAGCGCAAGTGGGCGAAGGGGTAAGACATGGCGTTCAAGAAGCTGCTCGCGAGCCTGGGGGCCGGCGGGGCTTCCGTCGAGACGGTGCTCACCGAGGTCAACGTCGTTCCGGGTGGTGTCGTCCAGGGTGAGGTGCGCATCCAGGGCGGGTCCGTCAACCAGCAGATCGAGGCGCTGTCGCTCGGACTGCAGGCCCGGGTCGAGGTGGAGGGCCAGGACTCCGAGTACAAGCAGGACGTGGAGTTCACCAAGGTGCGGCTCGGCGGCGCCTTCGAGCTGCAGGCGAACGCCGTGCACACGGTGCCGTTCGGGCTGGACATCCCGTGGGAGACGCCGATCACCATGATCGACGGTCAGGCGCTGCACGGGATGCACATCGGCGTCACCACGGTGCTGGAGATCGCGCGTGCGGTGGACTCCGGGGACCTTGACCCGATCAACGTGCACCCGCTGCCGGCGCAGAAGGCCATTCTGGACGCCTTCGTCCAGCTGGGCTTCCGGTTCAAGAACGCGGACATGGAGCGCGGGCACATCCGGGGCACGCGTCAGAAGCTGCCGTTCTACCAGGAGATCGAGTTCCTGCCGCCGCAGCAGTACCGCGGGCTGAACCAGGTGGAGCTGAGCTTCGTGGCCGACGAGCAGGCCATGGACGTGGTGCTGGAGATGGACAAGAGGCCGGGCCTGTTCAGCGAGGGCAGCGACACCTTCCGCTCCTTCCAGGTGGGCCTGCACGACTTCCGGGGCACCGACTGGGTGGCGTACCTCAACCAGTGGCTGTCCGAGGTCGGCAGCAAGCGGAACTGGTTCTAGGCTCGGAGGCCTCTGCATTTACCCGATCCAGGAGGTACCGAGGTGACCGAGCTCAAGCGGCGGCCGCTCCCCCACGACTTCCATCCGCCCGTGCCGTCGTTCGCGGTCACGAGCGAGGACGTCCAGGAGGGCGCGACGCTCAAGGACGCTCAGGTCCACGCGGCCGGCAACACCTCGCCGCAGCTGCGGTGGGAGGGCTTTCCGGCCGAGACCAAGAGTTTCGCCGTGACCTGCTACGACCCGGACGCTCCGACGGGGAGCGGGTTCTGGCACTGGGTCCTGTTCGACATCCCGGCCTCGGTGACGGAGCTGCCGGCGGGCGCGGGCAGCGGGAAGTTCGAGGGGCTGCCGGAGGGCGCGGTCCACGCCCGCAACGACTACGGCACCAAGGACTTCGGCGGCGCCGCGCCGCCGCCCGGGGACGGGCCGCACCGGTATGTGTTCACGGTGTACGCGGTGGACCAGGAGAAGCTGGGCCCGGACGCGGACGCCAGTCCGGCGGTCGTGGGCTTCAACCTCCGGTTCCACACCCTGGCGCGCGCTCAGCTGATCGGTGAGTACGAGGTGCCCGCCCAGTCCTGACGTTCATCGAACGTTCGCCCGTCTCTGGTCGCCGCGGTGGTTGGCGGTGATCGGAGGCGGGCATTTATTGCGTTGTCCATCTCGGCGTGCACGGCCAGAGTTGATCCCAGCCCGCCAAGGGGGTGGGCCGGTGCGCACGGGAGGTGGGCTGGTCATGCGGGACACGCTGGTACTGAACGCGAGCTTCGAGCCGCTGTCGACGGTGACGTTGAACCGAGCCGTCGTTCTGGTGCTCCAGGACAAGGCCGTCGTGGAGCAGTCCCACCCCGAACTGCGCATGCGCGGAGCCGCGGTCGACATACCGGCGCCCCGGGTCATCAGGCTGTGCAGATACGTACGGGTGCCGTTCCGAAGACAAGCGCCGTGGTCCCGGCGGGGTGTTCTGGTGCGGGACCGGCACCGGTGCGCGTACTGCGGGAAGCGGGCCACGACCGTGGACCACGTGGTGCCGCGGTCCCAGGGGGGTCGGGACACCTGGCTGAACACGGTCGCCTCGTGCGCGGAGGACAACCACCGCAAGGCGAACCGGACTCCGGAGGAGGCGGGGATGCCGTTGCTGCGGCAGCCGTTCGAGCCCACTCCTGCCGATGCGATGCTGCTGGCGCTGGGGCAGGACGACCTCACGGCGTTGCCGGACTGGCTGACTCTCGACGCTGCGTGAGGCGCCCGCCGGGGTGCGGCTGAGGTGTTCCCCGCGGGTGCGGGGTTCGTCATGGCTTGTCGCGCGGTTCCCCGCGCCCCGGAGCGGGGTTGCGGGGAACTCGCGCTTCCCGAGGCGCCCTCAGTCGATGCTGGGCTTCTCGCGGCGTTCCGTCGGGGTGTGGCCGTTGTCCTGGCTGGGCCTGGGGGCGCCGAAGTTGCCCATGGCGCCGGACAGACCCTTGAGGGCGTCGCCGATTTCGCTGGGGACGATCCAGAGCTTGTTGGCGTCGCCCTCGGCGATCTTCGGGAGCATCTGGAGGTACTGGTAGGAGAGCAGCTTCTGGTCCGGGTCGCCGGCGTGGATCGCCTCGAAGACGGTGCGGACGGCTTGGGCCTCGCCCTCGGCGCGCAGGGCCGCGGCCTTGGCCTCGCCCTCGGCGCGCAGGATCTGGGACTGCTTCTCGCCCTCGGCGCGCAGGATCTCGGACTGCCGGACGCCCTCGGCCTGGAGGATCGCGGCGCGCTTGTCACGGTCGGCGCGCATCTGCTTCTCCATCGAGTCCTGGATGGAGGTGGGCGGTTCGATGGCCTTGAGCTCGACGCGGTTGACGCGGATGCCCCACTTGCCGGTGGCCTCGTCCAGGACGCCGCGCAGGGCGGCGTTGATCTCCTCGCGGGAGGTCAGGGTGCGCTCGAGGTCCATGCCGCCGATGATGTTGCGCAGCGTGGTGACGGTGAGCTGCTCGATGGCCTGGATGTAGCTGGCGACTTCGTAGGTCGCGGCCCGTGCGTCCGTCACCTGGTAGTAGATGACGGTGTCGATGTTGACGACCAGGTTGTCCTGGGTGATGACCGGCTGCGGCGGGAACGGCACGACCTGCTCGCGCAGGTCGATGCGGTTGCGGATGGTGTCGATGAACGGGACGACGATGTTGAGGCCCGCGTTCAGCGTCCGCGTGTAGCGGCCGAAGCGCTCCACGATCGCGGCACTGGCCTGTGGGATGACCTGGATCGTCTTGATCAGGGCGATGAAGACCAACACCACCAGAATGATCAGGACGATGATGACCGGTTCCATCGACGTTCCCCGTACCCTTCTCCGCCTCGGCGCTCTTGGAAGATCTTATGGTTGTCGAAGATCTTGCTGGTCGAGTCTGTCAGACCGTCGCGCGGCTCGTGCGGTGTTCGGCCACCTTGCGTCGTGCGGGGTCATATGACGATCGCCGTGGCTCCCTCGATGTCCACGACGTCCACTTCCTCACCCGCCTCGTAGGCGCGGCCGTTGTCGAGGGCGCGCGCCGACCAGATCTCGCCGGCGAGCTTGATCCGTCCGCCGGAGGCGTCGACGCGTTCCACCACGACGGCCTGGCGGCCTTTCAACGCGTCGACCCCGGTGACGTGTTGGGGCCGGTCGGCGCGGTGCCGGGCCGCGATGGGGCGTACGACGGCGATGAGGGCGACCGATACGACGGCGAAGACGACGACCTGGGCGACGATGCCGCCGCCCAGCGCGGCGACGAGCGCGCCGGCCAGTGCGCCCACGGCCAGCATTGCCAGTTCCGGCATCGCGGTCACGACGAGCGCGATGCCGAGCCCCGCCGCTCCGACGAGCCACCACACCCATGCGTCAATGGCGTTCACACGGTCATGGTAGGTCCGCGGCGGCGTCCCGGACAGGGCGCGCCGTGGGTCGAACGCCCTTGGTGTGCGCCCCTGTTGTCCGCTGTGGGTCCGGGGAGGGTCAGGCGAGCGGGAGGCCCTGGGCGGTCCAGCGGTCGCCGACCTGCTCCACGACGAGCGGGAGGCCGAAGCAGAGGGAGAGGTTGCGGGAGGTGAGTTCGAGCTCCAGCGGGCCCGCGGCGAGGACCTTGCCCTGGCGGATCATGAGGACGTGGGTGAAGCCCGGCGCGATCTCCTCGACGTGGTGGGTGACCATGATCATCGAGGGGGCGATGGGGTCGCGGGCGAGGCGGCCGAGACGGCGTACGAGGTCCTCGCGTCCGCCGAGGTCGAGGCCGGCGGCGGGCTCGTCCAGCAGAAGCAGCTCGGGGTCGGTCATCAGGGCGCGGGCGATGAGGGTGCGCTTGCGCTCGCCCTCGGAGAGGGTGCCGAACTTCCGGTCGAGGAAGTCGGACATGCCGAGGCGGTCGAGGAAGGCGCGGGCGCGCTGCTCGTCGACGTCCTCGTACTCCTCCTGCCAGGCGGCGGTCATGCCGTAGGCGGCGGTGAGGACGGTCTGCAGGACGGTCTGGCGCCCGGGGAGCTTGTCGGCCATGGCGATGCCGGCCATGCCGATGCGGGGGCGCAGTTCGAAGACGTCGGTGCCGGGGCGGCCGAGGGTCTCGCCGAGGATGGTGGCGGTGCCCTTGCTCGGGTAGACGTAGCTGGACGCGACGTTGAGGAGGGTGGTCTTGCCGGCGCCGTTGGGGCCGAGGATGACCCAGCGCTCGCCCTCCTTGACCGACCAGGAGACCTGGTCCACCAGAGCCCGGCCCTCACGGACCACGGATACGTCCTGAAGCTCCAGAACATCGCTCATGAGCGCGTTGTCTCCCCTTGCAGTGTGGCCGGTCTCGGCTGTCGCGTTCGCCTGTGGCTCGGTCCGCCGCGCCGGTGGGGCGGCCCTCCAGGAAATCTACGCCACCGGTCGGCCGCTCCATTCCATCGGTCCGGTACTTAGGGTGGGAGCCATGCTTTCGGAACCGCGCTCTGGACGCCTCGCCGCTTGGGGAAATGCCCTTCTCGCCGGACTTGTCTCGCCGGACGACGCCGTGGTCGCGATCGTCGGCGAGGACGCCGTGCACCGCGTGGAGGGGCTGCCGGGCGAGTCGGCGCCGGTGGGTCTGACGCTGGCGCTGGGACGGCTGCGGGCGCTCGGGGCGACGGGGCTGCGGGTGGCGCTGCCGGCGCCGGGGCATCCGCTGGGGCTGAGCGGTCCGCCGGAGTTCAACGCGCGGGCGCTGGAGGCCGAGGAGGCGGTGATCTGTCACGGGGCCGCCTTCGGGCTGGTTCCCGAGGTGTACGAGGCCGGGCCGGACGGCGATGTGCACGTGGAGGTCGTCTGGCACTGTCTGCCGGTGCGGGAGGCGCCGCCGGCCGACGTGCCCTCGCTGGGCGAGGCGGAGCGGGAGCTGGCGGAGGCGCTGCGGGAGGCGACGGAGGCGTTGACGCGGCTGGACGTGGCCGGGTCGGGTCCGGTGGCCCAGGCGGCGATCGACGCCTACCGGGCGCGGGCCGAGCGCGGCCGGGAGGCTCTGGCTCCGGGGTATCCGGGGCGGGCGGTGCGGGTGCTGGAGCTGGCGCAGCGGGTGGCCCTGCTGATGTCCGTGGCGCACGGGGCGGGGCACGGGGGTGCGGTGAGCGCGGGCGAGATGGCGGCGCGGGCGCAGGCGCTGCGTCCGGTGGAGCGGACGGCCCGGCGGGCGCAGGTGGCGGCGTACAACTCCATGGTGGAGGAGCGGGAGCGGGGCGTGCGCTGAGCGCGGCGCCGCCCGGCGGGCTCCGGCTCAGCCGGTGACGCCGTGGCGTACGGCCCACAGGGCGGCCTGGGTGCGGTCCGACAGGTCGAGTTTCATGAGGATGTTGGAGACGTGGGTCTTCACCGTCTTCTCGGACAGGACCAGGGCGCGGGCGATCTCGCGATTGGAGCGGCCGTCCGCTATCAGGCTCAGCACCTCGCGCTCCCGGTCGGTGAGCGTGCCGCCCCTGCCCTGGCCGCCGTTGCTCTCCTCCTGGGCGAGCAGGGCGCCGGCGACCTCCGGCTGGAGCAGGATGTGGCCGGCGTGGACCGATCGGATGGCGCCGGCGAGGGCGTCCGGGTCGACGTCCTTGTAGACGTACCCGGCGGCGCCGGCGCGCAGGGCGGGGACGACGGTGCGCTGCTCGGTGAAACTGGTGACGACGAGGACGCGTGCGGGGTTGTCCAGTTCGCGGAGCCTGCGCAGCGCCTCGACACCGTCCATGCCCGGCATCTTGACGTCCATGAGGACGACGTCCGGCCGCAGCTCCTCGGCGCGGGCGACGCCCTCCTCGCCGTCGGCGGCCTCGCCGACCACCTCGATGTCGTCCTGTACCTCCAGGAAGGTGCGCAGGCCCCGGCGGACGACCTGGTGGTCGTCGACGAGCAGCACCCTGATTGCGTCAGCCACCGGGGACCTCCATCTCGATCGTGGTGCCCTTGCCGGGCGCCGATTGCACGGTCAGCCTGCCGCCGACGCCGCTCGCGCGGTCCCGCATCGAGACCAGGCCGAGGTGGCGTCCCGCCCGGCGCACGGTGCGCGGTTCGAAGCCGCTGCCGTCGTCGCCGATCCGCAGGACGGCTCCGGGGCCGTGGCGGTCCAGGGTGACGTCGACGCGGGTGGCGCCGGAGTGTCTCAGGGCGTTGTGCAGGGCCTCCTGGGCGACGCGCAGCAGAGCCTCCTCCTGGGCGGCGGGCAGGGCCCGCACGCCGCGCGCGGTGAAGGTGACGTGCGCGCTGTGGGCGCGGTCGAGGACCTGGATCTGGGTGCGCAGGGTGGCGACGAGGCCGTCCTCGTCCAGGGCGGCGGGGCGCAGCTCCACGACGGCGGCGCGCAGTTCGTCGGCGGCCTCGGCGGCGAGGCCGGCGATCTGCTGGAGTTCGCCCTTGGCGCGGGCCGGGTCGCGGTCGACCAGGGCCGCTGCGGCCTGGGCGGTCAGGCGCAGGGAGAAGAGTTTCTGGCTGACGGCGTCGTGCAGTTCGTGGGCGAGGCGGGAGCGTTCCTCGGCGATGGTCAGTTCGCGGCTGCGTTCGTAGAGGCGGGCGTTGGTGAGGGCGATGGCCGCGTGCTGGGCGAGGATGGCCAGCAGTTCCTCGTCGTCCTCGGTGAAGCCGCAGCCGCCGTCGGGTCTGGGGCAGTTCTTGTTGGCGAGGAAGAGCGCGCCGATGATCTCGTCGCCGTCGCGGATGGGCAGGCCGAGGAAGTCGGCCAGCTCGGGGTGGGCGGAGGGCCAGCCCTCGAAGCGGGGGTCCTTGCGGACGTCGGCCAGGCGCTGCGGTTTCGCCTCGCGCAGCATCGCGGCGAGGATGCCGTGCTGGCGTGGGAGGGGGCCGATGGCCTTCCACTGCTCGTCGCCGACGCCGTCCACCACGAACTGGGCGAAGCCGCCGTGGTCGTCGGGGACGCCGAGCGCGGCGTACTGCGCGTCGAGCAGCTCACGGGCGGAGGCGACGATCGTCTTGAGGACGTCGCGCACCTCCAGATGCCTGCTCATCGCCAGCAGCGCGGCGCTCACCGCGGCAAGGCCGGACCGGGGTCCTCGACTCATGGCGTCCACGCTACCGGCGGGGTGCGACAGCGCGGATCGGACCTGTGACGGCCGCCGCCCGGGACGGTGGACCTAGGGCGCGGGACGGAGCGCGGGGCGTAGGGCCGGGGACGGAGCGCGGGGTGTAGGCCCCGGGACGGAGTGCGGTGGCGTAGGCCGAAGGGACCCGTCGTTCTGCGGCCTGCGTCCGACGCGCGGCGGGCCGGCCGGTTCCTAGCGTTCCCCTCGTCGAGGCGACGCCCGTCGAGCGGCGTCGGGAACGAGGGGAGACGTCATGCCGGTAGCGATCATCACAGGGGCGTCCAAAGGGCTGGGGCGGGCGCTCGCCGAAGGGCTGGCCGCGCGCGGCTGGGATCTGGTGCTGAACGCCCGTGGCGCCGGGGCGCTGCGGGAGGCGGCGGCACAGCTCGGGGCGCACGGGACGCGGGTGGAGGCGCTCGCGGGGGACGTGACGGACGCGGGGCACCGGTCGGGGCTGGTGGCCGCGGCCTGGCGGCTCGGCGGGGTCGATCTGCTGGTGCACAACGCGAGCGCTCTGGGCGCCGAGCCGCTGGTGCCGCTGGAGGAGCTGCCCCTGGAAGGGCTGCGGCGGGCGCTGGAGGTGAATGTGGTGGCCGCGCTGGGGCTGGTGCGCGAGGCGTTGCCGCTGCTGCGGGCGTCGGGGGCCGGCGCGGTGATCGCGGTCAGCTCGGACGCCGCCGTGGAGGCCTACCCGACGTGGGGCGGCTACGGGGCGTCGAAGGCGGCGCTGGACCGGCTGGCGGCGGTGCTGGCCGTCGAGGAGCCCGCACTGCGGGTGTGGGCGGTGGATCCCGGGGACATGGCCACCGACCTGTACGCGGCGGCCGTACCGGACGACGACGGGCCGCGGCCGGAGCCGGCCGCTGTGGCCCCGGCGTTCCTGCGGCTGCTGGACGAGCGGCCGGCGAGCGGCCGGATCGTGGCGTCGGCGCTGCTGGAGGAAACGCGATGACGCTCGCGGTGCGGGTGCCGGAGGAGTTGTCCGCGCGGGTGCCGGCCGAGCAGCGGGGACCGGGCCTGGAGCGGGACGACGTACGGCTGCTGGTGTCCCGCGGAACGCAGGTGTCGCACCACGCGTTCCGGGAGCTGCCGCTGCTGCTGCGGGCCGGGGACCTGCTGGTGGTGAACACCTCGCCCACCCTGGCCGCCGCGGTGGACGGCCGGATCGGGCACGCGCGCGTGGTGGTGCACTTCTCGACGCGGGGGGACGACGGGCGCTGGGCGGTGGAACTGCGCGAGCCGGACGGCAGGGGCACCACGCGCCCGCGTGCGGGAGGTCCCGCGGGTGCGGAGGTGGGGCTGCCGGACGGGACGCGGCTGGTGCTGGAGGAGCCCGTCGGTGCCGGGGAGCGGCTGTGGTGGGCGCGGCCGACGGATGCGCAGGTGCTCGGGGTGCTGCGCCGGCACGGGCGGCCGATCCGCTACTCCTACACGGAGCGGGATCAGCCGCTGTCGGCGTACCAGACGGTGTTCGCGCTGCCGTCGGGCGACGGGTCGGGCAGTGCGGAGATGCCGAGCGCGGCGCGGCCCTTCACCGGCCGGACGGTGGCGGAGCTGGTGAGCCGGGGGGTCGGGTTCGCGCCGGTCACGCTGCACACCGGGGTCGCCTCGGCGGAGGCGCACGAGCCGCCGTACCCGGAGCGTTACGAGGTGCCCCCGACGTCGGCCCGGCTGATCAACGCGGTGCGGGCGGGGGACGGCCGGGTGATCGCGGTGGGGACGACCGCGGTGCGGGCGGTGGAGTCGGCGGCCGGCGCCGACGGGGTGGTCCGGGCCGCCCGGGGGTGGACGGACCTGGTGGTCACGCCCGGACGCGGGGTGCGGGTGGTGGACGGGCTGCTGACCGGGCTGCACGAACCGGAGGCCTCGCATCTGCTGATGCTGGAGGCGGTTGCGGGGCGGGCGGCGATCGACCGGGGGTACGGGGAGGCGCTGCGCGGGCGCTATCTGTGGCACGAGTTCGGGGACGTGCACCTTCTGCTCCCGCCGGAGGCGCCGTAGCCGGACCTCACACTCCGCATTGCTCGCGCAACTCCTCGTGAGAGCGCGGCGCGGGCCGTGTGAGGCCTCGCACAGGGCGCAGGTCACCTACGAAGGCGCATAGGAGAGGGGCCCACCCATCCCAGCGGGACAGACAGCCCGGTCTGTCCCGCTTTGCCCCTCCCTGATCCACTATGGGAGATCGTAGATCACACCTTTGCCCCGTTTTTTACAGGCCGCTAACAATGGCTGACGTCGCTCACCGCCGCGGGTTCCCACCCGCGGCGTTCGTACGGGCAACCCCGTGTCCCCGCCGGACGCCGAGCGACCTCCGCGCTATTCGAAGAGGTCCAACCCCCATGCTCACGTATGCCCGGATTCGCGAACGCAGTCGCGCTCTGACCCGGAACCGCAAGATCGCCCTCGCCGGTGCCGCCACGCTCGGCGCCGCCGCCCTCGGCTTCACCGTCGTCCCCGCAGGCGGCGCGACCACCACCACCGAGGCCGTCTCGTCCCCCACGGTGACCTACCGCTCCGAGCCGAGCAAGGACGTCAAGGCCGGTCTCACGGACCCGCTGTACGGCGAGAACCCGGCCTTCGCGGCCCTGGAGGAGCAGCGGAAGGCCGACGCCAAGAAGAAGGCCGACGCCGCCGCCAAGAGGAAGGCCGCCGAGGCCGCGAAGCAGAAAGCCGCCGCCGAGGCCGCGCAGGTGCGCGCCGCCAAGCAGACCGCGAGCCGCTCCGCCGAGCGCGCCCCGGTCAGGAAGGCCGCCGTCAAGAGCTACCCGAACAACCTGCACGGCTGGATCACCCAGGCCCTGGACATCATGAACGCCAAGGGCATACCCGGCTCCTACCACGGCCTGCACAAGAACATCATGCGCGAGTCCTCGGGCAACCCGAACGCGATCAACGACTGGGACATCAACGCCATCAACGGCGTGCCCTCCAAGGGCCTGCTCCAGGTGATCCCGCCGACCTTCCAGGCGTACCACGTGCCCGGCACCTCGTGGAACATCTACGACCCGGTCGCCAACATCACCGCCGCCGCCAACTACGCGGCCGACCGCTACGGCTCGATCGACAACGTCAACAGCGCGTACTGAGGTCGGCGCGGACCTCTTCACGCGAACGAGAACGCCGAAGGGCGGCACCCTCCTGACGGGGTGCCGCCCTTCGGGGCCGAAGCCCCCGGTTACTTGCGCATGACCTCGGGCTCGTGGCGGCGCAGGAAGCGGGCCACGAAGAAGCCGCAGATCGCGCCGAGGATCAGCAGGGCGGCCATGTCCATGCCCCACGTGCCCACGGTGTTCTCCCACAGCGGGTCCTCGTTGCCGGCCTCCTCGGGCGGGCTGATCCGGTTGAAGTCCAGCGTGGCGCCCGCGGCGGCCACCGCCCAGCGCGACGGCATCAGATACGAGAACTGGTTGACGCCCACCGTGCCGTTCAGCGCGAACAGACAGCCCGTGAAGACGACCTGGATGATCGCGAACATCACCAGCAGCGGCATGGTCTTCTCGGCCGTCTTCACCAGCGACGAGATGATCAGGCCGAACATCATCGAGGTGAAGCCCAGCGCCATGATCGGAAGCGACAGCTCGACCAGCGTCATGCCGCCGAGGACCAGGCCCTCCTCCGGGATCTCCCGGCTGGAGAAACCGATCACGCCGACCAGCAGGCCCTGCAGCACGGTGATCATGCCGAGCACGAACACCTTGGACATCAGGTACGCCGACCGGGACAGGCCGGTCGCGCGCTCCCGCTCGTAGATGACCCGTTCCTTGATCAGCTCGCGGACGGAGTTGGCCGCGCCGGCGAAACAGGCGCCGACCGCGAGGATCAGCAGGACCGTGGTGGCCGTGCCGTTCGGGATGACCCGGCCGGTCTGCGGGTTGGGCGGGTTGGGCAGCAGGCCCCGGTCCGGGTCGATGAGCAGGCTCACCGCGCCGAGCACCGCCGGCAGGATCAGCATCAGCGCCAGGAAGCCCCGGTCGGAGGCGATCACCGACACATAGCGGCGCACCAGCGTGACGAACTGCGACATCCAGCCCTGCGGCTTCGGCGGGCGCATGGCCTGCATGGGCTGCATCTGCACGGACTGCGGGGCGACGGCGTCGATGTCCGCGGCGTACATCTGGTAGTGCTGCGAGCCCTTCCAGCGGCCCGCCCAGTCGTAGTCGCGGTAGTTCTCGAAGGCGGAGAAGACATCGGCCCAGGTGTCGTAGCCGAAGAAGTTCAGCGCCTCCTCGGGCGGACCGAAGTAGGCCACCGAGCCGCCCGGCGCCATCACCAGCAGCTTGTCGCAGATGGCCAGCTCGGCCACCGAGTGGGTGACGACCAGCACCGTGCGGCCGTCGTCCGCCAGACCCCGCAGCAGCTGCATCACGTCGCGGTCCATGCCCGGGTCCAGGCCGGAGGTCGGCTCGTCCAGGAAGATCAGCGACGGCTTGGTCAGCAGCTCCAGGGCGACGGAGACGCGCTTGCGCTGGCCGCCGGAGAGGGAGGTGACCTTCTTCTCCTTGTGGATGTCGAGCTTCAGCTCGCGCAGCACCTCGTCGATGCGGGCCTCGCGCTCGGCCGCCGTGGTGTCGGCCGGGAAGCGCAGCTTGGCCGCGTACTTCAGGGCCTTCTTGACGGTCAGCTCCTTGTGCAGGATGTCGTCCTGCGGGACCAGACCGATGCGCTGACGCAGCTCGGCGAACTGCTTGTACAGGTTCCGGTTGTCGTACAGCACCTCGCCCTGGTTGGCGGGCCGGTAGCCGGTCAGCGCCTTGAGCAGGGTCGACTTGCCGGAGCCGGACGGGCCGATGACCGCGATCAGCGACTTCTCCGGGACGCCGAAGGAGACGTCCTTGAGGATCTGCTTGCCGCCGTCGACCGTGACCGTCAGATGGCGGGCCGAGAAGGAGACCTCACCGGTGTCGACGAACTCCTCGAGCCGGTCGCCGACGATCCGGAACGTCGAGTGGCCGACGCCCACGATGTCGGTCGGCCCGAGCAACTGGGAGCCGCCCTTGGGTATCGGCTGACCGTTGACGTACGTGCCGTTGTGGGAGCCCAGGTCGCGGATCTCCATGCGGCCGTCGGGCGTCGAGTGGAACTCCGCGTGGTTGCGGGAGACCTGGAGGTCGGAGACGACCAGGTCGTTCTCCAGGGCACGGCCGATGCGCATCACGCGGCCGAGGGAGAACTGGTGGAACGTGGTCGGGCTGCGGTCGCCGTGGACCGGCGGCGCCCCCGCGCCACCACCGGGGCCCTGCTGCGGCGGAATGTGCGGCGCGGGCTGCTGCTGCGGCGGCGGCCAGCCGGCCTGCGCCGGCTGCGCCTGCGGGACGTGCTGCTGCGCCGGCGCGGACCAGCCGGCGGGCGCGCCCTGCGCCTGCGGCGCCTGCGCGGCGTACGGCTGCTGAGGCGGTGCGGCGACGGCCGCGGCGCCCGAGAGGTTCAGCTGCGGTCCGTCGGTCGCGTTGCCGAGGTTCACCGTCGAACCGGGGCCGATCTCCAACTGCTGGATCCGCTGCCCCTGCACGTATGTGCCGTTGGTGCTGCCATGGTCCTCGACGACCCAACTGCGGCCGTTGAAGCTGACCGTGGCGTGCCGCCAGGAGACCCTGGCGTCGTCGAACACGACGTCTCCCTGCGGATCGCGTCCGAGTGTGTATGCCCTGGACGGGTCGAGCGTCCAGGTCCGTCCATTGGTTTGCAGTACGAGTTCCGGCACTCCATGCCCCACTGAGTTGTCCCCCGAATTACCCCCGTCGCGGGGAGTCTAGGGATGTCGAACATCGGGGGAACTATCGCAGGAGGGGCCGCCTGACCGAAAGCCGGGCCTTGTGAAGACGGCGCGAGGGTGTTTCCCCGCGCGCCGTCGACGGGGGTGATATCGGGCCGGAGAGTGGTAATCCCCGCGAGGGGGACATGAGCGGCGGCCGGCCGCGCCGCGGATCGGGGGGTCCGCCATGAGCGCTTCGACCGGCGGGGGGGGGGACGGTGGTGGGGCGCGGCCGGCGCGTGCCGTGGGGTGAGGTGCTGCTGTCCGCGACGGGCTCGGTGAGCTGGGCGGTGGCCGCGATGGCGGGCGCCGCGGCGCTCGGGCTGCGGCTGCTGGAGGCGGACGCGTCCGGTGCGGGGGCGTCGGATGCGGGGGGCGTGGAGGGCTCTGCGGGGCCGATGACCGCGGCCGTGGTGGCGCTCGGGGCGGGCGGTTCGGTGACGTCGTCCGGCGCGGTGTCCGTGTTCGGGCTCGACGGCGCCGAGGCCGCCACGGCCGTCGAGATCACGCCACTGGGGGTCGGCCTGACCGGTGCGCTGCTCCTGTCCCGGTTCTTCCTGCGGTCCTTGCGGCGGGCGGGGGTCGGCATCACGGCGGCCGACACTCGTCGCGCGGGCGGGGGCGGTGATCGCCCTGTTCGCGGCGGCGCTGGGCGCGGTGACGCGGGCCGGGCACGGCGTCGTCGCGCTCGGCGGGGCGCACTGGGCCTCGGCGACCTGCCGGCGTCGACGTGCACGGCACCCTCACCCTCATGCGGCCCCTGAACCCCCGCCCGAGCAACCGCCTCGGCCGCCCGCCTCCCCCGGCGACGGCCCGCCCCCGCCACCACGCCCGCCCCGGCGTGGACCTTGAGCCCTCGGGCGCGGGTCCTGAGCCGCACCGGCGTGATCCCCGAGCCCTCCCGGCGTCGGCGCCCGAGCCCCGCAGCGGTGAACCACGCCGTCGGATGCACGCCACTCGGGCGCCACCCAGTGTTATGCAGTGTTCCGTGTCCGGCAGGCGGACCTCGCGGGCGGCGGGCACTGCGTGCCGGTTACCGTGGGAACACCATGAGCGCTTCGCAGACCTCTGACGTCCCCACTCTCCTTGTGAAGATCTTCGGCAAGGACAGGCCGGGCATCACGGCCGGACTCTTCGACACCCTCGCCGCCTACTCCGTCGACGTGGTCGACATCGAGCAGGTCGTCACCCGTGGCCGGATCGTGCTGTGCGCGCTCGTGACCGAGCCGCCGCGCGGGCAGGAGGGCGATCTGCGGGCCACCGTCCACAGCTGGGCGGAGTCGATGAAGATGCAGGCGGAGATCATCTCCGGCCGCGGCGACAACCGCCCGCGCGGTCTCGGCCGGTCCCTGGTGACCGTCCTCGGACACCCGCTCACCGCGGAGGCGACGGCGTCGATCGCCGGCCGCATCACCCGGGCCGGCGGCAACATCGACCGCATCTTCCGGCTCGCCAAGTACCCGGTGACGGCGGTCGAGTTCGCGGTGTCCGGCGTGGAGACGGAGCCGCTGCGCACCGCCCTGGTGACCGACGCGGCGGCGCTCGGCGTGGACGTCGCGGTCGTCTCGGCGGGCCTGCACCGGCGGGCGCAGCGCCTGGTCGTGATGGACGTGGACTCCACGCTCATCCAGGACGAGGTGATCGAGCTGTTCGCGGCGCACGCCGGCTGCGAGGCCGAGGTCGCCGAGGTGACGGCCGCCGCGATGCGGGGCGAGCTGGACTTCGAGCAGTCGCTGCACGCGCGCGTGGCGCTGCTGAAGGGGCTGGACGTCTCCGTGGTGGACAAGGTGCGCAGCGAGGTGCGGCTGACGCCCGGCGCGCGCACGCTGATTCGCACGCTGAAACGACTCGGCTACCAAGTCGGCGTGGTCTCCGGCGGGTTCACCCAGGTCACCGACGACCTCAAGGAGCGCCTCGGCCTGGACTTCGCGCAGGCCAACACGCTGGAGATCGTCGACGGCAGGCTCACCGGCCGGGTCACCGGCGAGATCGTCGACCGGGCGGGCAAGGCACGGCTGCTGCGCCGGTTCGCGGCCGAGGCGGGCGTGCCCCTGGCCCAGACGGTGGCCATCGGCGACGGCGCGAACGACCTGGACATGCTGAACGCGGCGGGTCTCGGCGTCGCCTTCAATGCCAAGCCGGTGGTGCGGGAGGCCGCGCACACGGCGGTGAACGTGCCGTTCCTGGACACGGTGCTGTATCTGCTGGGCGTCACCCGCGAAGAGGTCGAGGCGGCGGACGCGCACGAGGAGAGCTGACCGGCCGCGTCCCTGAGCGGTCCCGGAGACGAGGACGGCCCGGGGACGCGGCGTCGTCACTCGGACGGGGCCCAGTAGTCGAGCAGGGTGGCGACGCCGGGCTCCAGGGACTTCCAGGGGCCGGTGAAGGACAGCACGGCGAAGGCGGCGGCCGGGAAGCCGCGTCGGGTCATCCGCTCGCGGGGCTCGGGTTCGGCCGAGCCGGACAGCACCTCGGCGAGCCCCTGGATGCCGGGGTTGTGGCCGATGAGCAGGATGTTGTGGACGTCGTCGGCAGTCTCGTTGACCACGGAGATCAGCTCGCCGGGCGAGGCCTCGTAGATCCGCTCCTCGTAGACGGTCTTCGGCCGGTGCGGGAACTCCTGCACGGCCAGTTTCCACGTCTCTCTGGTCCGGGTCGCGGTGGAGCACAGGGCCAGGTCGAAGGGGATCCCGGAGTCGGCCAGCTTGCGCCCGGCGACGGCGGCGTCCATGCGCCCCCGCTCGGCGAGCGGCCGCTCGTGGTCGTTCACCTGGGGCCAGTCGGCCTTCGCATGCCGGAAGAGGACAATCCTGCGGGGTTCTGCGACGCTCATGGGTCCCAGCTTCGCAGAAAACGAGCCATCGGGCGCGGGTAGTTGGCGGGCGGCTCCGCCCGTCCTCAGTGGGCTATGAGCTGCTGGACGCGCTCGACGAGGTGGGCGACGACGGGCTCCTCGCCCGCGGCGTGGGCCTCGGCGGGGTTCATCATCATCGCGAGCAGGACGCCGAAGGCGAGCGCGGGCAGCGCCAGCGCCCACCAGGGCAGACGGATGTCGACGCGGCCCGTGTTCGCCGGGTGGGGGCGGGGGTGGGTGCTGGCCGACATGATGCCTCCGGGGGTCCGTCCTCGAGCGGGTCGTGACCGCCTCCTGCGGCCACGCTTCGAAGGTACGGAACCGGCGGGCGCGAACCCATCCGGTGATCCACCCACTCGACCCTGACCCTGGCCCCCTAGGGGACAGGGGGGCTACCCCCACCCTCCCCGCTCGCGCCGAGGGCGCCTCAAGAGCGCGGCCACGGCGCGGCCCATGCGCGGCCGACTGTAGGAATCCGACAGGTCACCGGGTGCGCCGCTGTCGGTGCCCGAATGTCCCGGGGCGGGGGCCGCCCGATAGGTTCTGGTAGGAAGCCGCCTGTCATCCAGGTGTTCGGGCGGGGGAATCCGACCGCAATCGAAAGGGTGATCCGTTGAGCCGCTCGGTTCTCGTCACCGGAGGCAACCGGGGCATCGGCCTCGCCATCGCCCGCGCTTTCGCCGACACCGGCGACAAGGTCGCGATCACGTACCGCTCGGGTGAGCCGCCGGCCGGCTTTCTCGCGGTCAAGTGCGACATCACCGACTCCGAGCAGGTGGAGCAGGCATACAAGGAGATCGAGGCCGAACACGGCCCGGTCGAGGTGCTGATCGCCAACGCCGGCATCACCAAGGACCAGCTCCTGATGCGCATGTCCGAGGAGGACTTCACCTCGGTCGTCGACACCAACCTCACCGGCACCTTCCGGGTCGTCAAGCGGGCCAACCGTGCCATGCTGCGGGCCAAGAAGGGCCGCGTCGTCCTCATCTCGTCCGTCGTCGGGCTGCTCGGTTCCGCGGGGCAGGCGAACTACGCCGCCTCCAAGGCCGCGATGGTCGGCTTCGCCCGTTCCCTCGCCCGTGAGCTGGGTTCGCGCAACATCACCTTCAACGTCGTCGCGCCGGGCTTCGTCGACACCGACATGACCCAGGCACTGTCCGAGGAGCAGCGCGCGGGCATCGTCGCGCAGGTGCCGCTCGGCCGGTACGCGCGCCCCGAGGAGATCGCCGCGACGGTGCGGTTCCTCGCCTCGGACGACGCCTCGTACATCACTGGAGCCGTCATTCCCGTTGACGGCGGACTGGGAATGGGTCACTGATCACCATGAGCGGAATTCTCGAGGGCAAGCGCGTCCTGATCACCGGTGTGCTGATGGAGTCCTCCATCGCCTTCCACACCGCGAGGCTGGCCCAGGAGCAGGGTGCGGAGATCATCCTGACCGCGTTCCCGCGGCCCACGCTGACCGAGCGCATCGCCAGGAAGCTGCCGAAGCCCACCAAGGTCATCGAGCTGGACGTCACCAACGACGAGCACCTCGGGCGGCTCGCGGACCTGGTCGGCGAGGAGCTGGGCGGCCTGGACGGCGTCGTGCACTCCATCGGCTTCGCCCCGCAGGACGCGCTCGGCGGCAACTTCCTGAACACGCCGTTCGAGTCCGTCGCCACGGCGATGCACGTCTCGGCGTACTCGCTGAAGTCGCTCACGATGGCCTGCCTGCCGCTGATGCAGAACGGCGGTTCGGTCGTCGGCCTGACCTTCGACGCGCAGTACGCGTGGCCGCAGTACGACTGGATGGGCCCGGCCAAGGCGGCGCTGGAGGCCACCAGCCGCTACATGGCCCGTGACCTGGGCAAGCAGAACATCCGCTGCAACCTCGTCTCGGCGGGCCCGATCGGTTCGATGGCCGCGAAGTCCATCCCGGGCTTCGCCGAGCTGGCGTCCGTCTGGGACACCCGCGCCCCGCTGGAGTGGGACCTGAAGGACCCGGAGCCTGCCGGCCGCGGCGTCGTGGCGCTGCTGAGCGACTGGTTCCCGAAGACCACGGGCGAGATCATCCACGTGGACGGCGGTCTGCACGCCATCGGCGCGTAGCGCCCCCGGGTCTCGCGAAACGCCCCGTTCCCCGCCGCGCGCGGGGAACGGGGCGTCGCCCGTTCGGCCCAACCGGCCGAGCGGAGGAGGGGGACAACTGGGCACTCTGGATTACGCGTTCACCCACGCGTCCCTCCCCAGCACGGCCGAGGAGGTCCCCCCTTGTGCGCCTGCTTCGCCAACTGGCCTCAGTGACCGCCGCCGTGGCCCTCACCGCGTCCCTGCCGTACGACGTCCTCGACCACGCGCGCGTACCGGCCGGGATTCCGGCCCGGCCCGCCTCCGCACCCTCCCCGGCGCCGTTCGGCGCCGAATGCGGCACGAGCGTGCGGGGCTCGCGGGTGGTCGCCCGCTGTCACAACCCCTATGTGGACACCGACCGGGTCCGCCTGCACATCGAGTGCGACCGGTGGTGGGACCTCGACACCGACAGCGCGCCCGTGGACGCGGGGCCGGCCACGACGGTACGGCTGACCGGCCGCTGCTGGAAGGAAGTGCGCTCGGCCTGGGTCAGCCACCAGAACCGGGGGAGCTGAACCGGCACAGGAAGGGGTAGCCCGCGGCCACGGCCGCCGCCGTCTCCGCGTCGCCCGCGCGGATGGCGTCCAGCAGCCGGGCGTGCTCCTGGTAGGTCTCCGGCGTCAGCTCGTCGCCGATGTCGTCGCGGAGCCAGTCGCGCAGCACCTCGCCGAGGTCGGCGTACATCTCGGTCATGACGTCGTTGTGCGAGGCGGCCACGACGGCCAGGTGGAAGGTGGCGTCGGCGGTGACGAACTCCTCCCTGTCACCGGACTCCCAGGCCTCCTCCCGCCGTCTCAGCAGGGCGTCGAGCTGTCCGAGGTCCCGTTCGGTGCGCCGTTCGGCGGCCAGCCGCGCCGCGGCCGACTCCAGGGCGGAGCGCAGCTCGGCGATGTGCCGGGGGTCCGCGTCGGCGAACCGGCGGTGCATGACGCCCGCCAGCTCGCTGGTGGCCGCGACGTAGGTGCCGGAGCCCTGGCGGATGTCCAGGAGCCCGTTGTGGGCGAGGGCGCGGACGGCCTCGCGGACCGTGTTGCGGGCGACTCCGAGCTGTTCGACCAGCTCGGTCTCGGTCGGGATGCGGGAGCCGACGGGCCATTCGCCGGAGGTGATCTGGGTGCGCAGCTCGGCGATGACCTGCTCGGACAGGGCCGAGCGGCGGGGGTGACTCAGGGCCATGGCACACCTTTGCACGGACCGGGCGGCCGCCGGCCGCACGGGGGATGGTCACCCAATCATCCCATGATTCTATGATGGCTGACATGGCGAGCAAGGAAACCGTACGAGCCGGATACCCAGGACCCGGATGCTCAGGACCCGGACGTTCGGGACACGGACGCTCGGGACCCGGACACCCAGGACGGACGGATCGCGCGGATCGAGTGCGGCAGGCGGACCGGGCGGCACGGCCGGCAGGGGTCCGGCGCACCGGGCGGCCGGCGCCCCGCGCGCGTGGGCGGCCCGGCTGACCGTCGTCGCCATCGTCCTGGCCGCCCTGAACCTCCGCCCCGCCATCACCAGCCTCGGCGCCCTGCTGGAGGAGGTGAGTGAAGGGCTCGGCATGAGCGGCAGCGTGGCCGGGCTGCTGACCTCGGTGCCGCCGCTGTGCTTCGCCGTCTTCGGCGTCACCGCCCCGCGTCTGGCCCGCCGCTTCGGGGCGGGGGCGGTGGTGTGCGCCGGCATGACGGCCATCGCCGCCGGCCTGCTGGTGCGCCCCTACGCCGGCGGCACGGCCGGCTTCCTCGCCGCCACCGCCCTCGCGCTGGCCGGCATCGCGGTCGCCAACGTCCTGATGCCGGTCATCGTCAAGCGCCGCTTCCCCGACCGGGTCGGCACCATGACCGGCCTCTACTCCATGGCCCTCGCCCTCGGCACCGCGACGGCCGCCGCGGTCACCGTGCCCGTGACCGACGCCCTCGGCGGCGACTGGCGCTCGGGTCTCGCGGTGTGGGCGGGACTCGCCGGGGCCGCCGTGGCGCCGTGGCTGGCGTTCGCACGGGACCGGGAACCGGCCGCCGAGCTGCCGTCCGCGCCCGCGCCCGCGCCCGCCCTGCGGATCACCCGCAGCCGCACCGCCTGGGCTCTTGCGGTGTTCTTCGGCCTCCAGGCCACCGGCGCCTACGTCACCATGGGGTGGATGGCGCAGATCTTCCGGGACGCCGGCGTGCCCGCCGGCACGGCCGGGGTGCTGCTCGCCGTCACCATGGTGATGGGCGTGCCCCTGGCCTTCGTCATCCCGCGGCTGGCCACCCGGCTGCCGCACCAGGGCCCGATCGTGGTGGCGCTGGGCGCCTGCGGGCTCGCCGGGTACGCCGGCCTGTACCTCGCGCCCGCCGGCGGGGCCTGGGCGTGGGCCGTGCTGCTCGGCGTGTCCAACTGCGCCTTCCCGCTGGCCCTGACCATGGTCGGCATGCGGGCCCGGACGGGCGCGGGCGTCGCCCAGCTGTCGGCCTTCGCGCAGAGCGCCGGCTATCTGCTGTCCATCCCCGGTCCGCTCCTGGTGGGCGTGCTCTACCAGCACAGCGGCGGCTGGGGCCTGCCGCTGGCCCTGATGGCCGCGCTGATGATCCCGCAGACGGCCGTGGGCGTCCTGGCCGGCCGGGACCGCACGGTCGAGGACGAGGCGCGCCGCTGACACCCCCGAGGGCCGGCTGCGCGGCGGGGGTGCGAGACTTGCCGTATGCCTGTGCTCGACCCGAACCCCCGCAACGGCCAGAAGAAGATGCTGCTCGTCTTCGGCTCGTTCCTCGCCATCTTCGTGATCATCGCCGTCGTCGCGACGATCGCCGCGCCCTGACCGGCGGGCCGGACCGGTCGATCCCGGATTTTCGGCGGAAGCCCGCCTGCGAGCCATGATTCACTGCCGGTGACGGCCATCGCAGGAGAGCACCTCGAAGGGATCCCACTCGTGCCCCACGAAGTCGATCAGTCATTCCTGGCGCTCCCGCTACGCGCCCTGGCGGACGCCGCGCTGGCACGCGCGCGTGCGCTCGGGGCGGAGCACGCCGACTTCCGGCTGGAGCGGGTGCGCAGCGCGTCCTGGCGGCTGCGGGACGGCAAGCCGTCCGGCTCGTCGGACACCACGGACCTCGGCTACGCGGTCCGCGTCGTCCACGGCGGAACCTGGGGTTTCGCGTCGGGCGTGGACCTGACGATGGACGCGGCGGCACGGGTCGCCTCGCAGGCGGTGGCGATGGCGAAGCTGTCGGCCCAGGTGATCCGGGCGGCCGGGTCCGATGAGCGCGTGGAGCTGGCCGACGAGCCCGTGCACGCGGACAGGACCTGGGTCTCGTCGTACGAGATCGACCCGTTCACGGTGCCGGACGAGGAGAAGTCCGGGCTGCTGGCCGAGTGGAGCGGGCGGCTCCTGGCGGCCGACGGGGTCGACCACGTCGACGCCTCGCTGCTCACCGTGCACGAGAACAAGTTCTACGCCGACACGGCCGGGACGGTGACCACGCAGCAGCGGGTGCGGCTGCATCCGCAGCTGACGGCCGTCTCGGTGGACGACTCCAGCGGCGAGTTCGACTCGATGCGGACCATCGCCCCGCCGGTCGGGCGCGGCTGGGAGTACCTGACGGGCACCGGCTGGGACTGGGACGCGGAGCTGGCCGAGCTGCCGGAGCTGCTCGCCGGGAAGATGCGCGCGCCGAGCGTGGAGCCGGGGCTGTACGACCTGGTGGTCGACCCGTCCAACCTGTGGCTGACCATCCACGAGTCCATCGGGCACGCCACCGAACTCGACCGCGCGCTCGGCTACGAGGCCGCCTACGCGGGCACCTCGTTCGCGACGTTCGACCGGCTCGGCAAGCTGAAATACGGCTCCGAGCTGATGAACGTCACCGGCGACCGCACCGCCGAGCACGGCCTGGCCACCGTCGGCTACGACGACGAGGGCGTCGAGGCGCAGTCGTGGGACCTGGTGAAGGACGGCACGCTGGTCGGCTACCAGCTGGACCGGCGGATCGCGCGGCTCACCGGGTTCGAGCGGTCCAACGGCTGCGCGTTCGCGGACTCCCCCGCGCACGTGCCGGTGCAGCGCATGGCCAACGTCTCACTGCGGCCGGACCCGGCCGGGATGTCGACCGAGGACCTCATCGGAGGCGTCGACCGGGGCATCTACGTGGTCGGCGACCGGTCGTGGTCCATCGACATGCAGCGCTACAACTTCCAGTTCACGGGCCAGCGCTTCTTCCGGATCGAGAACGGCCGGCTCACCGGCCAGCTGCGGGACGTGGCCTACCAGGCGACGACCACCGACTTCTGGGGCTCCATGGCGGCCGTCGGAGGCCCGCAGACGTACGTACTGGGCGGCGCCTTCAACTGCGGCAAGGCCCAGCCGGGCCAGGTCGCGGCCGTCTCGCACGGCTGCCCGTCCGCCCTCTTCAGGGGCGTCAACATTCTGAACACGACGCAGGAGGCCGGTCGATGAGCGTGTCCGCCAACAAGCCGCACGAGATCGTCGAGCGGGCCCTGGAACTGTCCCGGGCGGACGGCTGCGTCGTGATCGCCGACGAGCACTCCACGGCGAATCTGCGCTGGGCCGGCAACGCGCTGACCACCAACGGCGTCACGCGCGGACGCACCCTCACCGTCGTCGCGACCGTCGACGGCAAGGAAGGTACGGCGACCGGCGTGGTGTCACGGTCGGCGGTGACCGTGGACGAGCTGGAGCCGCTGGTGCGGGCCGCCGAGGCCGCCGCGCGCGGTGCGGGGCCCGCCGAGGACGCGCAGCCCCTGGTGACCGGGGCCGGTGCGAGCCCGGACTTCACGGACGCGCCAGCCGAGACGTCGTCCGCCGTGTTCGCCGACTTCGCGCCGGCGCTCGGCGAGGCGTTCGCCCGCGCGCGGGCCGGCGGACGCGAGCTGTACGGGTTCGCCCACCACGAGCTGACCTCCAGCTATCTCGGGACCTCCGCGGGGCTGCGGCTGCGGCACGACCAGCCGAACGGGACGCTGGAGCTGAACGCCAAGTCGCCGGACCGCGCCCGCTCGGCGTGGGCGGGCCGCTCGACCCGTGGCTTCAAGGACGTCGACCCGCTGGCACTGGACGCTGAGCTGGCCGTACGCCTCGGCTGGGCCGAGCGCCGGACCGAGCTGCCGGCCGGGCGGTACGAGACGCTGCTGCCGCCGACCGCGGTGGCGGACCTGCTGATCTACCAGATGTGGTCGGCGTCGGGCCGGGACGCGGTCGAGGGCCGCACCGTGTTCTCCAAGCCGGGCGGCGGCACCCGCGTCGGCGAGCGGCTGACCGAGCTGCCGCTGACCCTGCGCAGCGACCCCGACGAGCCGGGCCTCGAGTGCGCCCCCTTCGTGCTGACGCACTCCTCCGGCGACGACTCCTCGGTGTTCGACAACGGCCTGCCGCTGGCCCCCACCGAGTGGGTCGCCGAGGGAGAGCTGAGGCATCTGCTCACCTCCCGGCACACCGCCGGGCTCACCGGACTGCCGCTCGCGCCGTCCATCGACAACCTGGTCCTCGACGGCGGCGAGGACCGCTCGCTGGCGGACATGGTCGCGGACACGGAGCGCGGGCTGCTGCTCACGTGCCTGTGGTACATCCGCGAGGTCGACCCGGCGACGCTGCTGCTGACGGGCCTGACCCGGGACGGCGTCTACCTGGTGGAGAACGGCGAGGTGACCGGCGAGGTGAACAACTTCCGGTTCAACGAGTCGCCGGTCGGGCTGCTGGGGCGGGCGACCGAGGCGGGGCGCACGGAGAAGACGCTGCCGCGGGAGTGGAGCGACTGGTTCACCCGGGCCGCGATGCCCCCGCTGCGCATCCCGGATTTCAATATGAGTTCTGTCAGCCGGGGCGTATAACCTCGTAGTCGTTCGTGGCCCGGTGTCGCACCGGGCCACCCGAGAGATCATCCAAGGAGACGCGAGAACCGTGACGGACATCGTCGACGAGCTGAAGTGGCGGGGGCTGTTCGCCCTGTCCACCGATGAGGACGCTTTGCGCAAGGCGCTCGCGGACGGTCCCGTCACGTTCTATTGCGGCTTCGACCCGACCGCGCCGTCGCTGCACGTCGGGCATCTGGTGCAGGTGCTGACCGTACGGCGGCTGCAGCAGGCCGGGCACCGGCCGCTGGCCCTGGTCGGCGGCGCGACGGGCCTGATCGGCGACCCCCGCCCGACCGCGGAGCGCACGCTCAACGACCCGGAGACCGTCGCCGGCTGGGTCGACCGGCTGCGCGGCCAGATCGAGCCGTTCCTGTCCTTCGAGGGCGAGAACGCGGCCGTGATGGTCAACAACCTCGACTGGACGCAGAACCTTTCCGCGATCGAGTTCCTGCGCGACATCGGCAAGAACTTCCGCGTCAACAAGATGCTGACGAAGGAGTCGGTCGCCCGGCGGCTGGAGTCCTCCGAGGGCATCAGCTACACGGAGTTCAGCTACCAGCTGCTCCAGGGCATGGACTTCCTGCAGCTCTACCGGCGCTACGGCTGCACGCTCCAGCAGGGCGGCAGCGACCAGTGGGGCAACCTCACGGCCGGCCTCGACCTGATCCACCGGCTGGAGCCGGACGCCACCGTGCACGCGCTGGCGACGCCGCTGATGACGAAGGCGGACGGCACCAAGTTCGGCAAGACCGAGGGCGGCGCCGTCTGGCTCGACCCGGAGATGACGACGCCGTACGCGTTCTACCAGTTCTGGCTGAACGTCGACGACCGGGACATCTCGCGCTACCTGCGGATTCTGTCCTTCAGGTCCCGTGAGGAGCTCGAGGAGCTGGAGAAGCAGACCGAGGAGCGGCCGCAGGCCCGCGCCGCGCAGCGGGCGCTGGCCGAGGAGCTGACGACGCTCGTGCACGGCGCCGACCAGACGGCCGCCGTGATCGCCGCGTCCCGGGCGCTGTTCGGCCAGGGCGAACTGGGCGGTCTCGACGAGCGGACGCTCGCCGCGGCGCTGTCCGAGGTGCCCCACGTCACGGTGGCCGAGCTGGGCCCGGCGGTGGACCTGTTCGCGGAGGTCGGCCTGGTGCCGAGCAAGTCGGCCGCGCGCCGCACGGTGAAGGAGGGCGGCGCCTACGTGAACAACGTCAAGGTCGTCTCCGAGGACGCCGTGCCCGCGCGCGAGGACCTGCTGCACGGCCGCTGGCTGGTGCTGCGCCGGGGCAAGAAGAACCTGGCCGCGGTCGAGGTCGCCGGCGGCTGAGCACCCGTACGCCCGGCGCGGGGGCGGCCGCCGGGGACGGCGTACGCCCCCCGCGCCGTACGGCGTGGCTCAGGCCCGGCGCCGGTTGCCGCGCAGCGCCATGTAGACCATGTCGCCGAGGAACACGATGACGATCGCGGCCACCAGCTGGAAGATGTGCCGGCTCCAGTCGATGCCCGGCGTCTCGTCGACGCCGAATCCCCGGGCCACGGCGTTGCCGACGATGGCGCCCAGGATGCCGAAGATGGTGGTCAGCCAGAGGGGACTGTGCTGTTTGCCCGGGATGACCGCCTTGGCGATCAGGCCCAGCACGAATCCCACGATGATCGCCCACAACCAGCCCATGGCTGCCTCCTCGTCCGGATCTGCGTGAGCATTACGCCCAGTCTCGGCCGGGGCGCCCGGCGCCGCATGCCGGCCTCGGCCGAACGGGGGACGCCCCCGGTCTCCGCGAGCGCGGGGTGGCGGCGTACCGTGGAGGTGTCCGGGGGGAACAGCGCGATGCGGGCGGATGGTGGAAGGCGATGCTGAAGCGGCGCGGCGGCGGGAACGCCCAGGTGTACCGGATCACCGGCGCCCGGCAGGGGCTGCACGACGACGTCCGCGGGCGGGAGCGGCGCTACATCATCTCGATGTCGGTGCGGACCCTCTCGGTGATCCTCGCGGCGGTGCTGTGGAACGTCGAGCGGCATGTCGCGATCGTCGGGCTGGTGCTCGGCATGGTGCTGCCCTATATCGCGGTGGTCGTCGCGAACGCGGGCCGGGAGAACGCGCCGGGGCTGCCGTCGACGTTCGTGACCGTGCCCCATCCGCCGATGATCTCCCCTCCCCCGGCGCCGGGCGGGGACGCGGAGGAACCCGGCGGCGTGGACGACGCGCAGGCCGAGGACCCACTGCGCACAAAGCTCAGGAAAAGCTCAGATCAATCATGACGTTCCGGTGCCCGGCGGACGGTTACCCGTGACATACTTCGTACGCGCTCCGCATCCCCCGTCGGAGCGACGGACCGACGCCGGGCAGCTCCCCCCGTGGCTGCTCGGCGTCGCCCTTTGTACGGACCTGTGAGACGAACCGTGACCGACGAGACCCCCGTGTGCTCCGCCAAGGGCTGCCGCGCCGACGCCGTGTGGGTGCTGGCGTGGAACAACCCGAAGCTGCACACGCCGGAGCGGCGCAAGACCTGGCTGGCCTGCGAGGAGCACCGGGAGCATCTGTCGCAGTTCCTGGGCGTGCGAGGCTTCCTGAAGGACGTCGTCCTGCTCGCTCAGTGGGAGTCCCGACAGGGGTCCTGACCCGCCGCGGACGCGGTGAGCCGCCGATCGCGGTCAGCCGCCGATCGCGGACATCGGCCGGTCCGGCTGGACGAACGAGGGATCGTCCAGGCCCGCGCCGGCCTTCTTGCCCCACATGGCCGCCTTCCACAGGCGGGCGATCTCCTCGTCGGGTGCGCCGGAGCGCAGGGCGGTGCGCAGGTCGGTCTCCTCGGTGGCGAACAGGCAGGTGCGTATCTGCCCGTCGGCGGTGAGGCGGGTGCGGTCGCAGGCCCGGCAGAACGGGCGGGTGACGGAGGCGATGACGCCGACGCGGTGCGGGCCGCCGTCGACCAGCCAGCGTTCTGCGGGGGCGGAGCCGCGGGCCTCGTCGCCCTCGGGCGTGAGGTCGAAGCGGGTGCGCAGGGAGTCGAGGATGTCCCCGGCGGTGATCATGCCGTCGCGCTTCCAGCCGTGCTGGGCGTCGAGGGGCATCTGCTCGATGAACCGCAGTTCGTAGTCGTGCTCGACGGCCCAGGCGAGCAGGTCGGGGGCCTCGTCGTCGTTGAGCCCCGGCATCAGCACGGAGTTGACCTTCACGGGGGTGAGGCCGGCCTCGCGCGCGGCCGTCAGGCCCTCCAGGACGTCCCGGTGGCGGTCGCGGCGGGTGAGGGCCTTGAAGACGTCGGGGCGCAGGGTGTCGAGGGAGACGTTGACGCGGTCCAGGCCCGCCGCCTTCAGGGCCGGGGCGGTGCGCTTGAGGCCGATGCCGTTGGTCGTCAGGGACATCCGGGGCCGCGGCTCCAGGGCGGCGACGCGCTCGACGATGCCGACCAGGCCGGGGCGCAGCAGCGGCTCGCCGCCGGTGAAGCGGACCTCCTCGACGCCGAGCGAGGTGACCGCGATGCCTATCAGGCGGACGATCTCGTCGTCGGTGAGCAGATCCGTCTTGCCCAGCCACTGCAGCCCTTCCTCGGGCATGCAGTACGTGCAGCGCAGGTTGCAGCGGTCGGTCAGCGAGACCCTCAGGTCGGTGGCCACCCGGCCGTAGGTGTCGATGAGCACGGGGCCCACTCCCTCAGCGGATCGCGGAGCACTTCTTCTACGACACCTGCGAGCCTACGCGACCGCACCGACAACGCGGGACGCCCGCATCCCACGGAGAACGGCGCGGCCGCGCCGCGGGAACCCACCAGCAGGCCCCCACGGCGCGGCCGTCGGTACGCGGTGCGACGCGTGTCAGTGCGCTCCGGTGCCGGTCAGGGACCGGACCTCCAGCTCGGCGAACTTCTTGGCGTCGGGCTCCTCCTTCGACAGGACGGTGCCGAGCCAGCCCATCAGGAAGCCGAACGGGATGGAGATGATGCCCGGGTTCTTGAGCGGGAACCAAGCGAAGTCGACGTCCGGGAACATCGCCTTCGGGTCGCCGGAGACGACCGGGGAGAACAGCACCAGGCCGACGGCGACGATGAGGCCGCCGTAGATCGACCACAGCGCGCCCTGGGTGGTGAAGCGCTTCCAGAACAGGCTGTAGAGGATGGTCGGCAGGTTGGCGGAGGCGGCGACCGCGAAGGCCAGCGCGACCAGGCCGGCGACGTTGAGGTCGCGGGCGAGGGCGCCCAGGGCGATGGAGACGACGCCGATGCCGATGGTGGCCAGGCGGGCGGCCCGGACCTCCTCCTTCTCGGTGGCCTGGCCCTTCCTGATGACGTTGGCGTAGATGTCGTGGGCGAACGACGAGGACGAGGCCAGGGTGAGGCCGGCGACCACGGCGAGGATCGTCGCGAAGGCCACCGCGGAGATGGTGGCGAGCAGGATCGCGCCCCACGCGGAGTCGACGCCGCCCAGGTGGAGGGCGAGCAGCGGGGCCGCGGTGTTGCCGGACGGGTTGGACGCGATGATCTCGTCCTGGGAGATCAGCGCGGCGGCGCCGAAGCCGAGGGCGATGGTCATCAGGTAGAAGGCGCCGATGATGCCGATGGCCCAGTTCACCGACTTACGGGCGGCCTTGGCGTTGGGCACGGTGTAGAAGCGGATCAGGATGTGCGGCAGGCCCGCGGTGCCCAGGACCAGGGCGATGCCGAGGGAGATGAAGTCCAGCTTGGAGGTGCCGGTGGCGCCGTACTGGAGTCCGGGCTCCAGGAAGGCGGCGCCCTTGCCGCTGTTCTCGGCGGCCTCGCCGAGCAGGTCGGAGACGTTGAAGTTGAACTTCAGCAGCACCAGGAACGTAATGAGGATCGTGCCGCCGATGAGCAGCACGGCCTTGACCATCTGGACCCAGGTGGTGCCCTTCATGCCGCCGATGGAGACGTACATGATCATCAGGATGCCGACGAGGGCGACGATGAGGATCTTGCCGGCGTCGGAGGTGATGCCGAGCAGCAGGGAGACCAGGACGCCCGCGCCGGCCATCTGGGCGAGCAGATAGAAGATCGACACGACGATGGTGGAGGTGCCGGCCGCGGTGCGCACCGGGCGCTGGCGCATGCGGTAGGCGAGGACGTCGCCCATGGTGTAGCGGCCGGAGTTGCGCAGCGGCTCGGCGACCAGCAGCAGGGCCACCAGCCAGGCGACCAGGAAGCCGATGGAGTAGAGGAAGCCGTCGTAGCCGAAGAGGGCGATGGCGCCCGCGATGCCGAGGAAGGACGCGGCCGACATGTAGTCGCCGGAGACGGCCAGGCCGTTCTGGAAGGCGCTGAAGGAGCGTCCGCCGGCGTAGAAGTCGGCGGCGTCCTTGGTCTGGCGGCCGGCCCAGACGGTGATGAACAGGGTCGCGACGACGAACAGTGCGAACAGGGTGATGATGAGCGGCCGGTGCTCGCTGGCCTCGTTGGCGGCGAGGATCACGGTCTGCTGTGCGGGGCTCATGCGCCGCCCTCCATCCGGGTCTTGATGGCCTCGGCCTTCGGGTCCAGCTCCGCGGCGGCGTGCCGGGAGTACCACCAGGCGATGAGGAACGTGGTGACGAACTGGGCGACGCCGAGGACGAAGGCGACGTTGATGTTGCCGAACAGCTTCGTGCCCATCAAGCCGCCCGCGTAGTTGGACAGCAGCACGTACAGCAGGTACCAGGCGATGAAGCCGACGGTCAGCGGAAAGGCGAAGGAGCGGTAGGAGCGGCGCAGATCACCGAACTCCGCGCTCTCGTGCACCTCGACGAACTCCTCGGGCGAGGGGAGTCGGTGAACTGGTTTCGAGGGGGGCGGTGCGTCGGTGGCCACGGAGTCTCCTCGTACGACGGACAGGGAACGGCTCATACGTCATAGTGATGTGGATCACATGACCGGGCGGTGATGTTAGGCGCTCCGGCGGTGATCCGACAGGGGGCTCGCTCATGCGCGGCCTCCCTGCTCAACGTCACGGCGCGACGCGGGTGCCGGTTCAAGTCGTCCGCAGTCTTTTCGAACTCGCGCCCGGAAGTCATTGCTGGCCAGCAAGTTCGGGGGATAGCTTCGGCGTGCACTGTTCGTCATGCACCTGCCCAAGGCCCATCTGTGCCTCGGGCGGACTCTCGTTTCCCGGATGATGTGGAGACCCCATGGCTCATCTGCGTTCCAGACGTCGGCTCGCGCTCGCCGTGCCCGTCGTGCTGTCGCTGACCGCCTCCCTCGGCTTCCTGCCCGCCGCCGCCTCGGCCGCCCCGCTCGCGGAGACCGGCGCCCGGACGGCGGAGGCGGCGAACCTGGCGTACGTCGTCAACACCAAGGTGGACCGGCGCACGATCGCGTCCGTCGAGAAGGCCGTCGTCGCCGCGGGCGGCACGGTCGTGACGACGTACGACCGCATCGGCGTGATCGTCGCGCACTCGGCGAACCCGGAGTTCGGCGAGGCGATGCGCGCGGTGCGCGGAGTGCAGTCCGCGGGCGCCACGCGCACCTCGCCGCTGGTCGCCCAGGGCACGACGGACATGGGCGCGGCCGACTATCTGACGGACGCGGAGGCCGCGAAGGTCGAGGCCGCCGCCGAGGACGGCGCCGAGCCGCTCGAGGCCGACCAGTGGGACCTGCGGGCCATCGGCGCCGACCGGGCCGCGCGGATCAACCCGGGCAGCTCCAAGGTGACCGTCGCGGTCATCGACACCGGCGTGGACGACACCCACCCGGACCTCGCCCCGAACTTCTCCGCGGGCCAGTCCGCCAACTGCGTGGGCGGCGTCGCGGACACCAGCGAGGGCGCCTGGCGGCCGTACACCGCGAACGACTACCACGGCACGCACGTCGCCGGCGAGATCGCCGCGGCCCGCAACGGCATCGGCGTCGCGGGCGTCGCGCCGGGCGTGAAGGTCTCCAGCATCAAGGTCAGCGACCCCAACGACGGACTCTTCTACCCGGAGAACGTCGTCTGCGCGTTCGTCTTCGCCGCCGACCACGGCGTCGAGATCACGAACAACAGCTACTACGTCGACCCGTGGCTGTACAACTGCATGGACGACCCCGACCAGCGGGCCATCGTCGACGCGGTCAACCGGGCCCAGCTGTACGCGCAGGCCAAGGGCACGCTGCACCTGGCGTCGGCCGGCAACTCCAACCACGACCTGGACGCCGACGCGATCGTCGACGACTCCAGCCCGGACGACTCCACGCCGGTCGAGCGCACGATCGACCCGCACGAGTGCTTCGACGTGCCGACCCAGCTGCCGGGCATCGTCACGGTCAGCGCCACGGGCGTCAGCAACCTCAAGTCGTACTACTCCTCGTACGGCCGCGGCGTCGTCGACGTGGCCGCGCCCGGTGGCGACCGGCTCTACCAGATCCCGGACACGCCGTCGAAGAACGGCCGCATCCTGTCGACCATGCCGAACAACGCGTACGGCTTCCTCCAGGGCACCTCGATGGCGTCGCCGCACGCCGCGGGCGTCGCCGCGCTGCTCAAGTCCGAGCACCCGTGGGCGTCCCCGGCTCAGCTGCAGGCCCTGCTGAAGGCCCAGGCCGACGCGACCGCCTGCCCCGAGTCCTACGACCAGAACGGCGACGGCACGCAGGACGCGGTGTGCAAGGGCGGCACGCGCGCCAACGGCTTCTACGGCGCCGGCATCGTGAACGCGCTGCGCGCGGTGAAGTAACCCACGCGGTCAGGGGCGCGGCCGGTGCTGCACCGGCCGCGCCCTTGTCGTGCCGCGCGCCAGGAGGTACTGCGCGGCCAGGTACGTGAGCATGATCCACAGGTCGGGCCGGGGAGGCTGCGGCCGGTCGGCGACGCCGGTGGCGATGAGGGTGTCGGAGAGCATGAACAGCGCGCCCCCGGTTCCGGCGGCGACGCCGAGGCGGACGGCGGCCGTGCAGGCCATGGCGGTGAGCAGGGCGCTGTAGACGGCGACGGGGACTCGTAGGCCGGACGGGAGACCGGGGGCGAGCAGGGCGACCGTGACGGCGAGGGCGGCGGAGTAGGCGAGGGCGGCCGGGACGGCACGCGGGTGCGTGGGGCCGCCGTACCGCGCGAAGAGGATCAGGTAGCACACGTGCCCGACGGCGAAGCAGGCCATCCCGGCGAGGAAGGCGGGCTCGGCGTCCCACAGCAGCAGCGTGTCCCCGGCCCACCCGCACAGCAGGGCGGCGACGAGCGGCCGGGGAGCGCCGGAGCGGGCGGCCCAGCCGGCGAGCAACGGCATCAGCAGCGGCTTGACCGCCACGTGGCCGGGGGTGAAGCCGGCGGCGAGGAAGGCCAGGTCGGCGAGGGCGGCACAGAAGAAGGCGACGAGCAGCGCGCGGGCAGCGCTCACGCGGCCGGGTTCTCGTCGGCCGGCGCGAGCGGGGTGACGCGGCCCGGCGTCGGCGCCGCGGGTCCCGCCGTCGCGGGTCCCGGCACCGCGGGTCCCGCCGCCGCTGCGGGCGCCGGCTGCCAGCCCGGGCCCCGGAACAGGCGGCCCGTGCGCTCGCGCCAACCCGTCGCACGGCGCAGGTCCTTGGCGATGGCCACGTACTCGTGGGTGGCCACCTTCAGCGGGTTGTACGTGTCGATGTTCTTGGTCAGCCCGTACACCGGGCGCTCCCGCTCCGCGGTGAAGGAACCGAAGAGGCGGTCCCAGACGATGAGGATGCCGCCGAAGTTGCGGTCCAGATAGCCGCCCTGGGAGGCGTGGTGCACCCGGTGGTGGGACGGGGTGTTGAAGACGGCCTCGAACCAGCGGGGCATCCTGTCGATCCGCTCGGTGTGGATCCAGAACTGGTACACCAGGTTCGCCGAGGAGCAGAAGGCGAGGGCGGCCGGGTGCACGCCGGCGGCGACCAGGGGGACGTAGAACGGCCAGACGGTCAGGGAGGTCCACGGCTGGCGCAGGGCGGTGGTGAGGTTGAACCTGCGGCTGGAGTGGTGGACGACGTGACAGGCCCACAGGATGCGGACGACGTGGTGTCCCCGGTGGGACCAGTAGTAGAAAAAGTCCTGTGCGAGGAGCATCAGCGCGACCGTCCACCACAGCACCGGCACGCGCAGCGGGGTGAGTTCGTAGACGGCCGTGTAGATCGCGACGACGGGGATCTTCCACAGCAGGTCGAACACGAGACTGCCGAGACCCATGGTGACGCTGGTGGCGGCGTCCTTGGCGTCGTACCCGGCCGCGTCGTCGTCGGGATGGAGCCGGACGCTGATCATCTCGACGACGGCGAGCAGCACGAAGGCGGGGATGGACCACAGCACGACGTTGGGGAGGTTCGGCATGGCTGCACCGTAGGACCGGGAAACCTGCCGCGGCTAGACGTTGTTACCGATAAGTATTACCGGAGGTAAGCGCTTGCCGGTTGGCCATCTCCGCCAATGGACGACTCGCGCGTCATACCCCCGCCACGTCCAGCAGGCTCCCCGCCGCGTACGTGACCCCCATCGCCACCGCCCCGCCCACGACGTTCCGCGTCACCGCGCGTGCCGGCGGGGCGGCCCCCGGGCGGGCGCTGCTCCAGCCCGTGGCGGCCAGGGCCGTCAGCACCGAGCCCACCGTCACCGCCAGCCGCCACTCGGCCGGCGGCAGGACGATGGCGAGCAACGGCAGCAGCGCGCCCGCCGTGAAAGCGAGGAAGCCGGCCCAGGCGGCGTGCCAGGGGTTGGTGAGTTCGTCGGGGTCGATGCCGAGCTCCACGCGCGCGTGCGCCCGCAGCGCGTCCCGCTCCGTCACCTGGACCGCCGCCTCCCGGGCCACCTCCCGCGTCAGCCCCCGCCGTGCCGGCGGGTCCGCCAGCTCGGCCGGCTCCGCCTCCGGCCGCTCCCTCAGCTCGCGCCGTTCCACGGCCAGCGCGGCCTTCTCGGAGTCCCGCTGGGTGGAGACCGAGATGTACTCCCCCGCCGCCATCGGCATCGAGCCGGCGAGCAGCCCGGCCAGACCGGCCGTCAGCAACGCGGAGCGGTCGTCGGTGGCGCCGGCCACGCCGACGACGAGGCCCGCGGTGGAGACGATGCCGTCGTTGGCGCCCAGCACCGCAGCGCGCAGCCGGTTCAGGCGCTCCCCCAGTGTGCCCCGGCGCTCCCCGGCGGGGTTCGGTTCGGTCACGTTCGGAGGATGGCACCCCGCGCGCGGCCGGGAGCGCACCGACCCGCCGCCTCGAACGGACGGGCCGGCCAGGCGAACGGACGCCCGGTCCGGGCGGGGCGGTCCTCGAACGGGCGGCCCGGTCCGGGTGGGCCGGCCCTCCGAACAGGTGACCCGGTGCGGGCGGGCCGTGCTCGAACGGGCGGGCCCTGGCGGCGACCTGACGGACCGCGGTGTCAGTCGCGGCCCGTATCCTCATGGACCATGCTCGAAGACCACACCACCACAGCGTCCTCCCGCACGGAGTGGCCGGCCGCGTATCCCGCCGGATACGCGGTCGTTGACGTGGAGACCACCGGACTGGCCCGCGACGACCGCATCATCTCCGCGGCCGTCTACCGGCTCGACGGACGCGGCGAGGTCGAGGACCACTGGTACACCCTGGTCAACCCGGAGCGCGATCCGGGGCCCGTGTGGATCCACGGTCTGACGAGCGACGTGCTGGAGGGCGCGCCCCTGTTCGCCGACATCGCCGAGGAGTTCGCGGCGCGGCTGGCGGGCCGGGTGCTCGTCGCGCACAACGCCGTGTTCGACTGGCAGATGATCGCCCGTGAGTACGCGCGCGCGGAGCGCGAGGCCCCGGTGCGTCAACGGCTGTGCACCATCGCGCTGTCGAAAGCCCTTCAGCTGCCGCTGCCCAACCACAAGCTGGAGTCGCTGGCCGCGCACTTCGGCGTCGTGCAGCGGCGGGCGCACCACGCGCTGGACGACGCGCGGGTGCTGGCGGAGGCGTTCCGGCCGAGCCTGCGGGCCGCCGCCGAGGGCGGGGTGCGGCTGCCGCTGCACGAGTGCCGGCCGCTGACCGAGTGGGCCGAGCGGCCGGCGCCGCTGATCGGGCAGCAGCCGGGCGGCCGCGGCGGATACGGCGGCGGGTACGGCGGGGGCTACCGGCCCGGCAGCTGGCGTCCCGCGCGCAAGCGGCCCGCGTGCCCGTATCCCAACCCGGGCCGGTACGAAGTGGGCAAACGACTCAAGCAGGGCATGCGGGTGGCCTTCTCCGGGGACACCTCGGTCGAGCGCGAGCTGCTGGAGGACCGGGCGACCGAGGCCGGGCTGCACGTCGCCACGAGCCTGTCCCGGCTGACCAGCCTCCTGGTCACCAACGACCCGGACTCGGGCACGTCCAAGGTGGTCAAGGCGCGCCAGTTCGGCACGCCGGTGGTGGACGAGGCGGCGTTCGGGCAGCTGCTCGGCGATGTGGAGCCGGCGTCGGGGCCGTGACCGTACGGACGGGTGATTGCCGGGCGACTCGCCCGCCGCCCGCTCGCCCGGGCCGCGCGCACGGCTCACCCTGTGGCGCATGGCGAGATGCGAAGTATGCGGCAATGACTACGGAATGACCTTCGAGGTGCACGCGCAGGGCGCGGTGCACGTCTTCGACTGCTTCTCCTGCGCGATCCACCGGATGGCGCCGATCTGCGAGCACTGCCGGGTGCAGATCATCGGCCAGGGAGTCGAGGCCGACGGCCACTGGTACTGCGGTGCGCACTGCGCCCGCGCGGAGGGGAGGGCGGGGATCGTCGACCGGGTCTAGACAAGTCCTCCCGGGGCGCCCCGAGACCCGTTGAGGCGCCCCGGGGCACCCCCCGCCGAGCACCCCGCGGCCGAGAGGTACGGTCGTGGGGTGTACCGCTTCCTGTTGACCCGGCAGTGGGTGATCCTCACCCTCGTCGTCCTCGCGCTCGTCCCGACGATGATCGAGCTGGGTTTCTGGCAGCTGCACCGGCACCAGCACCGCGTCGCCCTGAACCAGGTGATCGCCGACTCCCTGGCCGCCGACCCCGTGCCCGTCGAGTCGCTGACCGCGCCCGGCGCCGAGGTGAAGGACGCGGACCTCTACCGCCGGGTGACCGGCGCCGGCCGCTTCGACCCCGCGCGCGAGGTCGTCGTCCGCCGCCGCACCAACGCCGACGACAAGGTCGGCTTCCACGTGCTGACGCCGTTCGTCCTCCGGGACGGCAAGGTCCTGCTGGTCAACCGCGGCTGGGTGCCGGCGGGCCCGACGCAGACCGCGTTCCCCGAGGTCCCGGCCCCGCCGCGCGGCGAGATCACCGTCACCGGCCGGCTGATGCGGGACCAGACCACGGCCGAGAGCGGCATCAAGGACCTCCAGGACATGCCCGACCGCCAGGTCATGCTGATCAGCAGCGAGCAGCAGCAGGAGCGGCTCGGCAGGCAGGTCCTCGGCGGCTACGTCGAGCTGACCTCCCCCCTGCCGAAGGGCGCCGGACCCGAGCCGATCCCCGCGCCCGACCACGACGCCATCGGCAACCACCTCGCCTACGCCATCCAGTGGTGGCTGTTCAGCGCGGGCGTGCCGGTCGGCTGGGTGATCCTGGTCCGCCGCGAGGTCCGGGACCGGGCGGCGGCCGGGCGCGCGGACGACGGCAACGGCGAGGGCGGCGACGGGGAGCCGGCCCGGACGGAGTCGGCGCGCGTCTGACGCCCGCGCGCGGCGCCAACGGGCGCTCCGAGGCCCTCCGGGCACACCGTGCGCCACGTCTCACCCTCCCGGTCGGTTCCCCGGATTGCCCCCGCCCCCCTCCGGGAACCCGATCCGCGTGCATCCGCCCACCGAGAACGGCCCCGACACCGGCATCCACGACCGCATCGGCAACCACGTCGACAACCGCATCGAGGACTACGCCCTCATCGGCGACGAACAGACGGCCGCACTCGTCGGCCGGGACGGTTCCATCGACTGGCTCTGCCTGCCCCGCTTCGACTCCGCCGCCTGCTTCGCCCGGCTCCTCGGCAACGAGGAGAACGGCCACTGGCGGATCGCCCCGAAGGGCGTGCGCGGCCCGTGCACGCGCCGCGCGTACCGCCCCGAGACGCTCGTCCTGGACACCGAGTGGGACACCCCGGACGGCAGCGTCCGGGTCACCGACCTGATGCCGCAGCGCGACCGCGCCCCCGACGTCGTCCGCATCGTCGAGGGCCTCAGCGGCCGGGTCACCGTGCGCAGCACGCTGCGGCTGCGCTTCGACTACGGCTCCGTCGTGCCCTGGATGCGCCGCACCGACGGCCACCGGGTCGCCGTCGCCGGCCCCGACTCGGCGTGGCTGCGCAGCGAACCGCAGGTGGAGACCTGGGGCGAGTCGTACGGCACCCACTCGGAGTTCACCGTCGGGCCCGGGGAGAAGGTCGCGTTCGTCCTGACCTGGCATCCCTCGCACGAGCCGCGGCCCGAGCAGGTCGACCCGTACGAGGCGCTGCGCACCAGCGTCGCCGACTGGCGGGCCTGGTCGGCGCGGTGCCGGTACGACGGCCCGCACCGCGACACCGTGCTGCGCTCGCTCATCACCCTCAAGGCCCTCACCTACGCGCCCACCGGCGGCATCGTGGCCGCCGCCACCACCTCCCTGCCCGAGGAGCTGGGCGGGGTGCGCAACTGGGACTACCGCTACTGCTGGCTGCGCGACGCCACCCTCACCCTGGGCGCCCTGCTGTCGGCGGGCTACCACGAGGAGGCCGAGGCGTGGCGCAACTGGCTGCTGCGCGCGGTCGCCGGGAACACCGCGGACCTGCAGATCATGTACGGGGTCGCGGGCGAGCGGCGGCTCCCGGAGACGGTGCTGCCCTGGCTGAGCGGCTTCGGCCACTCACGGCCGGTGCGGATCGGCAACGACGCGGTGCGCCAGCTCCAACTGGACGTGTACGGCGAGGTGATGGACTCCCTGTCGCTGGGCCGCGACGCCGGCCTGTCGGTCAAGCAGCACATGTGGGCGCTGCAGTGCTCCATGATGCGGTTCCTGTGCGAGGAGTGGCGGCAGCCGGACGAGGGGCTGTGGGAGGTGCGCGGCGGGCGGCGGCAGTTCGTGCACTCCAAGGTGATGGTGTGGGTGGCCGCCGACCGCGCGGTGCGCACGATGGAGCGGTTCCCGGAGCTGAAGGGCGATCTGCACGGCTGGCGGGCGATGCGCGAGGAGGTGCACCGCGAGGTGTGCGAGCGGGGCTACGACCCGGAGCGCAACACCTTCACCCAGTCGTACGGCTCCAAGGAACTGGACGCCGCGCTGCTGCTCATCCCGCGCGTGGGCTTCCTGCCGCCGGACGACCCGCGGGTGCGCGGCACCATCGAGGCGGTCCGCCGGGAGCTGGGGCACGACGGCCTCCTGCACCGCTACAGCACCGACGACACCGTGGTCGACGGGCTGCCCGGCGGCGAGGGCACCTTCCTGGCCTGCACGTTCTGGCTGGCGGACGCGCTGCATCTGACGGGCCGCACCGAGGAGGCCCGGGAGCTGTTCGAACGGCTGGTGGGACTGACCAACGACGTGGGGCTGCTGGCGGAGGAGTACGACCCGGCGACCGGCCGGCAACTGGGCAATTTCCCGCAGGCCTTCAGCCACATCGGCCTGGTGAACACCGCCTTCGCCCTGTACGGCACGGGCGGCGACGCGCTCGGGGCAGGATAGGGCCATGGATCTTGGACTGAAGGACCGGGTGTACGTCGTCACCGGAGCCACCCGCGGCCTCGGCAACGCCTCCGCGCGCGAGCTGGTGGCCGAGGGGGCGAAGGTCGTCGTGACCGGGCGGGACGAGCAGCGGGTGGCCGAGGCCGCGGCGGAGCTGGGCGCGAACGCGCACGGGGTGGCCGTGGACAACGCCGACCCGGAGGCGCCGGCCCGGCTGATCGCCGCCGCGCGGGAACGGTTCGGCGGCTTCGACGGCATCCTCGTCAGCGTCGGCGGGCCGCCCGCCGGGTTCGCCGCCGACAACACCGACGAGCAGTGGCGGGCGGCGTTCGAGTCGGTGTTCCTCGGCGCGGTGCGGCTGGCCCGCGCCGCGGCGGCGGAGCTGGAGGAGGGCGGCGTCATCGCCTTCGTGCTGTCGGGCTCGGTGTACGAGCCCATTCCGGGGCTGACCGTCTCCAACGGGCTGCGCCCCGGTCTCGCGGGCTTCGCCAAGTCGCTCGCGGACGAACTGGGGCCGCGCGGCATCCGCGTGGTCGGCGTGCTGCCCGGCCGCATCGACACCGACCGGGTCCGCGAGCTGGACGCCCTGTCCGCCGACCCCGAGGCGACCCGGATCGCCGCCGAGTCCCGCATCCCGCTGCGGCGGTACGGCAGCCCGCGGGAGTTCGGCCGGGCGGCGGCGTTCCTGCTGTCCCCCGCGGCGTCGTACGTGACCGGCGTGATGCTGCCGGTGGACGGCGGGGTGCGGCACGGGTTCTGAGCGGTGCCGCACGGCCAGTGAGCGGCGGCGGCACGGGTTCTCGGCGGGTCGGCCCGCTCGGCCGTGATCGGCGGCGGTCCGGGTCGCCCCCGGGGTCGGCGGAGTGGGTGCGGCACGGCTTCTGCGCGCGTCAGCCGACCCGTTCCGCGCCGTGTCCGACCGCCCTGAGCCTGACCTCCGCCGGGAGGCGGTCCAGCGCGGCCGACTCCCGGGCGTGCGCCAGGGCGTGGGCGGTGAGGTGGCGCAGGGCGGTGGCGGGGTCGACGTGGGGTTCCAGCAGGAGCCGTACGCGTGCCGAGGGCGACTCCCGGCGGCCGGTGAGGCGGACGTGGGCGCGGTCGACGCCGTCCAGCCCCACGGCCTCGGCGGCGATCGCGTCCTCCAGGGCCCTGCCTCGCAGCAGCGCGCTCTCGCCGTCGCCGGTGTCGACGAGCACCTCGTGCAGCCGGCGGCGGCGCAGGTTGGCGGCCAGCCACCCGAGGGCGAGCAGGAGGAGCACGGCGAGCGCGGCGAGGACGACCGGCCACCACCAGCCGTCCTCCCGCCACCGGGTCCGCTCGGCCGCGGTGAGCAGCACGTCGTCCGGGCCGTCGTGCAGCCACCAGGAGGGCGGCTTCGCCCCGAGCCCGACGGCGAGCACCGCGCCGCCCAGGGCGAGCAGCGCGAGCCCGGCGAGGGCCAGCAGTACACGGTTGACGGTTCGCAGCACCGCCCTCACCCCTTCCGGCCGGGCCGCCGGACCCGCAGCTTCAGCGCGGGGCGCCGGGCCAGGCCCAGTTCCCCGATCGCGTCGGTGAGCGCGGCCTCCAGGTCGGCGCGTACGTCGTCCAGTTCACGGAAGTGCGAGACCGCCCGCACGTCGGCCCGGCGGCGGCCCATGGCGACCCGGGCCGCCTGCACTCCGGCCACCTCCATCGCCCGGTCGCGCAGCACGATCGCGGCGGCGGGGCGATGCAGTCCGGCGCGCACGGCCGGGTGGGTGCGCCGCATGGGCAGCAGGCCGCGCAGTCCGGGCGTGAGCGCGAGGAGCAGCAGCCACAGGCCCAGGGCGGCGGCGAGGCCGGCTCCGGCCAGCACCCAGAGGTCGTCGAGGGGGCGTTCGGCGAGCTGTGCGGCGAGTTCCCGGCGCCAGGCCATGGCGTCGCGGCCGGCGCGCACGGCGGCGACGTCGTAGAGGAAGGCGCCCGTGACGAGGAGCAGCAACAGGGCGGTGACGCCCGCCGGGACGCGGCGCGCCGACCAGAAGCGGTGGGCGCGGCCGTCCGGGACCGGGGTCGCGTCGGCGGAGGCCGCGTCGGAGGGAAGCGCCTCGGCCGGCGGACCGGCCTGGCCGGCCGCGGTCGCGCCGGTCTTCTCGAGGACCGGCGGTCGCCGCTCGGCGCCCCCCGTGGGCAGCGGCTGGCTCATCGGATCCTCCCCTGTGCCGGACCGGGCCCGACGTCGCCCGCCTTGCCGTGCGCGGCGCCGTGTGCCGCCGTCGGGTGCAGCCGCTCGACGCGGACGGCGACCTCCGGGACCGCCATGCCCGTCAGCGTGCCGACGCGTTCGGTGACGTGCCGGCGCACCTCGCGGCAGCGGGAGCCGATGTCGCCCGGGTAGCCGAGTTCGAGGTGGACGTGCACGTGCGCGGCGTCGAGCGGGGCCCCCACGTCCGGGCGGTGCCGGGCGTGGGGGCGGACGACGACGGTGGCGTGCGGGCGGGCGGCGTCCGGCGGCAGCGGTCCGGCCGCCTCGCGGGCGGCCTGGGCGGCGATCTTCGCGACGACGCGGTCGGCGACGGTCGTGGCGCCGCGCTCGGCCGGCGGCACGGCCCCCGCCGGGAGGCGGGCCGCGCCTGCCTCGGTGCTCACCGGCGTCACCGCCGCCGGTCGGCGCGCGAACGGAACAGGTCGCCGACGTCGAGGTCCCCTTCGAGGAACCGCCCGACGACGAACCCGATGGCGCCCAGGGCGGCCACCAGCAGGAAGGCCCCGAACCCGCCGAAATACCCGGCGAACCCCAGCGCCATTCCGGCGATCATGCCGACAACGGCCATGCTCAAGGTGCACTCCCCTCAGTGGGTCCGGTCAGCGGTCCGGTGCACCGGACCTTCAGTGGTCCGGTCGCCCGGTCGCCGACGCGTCACTGGAGCCGGGACTCCGGCTCCTCTTCCTCTTCTTCCGGCAGCTTCACGTCGCTGACGGCGATGTTGACCTCGACGACCTCCAGGCCGGTCATCCGCTCCACCGCCGTGACGACGTTCTCCCGCACGTCGCGGGCGACGTCGGCGATCGACACGCCGTACTCGATGACGATCTCCAGGTCGAGCGCGGTCTGCTTCTCGCCGACCTCGGCCTTGACGCCGCGCGTCACCGCCTTGGACCCGCCGGGCACCCGGTCGCGTACGGCGCCGAAGGTACGGCTGAGTCCACTGCCCATGGCGTGGACGCCCACGACGTCGCGGGCCGCCAGTCCGGCGATCTTCTCCACGACCCCGTCGGCGATGGTGGTCCGCCCCCGGGTCGCCGCGTCGCCGCCGCCGCGCCTGGTGGCCCTGCGGACCTCCGTGCCGCCGTCCGGGATCTGTGTCCGGTTCTGCTCAGTTGTCTCGCTCATCGCCGTACGTCCCTTTCGGTCGTCGTTCTTCGACCACCGTAAGCCGGGTTGCGCGAGGGCGCGCCATCTATGCGGCAGGCTGGAGGAATGACGGCGGACCGATGGACGCGGACGGTACGACAGCAGCTGGCCCTCGGCAGATCCCTGCCGCTGGGCGGACCGGGTGACGGGGCGTGGATCGCGGACGGCGTGGCACGGGCGGTGCTGCGGGCCGCCGCGGGCGCGGTGCCCGGGGTGCGGCCGGGGCGGCTGCGGATCGCGCTCGCCGATCCGGGGCACACCTACGACCCGGCGGTGCCGCAGCCGCCCGCCGCCCTGCCTCCGGGGCCGCTGCGGGTGACGGCGGACTTCGCGGCGACGGCGGCGGAGCCGCTGCCCGCGACGGCCGAGCGGCTGCGCACGGCGCTGCTGACGGCGGCGACGCGGCGGCTGGGGCTGACGGTCGCGGAGATCGACCTGCGGGCGACCGACCTGCTGGACGACGCTTCCGAGGACGCTCGGAGCGCTTCGGACCAGGAGCCGTCTCCGGAACCTCCGGAGCCCGTCGACCCCGTGGCCCCGGACGAGCGCCTGGTGGCGGACGCGGCCCTGACGGTCCCGGGCGTGGCCCGGCTGACCGGCACCCTGGGCGGCGTGGGCCGCGCCGTGCACTTCGAGCCGGGCGCCCGGACGGGCAACGCCTCTCTGCCGCGCCGCCATGTCTGGCTGGAACTCGCGGTCCGCGCCGACCACCGCGCCGTGGACGTGGCCCGGGCGGTCCGCACCCGCGTGGGCGACTGTCTGCCGGACCACCCGTCGGTGGCGGTGCTGGTGACGTCGGTGAGCTGACGGAGCGCCGCGCGGCCGGCGTCGCTCCGCCCTGCCGCCGACCGCATGACCGGCCCATCGGCCGACCGGGCGACGGCCACCCCGGTGACACGACCGGGGCCCGGGACGTCCCCATGTGCCCGGGCGACCCGCCCCTGTCACGCCGACCCCGCCTCGAACGCGGGAGGTCCGGGCCGGGCACGGGCCCACGCCGCGGCCCGAGCTGCCGGTGGCGGCACCGGCGCGGCGCGGGGGCGGTCACCCGGAAGGGCGTGGGTCGGTGGGACCGGCGGCCGGGGCACGCACGGCGTGCGGCCTGCCGAGCCCGGTCCGGGCCGGGCCGGGCTACTCGCCGATTCCCGCGAGGTCGCGCAGGCGGCGGGCCTGGGCGGCGCGTTCGGCGGCGCGCTGGGACTCGTACGTCTGCGTCCGGGCGGACTGGAGCAGGGCCTTCGTCTCGATGACCGCGTCGCGGGGGGCCGCGAGCAGGGCCGAGGTCAGGTCCTGGACCGCCGCGTCCAGCTCGGCGGCGGGGACCGCGATGTTCGCCAGGCCCCAGCGCACCGACTCCTCGGCCGGGACGGAGCGGCCCGTGACGCAGATCTCGAGCGCGCGGGCGTATCCGACGAGGCCCACCAAGGGGTGGGTGCCCGTCAGGTCGGGGACGAGGCCGAGGCTGGTCTCGCGCATGGCGAATTGCACGTCGTCCGCGACGACGCGCAGGTCGCAGGCGAGGGCGAGCTGGAAGCCGGCCCCGATGGCATGTCCCTGGACTGCGGCGACGGAGACGATGTCGCTGCGCCGCCACCAGGTGAAGGCCTCCTGGTACTCGGCGATGGTCGCGTCCAGCTCGGCGTCCGAACCCCGTGCAAGGTCGAGAAACGACGGCTCGCCGTCGAAGCCCTCGGGCGTGAACGCCTGCCGGTCGAGCCCCGCCGAGAACGACTTGCCCTCGGCGCGCAGCACGACCACCCGGACGGCGCCCGGGAGCAGCCGCCCCGCCTCGGCGAGCGCCCGCCACAGGGCGGGGCTCTGCGCATTGCGCTTGGCGGGGTTGGTCAGCGTCACCGTGGCGATCGCGTCGTCGACGGTGAGCCGCACCCCGTCCTTGTCGAGCAGGGGTACGAGGTCGTGGTCGGGCGAAGCCATGGGGCGCCTCCGATGAGTGCGGTCAGCGAAGCGAAGCTAAGTGACTGCACAGTAACCACCCGGTCGGTCGGCTGACAGACCGGGTGGCCACCATCGGAGACGAAGGGGCCGCCCGGGGCGTCAGGCCGAAGTGGCCTTCTTGCCCCGCGTCGCCCCGCCACGCCCACGGAGCGTGACGCCCGACTCGCTGAGCATGCGGTGCACAAAGCCATACGAGCGGCCGGTCTCCTCGGCCAACGCCCGGATGCTCGCACCGGCGTCGTACTTCTTCTTCAGGTCTGCCGCGAGCTTGTCGCGCGCGGCGCCGGTCACCCGGCTGCCCTTCTTCAGAGTCTCGGCCACCCGTGCCTCCTCATGGGAAGTGCGCTCTGGTCTCCTCATGATCACCCCTCCGGGCCGACATGGCCACCCATTCGGCAAGGTCCGTGCGAGAAGGTTTTGACGACGGGAGCCGGTCCACACATGCGGAATCACGAATTCCCAGAGGCAGGCGTCCGTACACCCGAACGGGTTGTTCAGCGAAGTTCCAGGTCAGAAACGTGCGACGGCCGGGCCCCCGACGTCGCCGGGTCCGGCCGTCGCCCACGCGGGGGGCACAACCTCGACACACCCGGGTACGAGGACGTCTCACACAGATGATGGATCACGGATCGGCCGAAAGATCCATCCGCCGTCGACCGTCCGTTCGGTCACGCCAGGGCGACGAGGTCCGCGTAGTCGGAGCCCCACAGGTCCTCGACGCCGTCGGGCAGCAGGATGATCCGCTCCGGCTGGAGCGCCTCGACCGCGCCCTCGTCGTGGGTGACGAGGACGACGGCGCCCTGGTAGGTGCGCAGCGCGCCGAGGATCTCCTCCCGGCTGGCCGGGTCGAGGTTGTTGGTGGGCTCGTCCAGCAGCAGCACGTTCGCCGAGGACACCACGAGGGTGGCGAGGGCGAGCCGGGTCTTCTCGCCGCCGGAGAGGACCCCGGCCGGCTTGTCCACGTCGTCGCCGGAGAACAGGAACGAGCCGAGCACCTTGCGCACCTCGACCAGATCCATGTCGGGCGCGGCGGAGCGCATGTTCTCCAGCACCGTGCGGCCCGGGTCGAGGGTCTCGTGCTCCTGGGCGTAGTAGCCGAGCTTGAGGCCGTGGCCGGGGATCACCTGTCCGGTGTCGGGCTTCTCGACGCCGGCCAGCAGGCGCAGCAAAGTGGTCTTGCCTGCGCCGTTGAGGCCGAGGATGACCACGCGGGAGCCCTTGTCGATGGCCAGGTCGACGTCGGTGAAGATCTCCAGCGAGCCGTACGACTTGGACAGGCCCTCGGCGGTCAGCGGCGTGCGTCCGCAGGGGGCGGGGTCGGGGAAGCGCAGCTTGGCGACCTTGTCCGACTGGCGGACCGCCTCCAGGCCGGACAGCAGCTTCTCGGCGCGCCGGGCCATGTTCTGCGCGGCGACCGTCTTGGTGGCCTTGGCGCGCATCTTGTCGGCCTGCGCGTTGAGCGCAGCAGCCTTCTTCTCGGCGTTCTGCCGCTCGCGCTTGCGGCGCTTCTCGTCCGCCTCGCGCTGCTGCTGGTAGAGCTTCCAGCCCATGTTGTAGATGTCGATGTGGGCGCGGTTGGCGTCCAGGTAGAACACCTTGTTGACGACCGTCTCGACCAGGTCGACGTCGTGGCTGATGACGATGAAGCCGCCGCGGTAGGTCCTGAGGTAGTCGCGCAGCCAGACGATGGAGTCGGCGTCGAGGTGGTTGGTCGGCTCGTCGAGCAGCAGGGTGTCCGCGTCGGAGAACAGGATGCGGGCCAGCTCGATACGGCGGCGCTGACCGCCGGAGAGGGTGTGCAGCGGCTGGCCGAGCACGCGGTCGGGCAGGTTCAGCGCGGCGGCGATGGTGGCGGCCTCGGCCTCGGCGGCGTATCCGCCCTTGGTGAGGAACTCCGTCTCCTGGCGCTCGTACTGCTTGAGCGCCTTCTCGCGCGTGGCGCCCTGGCCGCCCGCGATGCGCTGTTCGTTCTCCCGCATCTTGCGGATCAGTACGTCCAGTCCGCGGGCGGAGAGGATGCGGTCGCGGGCGAGCATGTCGAGGTCGCCGGTGCGGGGGTCCTGCGGGAGGTAGCCGACCTCGCCGGAGCGGGTGATGGTTCCGGCTGCGGGGATGCCCTCGCCGGCGAGACACTTGGTGAGGGTCGTCTTGCCGGCGCCGTTGCGGCCGACGAGGCCGATGCGGTCGCCCTTGGCGACGCGGAAGGTGGCGTTCTCGATGAGGACGCGCGCACCGGCGCGCAGCTCGATACCGGAGGCGGAGATCACGGACAGACTCCAGGGCGGTGGGGGTCCCCCCGCTCGAGCGAAGCCGAGAGTGGGGGAGGGTGGCGGTGGGCGGCTGAGGACGTTCCCGCCGTCTAATGCGCGAGGAGAATGGCCATGGGCCCAAGTCTAACGGGGCCGCGCAAGGGGTTTTGGCGGCCGGTAGGGAGCGGCCGGGAACCGGCGGACGAGGGAGTGATCGGCATGGCAGAGGTGAACGGCGGACGGCCGAGCGTGTACCCGACGCTGCTGTACGCGGACGCGAAGGCGGCGATCCGGCAGCTCACCGAGGCGCTGGGCTTCACCGAGCTGTCCGTGTACGAGGGGCCGGACGGCACGGTGCTGCACGCCGAGCTGGCGCAGGGCAACGGCGCGGTGATGATCGGCTCGAAGGGCGGCGGCGGGATCTTCGACGCCGCGATGAAGGGCGCGGGCCCGGCCGGGGTGTACGTCGTCGTGGACGACGTCGACGCACACCACCAGCGTGCCGTGGACCACGGCGTGGCGATCCTGATGCCCCCGACGGACCAGGACTACGGCTCCCGGGACTACATGGCCCGGGACGCCGAGGGCAACGTCTGGAGCTTCGGCACCTACGCGCCCCAGCCGCAGGGCTGAGCCGCCTCAGCCGCCGGTGTGCACCTGGAAGGCGGCGCGGCGCACGGCCTTGGCCAGGGCCGGGTCGGGGTGGGCGGCGGCGAGGGCGACCAGCACCTGCACCGTGCGCGGGTGGCCGACCGCGCGCACCTCGTCCAGCAGCATGGGCACGGTCGGCTGCACCGCGGACTCCAGGTGCCGCACCAGCAGCGGCGCCTCGCCGTGGTCGGCGACGGCCGCGGCGGTGTCGACCCACAGCCAGGTGGCCTCCTCGCGGGTGAGCACCTCGTGGGCGTCCTCGGGGTCGGCGCCCTCGTGCTCGGCCAGCCACAGCAGGGCGTACGGCCTGAGCGTCGGCTCGTCGACGACGGCGCGGACGTCGGGCTCGGCGGGCGCGCCAACGACGCGCAGCGCCTCGAAGGCGAGGCCGCGCAGCAGGGCGTCCTCGCCGCGGGCGGCGTCGAGCAGCTCGGTGACGGCGCTGCCGACGGGGCGGGCGGCGAGCCAGGCGCGGTACTCGGCGCGGGCGGCGTTCGGGCGCAGCTGGGCGCAGCCGCGGAGCATGTCCTCGGCGGCGGCCTCGATGTTTCCGGCGGGGCTCTGCGCGGCGACGCAGATCTGCTCCAGCTTGACCCAGACCGCCCAGCTGCCGAGCGGGGTGAGGGTGGCCTGGCCGTCGCCGTAGGTGAGGGCGCCGACGGAGGCGAGGGCGCACAGGGCCCAGTCGAGCAGGGGGGCCAGTTCGGCGGGGTCGCCGGTGACCGCGGCGGGCGGGGCCGGTTCGCGCTGGGGGCCGTAGGGGACCTCGCAGCGTTCGGTGCGCAGCTCGCGGACGCGCTGGGCGAGGAGGTCGAGGAGCTGTTCGACGGGGACCGGGCCGGCGGACAGCTGGAGGAAGGAGAGCACCTGCGGCATGGCCGAGACGACCTCGGCGACCGCGGCGGGCTCCTGTCCGGCGGGTTCCGGGTGGGCGAGCGACCAGGCGTCGAACAGCGCGACCCAGCCGCGCAGCACGGCGCTGTCGTCGCGGTCCCAGGCGCGCAGCCGCCAGCCGGGACGGGCGCTGCCGCCGTGCACCTCGACGAGACCGGCGAGGCGGGCGGTGTCCCAGTCGGCGCGGACCTGGGCGGGCGTCAGACCGAGTTCGGCCGCGGCCCGTTCGGCGGTCGCGTCGGCGAGGGTGGCCTTTCCGTCGGAGGTGCCGTTGCCCCCGCCGGGGCGTAGGGCGGCGTCGGCCCAGCGGGCGACGCGGGCCGCGCCGGCCAGCCTGGAGCGTGCCATTCCGGCCAGCTCCGAGGGGGCGGGGGTGCCCTCCGGCGGGCGGGGTGCGGGGCGGCGCGAGCGCCGCTGGTTCATCGCTCGGGGGGCGGCGGCCAGGGGTCGCGGGCGGACGAGTCGGAGCCTGGAGTCGCGCGGGATACGGGACGTCACGAGTGCAGTCTCCCGGCTGACCGTCCGAAAACCCAAACGGAATGTCACGGCGGGCCACGGGACCGGCCCATGGAGGTGGCGTCGGCGCTGCCGGGAGGCGATAACCGGTCAGTGGTCCGGCGTTGAACGGAATCGGCGGGCGCTCACATGAACGGGGTCAGGAAGCGGCGCAGGGCCTCCTCGTAGGCGGCGGGGTCGGCGTTCCACATGGCGTTGTGCGGGGCGTGGCGGACGGTGTGCAGGCGGATGAGGTCGGGGCGGCGGGCGGCCAGCAGGCGGGAGTGGGTCCAGGGGGCGAGCCGGTCGTCGGGTCCGTGGAAGATCAGCGTCGGGATGTTCGGGGGCCCGGTCGTGTCGTCGCCGTGGCGGCTGACGCGTCCGGTGCGGCCCTGGGCGGCGCGGACGGCCAGCGGGAGCAGGGCGGCCGGGGTGCGGTGTGCGGCGGCGAGGGCGCGCAGGGTGGACTCCCAGTGGAGGACCGGGGAGTCCAGGACGAGGCCGTTGATGCGGTCCCGGACCGGGGAGTGGGCGGCGGCGCGCAGCGCCATGGTGGCGCCGGTGGACCAGCCGTGGACGACGATGCGCCGGGCGCCGTAGCGCACGGCGTAGCGGATCGCCGCGTCCAGGTCGCGCCATTCGGTCTCGCCGAGGTGGTGCAGGCCGTCGGGCGAGCGGGGCGCGCCGGGGTCGCCGCGGTGGGCGAGGTCGAGCACGGGGAAGCGCAGTCCGTGCAGGAGCGGGAGCAGGTTGAGGGGGTGCTCCCGGGTCGTGCCGAGCCCGTGCACGGTGATCACCCAGGTGTCCCGCACGCCGGGCAGGAACCAGGCGGGCAGCGGGCCCAGCTCGCCGGGCACGTCGACGTCGGCGTGGTCCAGGCCGAGGGCGCCGGCGGGGTCGCCGACGTGCAGGTTGGGTGTGAGCCACACCTTGTCGCCGGGCTCCAGGGCGCCGTGGGTGACGCGCTCCAGCCTGCGGACGACGGTGTCGGCGGGGTGCGGGACGCTGTGCAGCACGGGCCCGACGACGGCGTGCGATCCCTCCCCGGCGAGGCCGTACGTGCCGGGCCGCTGGGAGGCGAGGGACCGGGTGAGCGTGACGGTGCCCGCGGCGACGCCGTGCACGGTGAGCCGCGGCTCACCGGCGGGCGGCCGCCCCGCGGACGGCCTGAGCGCGGCGCCGCCGGCGATCCGGCCGGCGGCGACGGCCGCGACTCCGGCCGCCGTGAGAGCGGTGACGGCGGCGGCCGCCGCTTGCACAGTGCGCACGGCACCCAGTGTCCCGGCAAGGCGGAGGGGCGGCCAGTGGAGGGGTGGGGGGGTGGCGCGGTGGAGTGACGCGGTCGGGGGCGGGGCGCCGGTCGCAGGCCCCAGGCCTCTCGCCCCGTCCGCACCCGCTCGGCGCGAGGAGTCACGACCGGCCGGCGCGAGGCGCCCCGACCGGCCCGGGGTCGCCCGGGCCCGCATGCCCGAGGCCGCCGCGTCTCGGCGCGAGGCGGCCTCCCGGTCACCCGCCTCGCCGGCCGTACCCGCGCAGCCGCCGGGCCACCTCCGCAAGCTGGTCCGGGGTCAGGAGGGACGGGCTGCGACCCGGTACCGAGGAGGCCGTCAGCCACAGGCGACACATCCACTCCAGCTGGGCCGTGCGGTCGTAGGCCTGGTCCAGGGTGGCGCCGTACGTGATCGTGCCGTGGTTGGCCAGGAGGCAGCCGGAGCGGCCGGTGAGGGCCGTCAACATGTTCTCGGCCAGTTCGGGCGTGCCGTAGGTCGCGTACGGGGCGACGCGGACGGGGCCGCCCAGGGCCGCCGTCATGTAGTGGATCACCGGCAGTTCCGTCACCAGCGTCGAGACCGCCGTCGCGTGCACCGCGTGGGTGTGGACGACCGCCCGCGCGTCGGTCGTACGGTGGACGGCGAGGTGCATCGGCAGTTCGCTGGTCGGCACGAGCGTCCCGCGGACCTGCCGGCCGTCGAGGTCGACCCCGGTCAGGTCGTCCGGCGTGAGCCGGTCGTACGGGACGCCCGAGGGCGTGACCAGGACGACGTCGCCGACGCGTACGGACACGTTGCCCGAGGTGCCGACGACCAGTCCGTCGGCGACGGTGCGCCGGGCCGTCGCGACGAGGGCCTCCCAGGCCGCCCGTTCCCGCTGTGCCCGCCCACCCGTTCGCTCACCCTTCGGTTCACCCATGGCGCGGATCCTGCCAGGCGGCCGGGCGGGTGACCAACGTCTCCTTCCGGCGCCCCGCGGGCCGGATGCGGAACCGGATGCGGAACGGCTTTCGGGGCAGGGGCCTTGGGGCGTCCGGGCCGTCGCCGGGTCGTCGGCGTGGAGCGGTTCACCAAAGGATCGTTGGTGAAGGCCGGAGCCGACCTACAGACACCCAGAAGCCCTTCTCAGTTCACCTTGCGTTCACCTGGGTTACTTACGTTCGTCCAGCCAATGACCTCGAACGATTGCCTGGGTAAATGGAAGGCATCTCGCTGATCCTCGCGATTGTGGTGGTAACCGCACTCGCGTTCGATTTCACGAACGGTTTCCACGACACCGCCAACGCGATGGCCACCACCATCTCCACCGGTGCTCTGCGGCCCAAGGTCGCCGTGGCCATGTCCGCCGTCCTCAATCTGGTCGGCGCGTTCCTTTCGGTGGAGGTCGCCAACACGATCTCCAAGGGCCTGGTCGACGAGAGCGGAATTCGTCCCGAGGTCATCTTCGCCGCGCTGGTCGGCGCGATCCTGTGGAACCTGCTGACCTGGCTGGTGGGCCTGCCCTCGTCCTCCTCGCACGCCCTCATGGGCGGCCTGGTCGGCGCCACCGTCGCCTCCGCCGGCTTCGGCGCGGTGCACGGCGACGCGCTGGTCACCAAGGTGCTCATCCCGGCCATCGCCGCCCCGCTGGTGGCGGGCGTCGCGGCGATGCTCGGCACCCGGCTGACGTACCGGCTCGGCCGCAAGGCCGACGGCGAGGCCTCGGCCAAGGGCTACCGCGCCGGGCAGATCGCCTCCGCCGGCCTGGTCTCCCTCGCCCACGGCACCAACGACGCCCAGAAGACGATGGGCATCATCACCCTCGCCCTGGTCGCCGGCGGCACCCTCGCCCCCGACTCCGACCCGCCCATGTGGGTCATCCTCTCCGCGGGCGTGGCCATCGCCCTCGGCACCTACCTCGGCGGCTGGCGCATCATCCGCACCATGGGCAAGGGCCTGACCGACCTCCAGCCGCAGCAGGGCTTCGCCGCCCAGACCAGCGCCGCGACGGTCATCCTCGCCTCCTCCCACCTCGGCTTCTCCCTCTCCACCACGCACTCGGTCTCCGGCGCCGTGATGGGCGCGGGCCTGGGCCGCAAGGGCGGCGTGGTCCGCTGGTCCACCGCCACCCGGATGTTCGTCGCCTGGGGCCTGACCCTGCCGGCCGCCGCCCTGGTGGGCGCGCTCGCCGAGGTCGTCACCCGCTTCGGCGACTGGGGCACCGCGCTCGTGGCCGTCTTCCTGGTCGGCTCCAGCGCCGCCATCTGGAAGATCTCCCGCCGCGAGGTCGTCGACCACACCAACGTCAACGACACCGAGGAGCCGGCCGGCGTGGTCACCACCGCCATGGCCGCGGTCACCCCGCCGCCCACCGCCGCCGCGGCGGAGGAACTGGCGGCGGCGATCCCCGCCCAGGCGAGCGACTCCAAGGCCCCGTCGGCCTCCACCCCCGTCTGACGAAGGAACGGAAGCAGCATGAAGATCGACTGGGCGGCCCTCGGCTCCGTCTTCGGCGTCAGCCTCGTGGTCACCGTGGCCCTCGTGGGCCTGTTCACCCTCGGCATCGCGGGACTGTCCCGCCGTGAGCGCGCCGCGGCCAGCGGCGGCGGCTCCGCGGCCCTCGCGCTGACCGGCGCCTACGCGGCCTTCGCCGGGTGCGCGGCGGCGGTGGCGTACGGGATCTACCTGATCGTCGCGTAGCCCTCCCCCCTCGCAGCCCGCTCCCCCTTCGGGTCCTCCCCCTCGACGCCCGCCTGCCCGGGCCGCCCTCACCGGTGGCCGGGGCAGGCGGGCATCCGCGCGTTCCGGGACCCATGGGCGGGCGCAAGGGGGCCGGTGTGGGCCTCAGCACACTCCCCTCCCGCAGGTCAACGGCAAGTTGACGGCCCTTCCAACCCCGTGGTGGACTTCCGGGGCCATGTACGGCGGCAGGAGAGGAAGCCCGGTGAGAATCCGGCGCGGTCCCGCCACTGTGACCGGGGCAGGAAACCCCGGGAGCCAGGAACTCTCACCGCCGGTCTCGTCGAACCAGGGCGTGGACACCCTGAGTGAGGACACAACGCGATGCTCGGCTGCCGTTCGAGGTTCAGCACCAGGTCTCTTCCCGACGCCTCCCCACGCGACCTCGCGACCGGCTGAGCCCGATGCGTGCCGATCGCGTCTTCGCGTACGGCGCCACCGCCGGCCTCCTCGGCGACCTGCTCCTCGGCGATCCCCGCCGCGGGCACCCGGTCGCCGCGTTCGGACGTGCCGCGGGCGCCGTGGAACGGGTGCTGTGGCGTGACCACCGCGGGTGGGGCGCGCTGCACACCGCGCTGTGCGCCGGCGGCGCCGTCGCCCTCGGGGCCGCCGCCTCCCGTGCCGTACGCTCCTCCCCCGCCGCCTCCGTCCTGCTGACCGGCGCCGCCACCTGGGCCGTCGTCGGCGGTACCTCCCTCGCCCGCGAGGCCGAAACCGTCGGGCGCGCCCTGGAGGCCGGGGACGTCGAGGCCGCCCGGGACCGGCTGCCGCACCTGTGCGGACGCGATCCGCAGGCGCTGGACGCCGACGGGATCGCCCGCGCGGTGGTGGAGTCCGTCGCCGAGAACACCTCGGACGCCGTGGTCGGCGCGCTGGTGTGGGGCGCGGCCTGCGGAGTGCCGGGGCTGCTCGGCTTCCGGGCCGTCAACACCCTCGACGCCATGGTCGGCCACAAGTCGCCCCGCCACCGCCGTTACGGCTGGGCCTCCGCCCGCCTCGACGACCTCGCCGGATGGCCGGGCGCGCGGCTCACCGCCGTCCTCGCCGCCGCGGCCGGTGACGATCCGCGCGGCGCGCTGCGGGCCTGGCGGACCGACGCCCACAGGCACCCGAGTCCCAACGCCGGGCCCGTGGAGGCCTCGTTCGCGGGGGCGCTCGGGGTGCGGCTCGGCGGGACGCTGTCGTACGGCGGGCGCGTCGAGCACCGGCCCGTGCTCAACGGGGCAGCCGGGCGCGCCGTCGAGGTCGGGGACATCCGGCGCGCGGTCCGGCTGTCCCGGCGCGTGAGCGTGCTCGCGCTCGGGGTGTGCGCGGGCGTGTCCGTGGTGAAGTCCGCCCTGCAGAGAGGACGTACGTGATGAGCGGAGGGCTCCTCGTCGCCGGCACCACCTCCGACGCCGGCAAGAGCGTGGTCACCGCCGGGATCTGCCGCTGGCTGGTCCGCCAGGGCGTGAAGGTGGCGCCGTTCAAGGCGCAGAACATGTCGCTGAACTCCTTCGTGACCCGCGAGGGCGCGGAGATCGGGCGGGCTCAGGCCATGCAGGCGCAGGCCTGCCGGATCGAGCCGACCGCCCTGATGAACCCGGTGCTGCTCAAGCCGGGCGGCGAGCAGAGCAGCCAGGTGGTGCTGCTGGGCAGGCCGGTGGGCGAGCTGAGCGCCCGCGGCTACCACGGCGGGCGGCAGCAGCGGCTGCTGGGCACGGTGCTGGACTGTCTGGAGCAGTTGCGGGGCACGTATGACGCGGTGATCTGTGAGGGGGCCGGCAGTCCTGCGGAGATCAACCTGCGGCGGACCGACATCGTGAACATGGGGATCGCCCGCAACGCGCGGCTGCCCGTGCTGGTGGTGGGCGACATCGACCGCGGGGGCGTCTTCGCGTCCTTCTTCGGCACGGTGGCGCTGCTCTCGCCCGAGGACCAGGCGCTGGTCGCCGGGTTCCTGGTGAACAAGTTCCGCGGCGACGTCTCGCTGCTGGAGCCGGGCCTGGACATGCTCCGGGACCTCACCGGGCGGGGGACGTACGGCGTGCTGCCGTACCGGCACGGGCTCGGCATCGACGAGGAGGACGGCCTGAGGGTGTCGCTGCGCGGGACCGTGCGCGAGTCGAACACCGCCCCGCCCGTCGGCGAGGACGTGCTGCGCGTCGCCGTGTGCGCGGTGCCGCTGATGTCCAACTTCACCGACGTCGACGCGCTGGCCGCCGAGCCGGGCGTCGTGGTGCGGTTCGTGGACCGGCCGGAGGAACTGGCCGACGCCGACCTGGTCGTGCTGCCGGGGACCCGCGGCACCGTGCGGGCGCTGGACTGGCTGCACGAGCGCGGGCTCGCCGGGGCGCTGCGCCGCCGGGCCGCGGAGGGCCGGCCCGTCCTCGGGATCTGCGGCGGCTTCCAGGTCCTCGGCGAGCGCATCGAGGACGACGTCGAGAGCCGACGCGGACAGGTGGACGGCCTCGGCATCCTGCCGGTGCGGGTGCGCTTCGCCCGCGAGAAGACCCTCACCCGGCCGGTCGGCGAGGCCCTCGGCGAGCGGGTCGAGGGCTACGAGATCCACCACGGGGTGGCCGACGTCCTCGGCGGGGACACGTTCATCTCCGACGACCGAGGACACGGTCTGGACGGCTGCCGGATCGGCACGACCTGGGGCACCCACTGGCACGGCTCGCTGGAGTCGGACGGCTTCCGGCGCGCCTTCCTGCGCGAGGTGGCCGCCCTCGCCGGCCGCCGCTTCGTGCCGGCGCCCGACACCTCGTTCGCCGCGCTGCGCGAGCAACAGCTCGACCGGCTCGGCGACCTGATCGAACAGCACGCGGACACGGACGCGCTGTGGCGGCTCATCGAGTCGGGCGCGCCGCAAGGACTGCCTTTCATTCCACCGGGAGCGCCCGCATGAGCACAGTGTTGTTGTTGTCGACCGCCGACACCGATCTGCTGGCGGCCCGCGCCGCGGACGCCGGCTACCGGATCGGCAACCCGACCCGCGTCGACGTCCAGGAGGAACTGCCCGCGCTGCTGGAGGGCGCGGACATCGCCGTCGTACGGCTGCTGGGCGGCAAGCGCGCCTGGGAGGACGGGCTCGCCGCGCTGAAGGCGTCCGGCGTGCCGACCGTGCTGCTCGGCGGCGAGGCCGTGCCGGACGCGGAGCTGATGGCCGAGTCGTCCGTCCCGGCCGGCGTGGTGGCCGAGGCGCTGCGGTACCTCGTCGAGGGCGGGCCGGACAACCTCACCGAACTGGCCCGGTTCCTCTCCGACACCGTGCTGCTGACCGGCGAGGGTTTCGAGGAGCCGCGCAGGATGCCGGAGTACGGCGTCCACGGCGAGCGCGCCGTCGCGGACGGCCGCCCGACGGTCGGCGTGCTCTTCTACCGCGCCCACGAACTCAGCGGCAACACCGCCTTCGTGGACACCCTGTGCGACGCGATCGAGGCACAGGGCGCCAACGCCCTTCCGGTGTACTGCGGTTCGCTGCGCGGCGCGGAGGAGGGCCTGTACGAGATCCTGGGCCGCGCCGACGCCCTGATCGCCACGGTCCTCGCCGCCGGCGGCACGCACGCCTCCGGTGCTTCGGCCGGCGGCGACGAGGAGGCCTGGGACGTCGGGGCGCTCGCCGACCTGAACGTGCCGGTGCTGCAGGGCCTGTGCCTCACCTCCTCGCGGGCCGCCTGGGACGCGTCCGACGCCGCGCTGTCCCCGATGGACGCCGCGATGCAGGTCGCCATCCCGGAGTTCGACGGGCGGCTGATCACCGTGCCGTTCTCCTTCAAGGAGCAGGGCCCGGACGACGTCCCGGTGTACGTCGCCGACCCCGAGCGGGCCGCGCGGGTGGCCGGGATCGCCGTACGGCACGCCCGGCTCGGGCACAAGCCGAACGCCGACAAGAAGCTGGCGCTCGTCTTCACCGCGTACCCGACCAAGCACTCCCGCGTCGGCAACGCCGTCGGCCTGGACACGCCCGCCTCGGCGGTGCGGGTGCTGGACGCCCTGCGCGACGCCGGGTACGCGGTCGAGGGCTACCCGGACAACGGCGACGAGCTGATCCACCGGCTGATCGAGGCCGGCGGGCACGACGTGGAGTGGCTGACGGAGGACCAGCTGGCCGCCGCGCCCGCCAGGGTGCCGCTGGCCGACTACCGGGCGTGGTTCGACCGGCTGGACCCCGAGCTGCGCGACGGGATGCTGGAGGCGTGGGGCGAGCCGCCCGGCTCCCTCTACGTGGACGGCGACGACATCGTGCTGGCGTCCCTGCGGTTCGGGAACGTCGTCGTGATGATCCAGCCGCCGCGCGGCTTCGGCGAGAACCCCATCGCGATCTACCACGACCCCGACATGCCGCCGTCCCACCACTACCTGGCGGCCTACCGCTGGCTGGAGAACTCCTTCCGCGCGGACGCGATCGTGCACATGGGCAAGCACGGCACGATGGAGTGGCTGCCCGGCAAGGGCCTCGGGCTCAGCAAGGGCTGCGCGCCGGACGCCGTCCTCGGCGACCTCCCCCTCGTCTACCCCTTCATCGTCAACGACCCCGGCGAGGGCACCCAGGCCAAGCGGCGCGGGCACGCCACGGTGGTCGACCACCTGGTGCCGCCGATGGCCCGCGCGGACACGTACGGGGACCTGGCGAAGCTGGAACAGCTCCTCGACGAGTACGCGCTCGTCTCCGACCTGGACCCGGCCAAGGCTCCGGCCGTGCGGGCGCAGATCTGGACGCTGGTGAAGGCGGCCGAGCTCCATCACGACCTGCACGTGGACGAGCAGCCGGACGACGAGACCTTCGACGAGTTCGTCATGCACATCGACGGCTATCTGTGCGAGATCAAGGACGTGCAGATCCGCGACGGCCTGCACGTTCTCGGCGGCGGGCCGGTCGGCGAGCCGCGCGTCAACCTGGTGCTGGCCGTGCTGCGGGCCTCCCAGGTGTGGGGCGGGCGGGCCAACGCGCTGCCGGGGCTGCGGGCCTCGCTGGCCGCGCACTTCGGGCTGGACGAGAAGGAGCTGCTGGCCGAGCCGGGCGCGCCGGTGAAGGTGCCCGTCGAGCTGACGAACCTGGTGGAGGGTCCCGCGCGCACCGGCTCCGACGCCGTCGACCTGCTGGAGCAGCTGTGCCGGCGGCTGGCGGAGGGCATGGAGGCCCGTGGCTGGGCCGTCGCGGAGAGCGGTCCGCTGGTGCGGGAGGTGCTGGGCGGCGCCGAAGTGCCGGACGCCGTCGCGGTGCTGGAGTTCGCCTGCGACGAGGTCGTGCCGCGTCTCGCCCGGACGACGGACGAGATCGGGCACATCCTGCGCGCCCTGGACGGCGGCTACGTCCCGGCCGGCCCGTCGGGCTCCCCGACGCGCGGCCTGGTCAACGTCCTGCCGACCGGCCGGAACTTCTACTCCGTCGACCCCAAGGCCATTCCGTCCCGGCTGAGCTGGGAGGTCGGGCAGTCGCTGGCGGACTCGCTGGTGCAGCGGTATCTGACCGACACCGGGGAGTACCCGAAGTCCGTCGGCCTGACGGTGTGGGGCACGTCCGCGATGCGCACCCAGGGCGACGACATCGCCGAGATCCTGGCGCTGCTGGGCTGCCGCCCGGTGTGGGACGACGCGTCGCGGCGGGTGACCGGCTTCGAGATCGTGCCCCTGGAGGAGCTGGGCCGACCGCGCATCGACGTCACGGTCCGCATCTCCGGCTTCTTCCGGGACGCGTTCCCGCACGTCGTCGGGCTGATCGACGACGCGGTGCGGGCGGTGGCCGAGCTGGACGAGCCCGCCGAGTCCAACCACGTGCGGGCGCACGTGGACGAGGACGCCGCCGAGCACGGCGACCGGCGGCGCGCGACGGCCCGTATCTTCGGCTCCAAGCCGGGGGCGTACGGCGCGGGTCTGCTGCCGCTGATCGACGCGCGGAACTGGCGCTCCGACGCGGACCTCGCCGAGGTGTACGCGGTGTGGGGCGGCTACGCCTACGGGCGCGGGCTCGACGGACGGGCGGCGCGCGGGGACATGGAGACGGCGTTCCGGCGGATCGCGGTGGCGGCGAAGAACGTCGACACGCGCGAGCACGACCTGGTCGATGCCGACGACTACTTCCAGTACCACGGCGGCATGGTCGCCATGGTGCGGCACCTGACCGGCGCCAACCCCGAGGCCTACGTGGGCGATTCGGCGACGCCGGACCAGGTGAGGACGCGGACGCTGGGCGAGGAGACGCACCGGGTCTTCCGGGCGCGGGTGGTCAACCCGCGCTGGATGGCGGCGATGCGGCGGCACGGCTACAAGGGCGCCTTCGAGATGGCGGCGACCGTGGACTACCTGTTCGGGTACGACGCCACGGCGGGGGTCGTGGACGACTGGATGTACGAGAAGCTCAGCGCCGAGTACGTCTTCGACCCGGAGAACCGGGACTTCATGAAGAAGTCCAACCCGTGGGCGCTGCGCGGCATCACCGAGCGACTGCTGGAGGCCGCCGACCGCGGGCTGTGGGCCGAGCCGGACGCCGACACGCTGGAGCGGCTGCGCGCCACCTATCTGGAGCTCGAAGGCGACCTGGAGGGCGACGACAAGTGACCACCCCGTTTCCGTTCACGGCCGTCGTCGGCCAGGACGACCTGCGCCTCGGCCTGCTGCTCAACGCCGTCTCACCGAGCATCGGCGGCATTCTCGTGCGCGGTGAGAAGGGGACGGCCAAGTCGACGACGGTCCGCGCCCTGTCGGCGCTGCTGCCGGAGGTCGACGTCGTCCCCGGGTGCCGCTTCTCCTGCGCCCCGGCCGCTCCCGACCCCGCGTGCCCGGACGGGCCGCACGAGGTCCGGGCCGGTACGACGCGCCCGGCCCGCATGGTCGAACTCCCCGTCGGCGCCTCCGAGGACCGGCTGGTGGGCGCCCTCGACATCGAGCGGGCGCTCGCGGAGGGCGTGAAGGCGTTCGAGCCGGGCCTGCTCGCCGACGCGCACCGCGGGATCCTGTACGTGGACGAGGTCAACCTGCTCCACGACCACCTGGTCGACCTCCTCCTGGACGCCGCCGCGATGGGCGCCTCGTACGTCGAACGCGAGGGCGTGTCCGTGCGGCACGCGGCGCGCTTCCTGCTCGTCGGGACCATGAACCCCGAAGAGGGCGAGCTGCGACCGCAACTGCTCGACCGGTTCGGGCTCACCGTCGAGGTCGCCGCCTCGCGGGAGCCCGACCAGCGGGTGGAGGTCGTGCGGCGGCGGCTGGCCCACGACGACGACCCGGCCGGGTTCGCAGCGCGCTGGGCCGACGAGGAGGCCGCCGTACGGCAGCGGATCGTGGCCGCACGCGAGCTGCTGCCCCAGGTCCGGCTCGGTGACGCGGCGCTTCGGCAGATCGCCGCGACCTGCGCCGCCTTCGAGGTGGACGGCATGCGCGCCGACATCGTGATGGCCCGCACGGCGACCGCGCTGGCGGCCTGGGCCGGGCGGACCGACGTCCTGGCCGAGGACGTGCGGCAGGCCGCGCTGCTGGCGCTGCCGCACCGGCGGCGGCGCAACCCCTTCGACGCTCCGGGGCTGGACGAGGACAAGCTCGACCGGACGCTGGAGGAGTTCGGCGACCAGGGCGAGGGCGACGACGATCCCGACCCCGACGGTCCCGGTGGAGGCGGGGGGCAGCCGTCCTCCGAAGGGCCCGACCAGGGCGGTTCCGGTGCGCGGCCCGAGGCCGGTGAGGGCGGGGAGCCGCAGCCGGCCGGGGCGGGCGAGCAGTCGGCCGTACGGGCCGCCGAGCCGTTCCGGACCCGGGTGCTGAGCGTGCCCGGCATCGGGGAGGGCGCCGCCGGGCGGCGTTCGCGGGCGCGGACCGAGCACGGGCGGACGATCGGGGCCCGGCGTCCGCGCGGGGCGCTGACCAAGCTGCACCTGGCCGCCACCGTGCAGGCCGCGGCGCCGCACCAGCGGGCGCGGGGGCGCAGCGGGCCGGGGCTGGTGGTGCGGCGGGACGATCTGCGGCAGGCGGTGCGCGAGGGGCGCGAGGGGAATCTGGTTCTTTTCGTCGTCGACGCCTCCGGGTCGATGGCCGCGCGGCAGCGGATGGGCGCCGTGAAGGGCGCCGTGCTGTCGTTGCTGCTGGACGCGTATCAGCGGCGGGACAAGGTGGGGCTGGTGACCTTCCGGGGGTCTTCGGCCGACGTCGCGCTGCCGCCCACCTCGTCCGTGGACGCGGCGGCGGCCCGGCTGGAGTCGCTGCCGACCGGGGGCCGTACGCCGCTGGCCGCCGGGCTGCTCAAGGCGCACGACGTGCTGCGCGTGGAGCGGCTGCGGGACGCCGCGCGCCGGCCGCTGGTCGTCGTGGTGACGGACGGGCGGGCCACCGGTGGGCCCGAGCCGGTGGCGCTGGCGTCGCGCGCCGCGCGGCTGTTCGCGGCCGACGGGGTGGCGTCGGTGGTCGTGGACTGCGAGGCGGGCCCGGTGCGGCTGGGGCTGGCGGGGCAGCTCGCCGGTGAACTGGGCGGTGCCGCCGTGACGTTGGACGAGCTGAGGGCCGACGCGATCGCCGGTCTGGTGAAGGACGTACAGAGGAGGGCCGCGTAATGCCGCAGGGACAGCCGAGTGTCGTACCGGACGACGGTCTGACGACCCGTCAGCGCCGTAACCGTCCGCTGGTGGTCGTGCACACGGGCGTGGGCAAGGGCAAGTCGACCGCCGCTTTCGGGCTCGCGCTGCGGGCCTGGAACCAGGGGTGGCCGATCGGGGTGTTCCAGTTCGTCAAGTCGGCGAAGTGGAAGGTCGGCGAGGAGCGGGCGCTGCGGGTGCTCGGGGACTCCGGCGAGGGCGGGACCGTCGCCTGGCACAAGATGGGCGAGGGCTGGTCCTGGGTCCAGCGGGACGCGCAGATGGACAACGAAGAGAAGGCCCGCGAGGGCTGGGAGCAGGTCAAGCGGGACCTGGCCGCCGAGACGTACCAGTTGTACGTGCTGGACGAGTTCGCGTACCCGATGCACTGGGGGTGGGTCGACACCGACGAGGTGATCGACGTCCTGCGCGACCGGCCGGGCACCCAGCATGTGGTGATCACGGGGCGGAACGCGCCGGAGAAGCTGGTGGACTTCGCCGATCTCGTGACGGACATGTCCAAGGTCAAGCATCCGATGGACGCCGGACAGAAGGGGCAGAGGGGCATCGAGTGGTGACCTGGCCCTCGTCCGTTCCCCGGCTGGTCGTCGCCGCGCCCTCCTCCGGGAGCGGCAAGACCACCGTCGCCACGGGGCTGATGGCCGCGCTCGCCGGGCGGGGACTCGCCGTGTCCCCGCACAAGGTCGGGCCGGACTACATCGACCCCGGGTACCACGCGCTCGCCACCGGGCGTGTGGGGCGCAATCTCGACGCGTACCTGTGCGGGCCGGAGCTGGTCGCTCCGTTGTTCCTGCACGGGGCGCGGGGGTGTGACATCGCCGTCGTCGAGGGTGTGATGGGGCTGTACGACGGGGCGGCGGGGGAAGGGGAACTGGCCTCCACCGCCCATGTCGCCAAGCTGCTCGAGGCGCCGGTCGTGCTCGTCGTGGACGCCTCGAGGCAGTCGCGGTCGGTCGCCGCTCTGGTGCACGGGTTCGCGTCCTGGGACCCGCAGGTGCGGGTCGCGGGCGTGATCCTCAACAAGGTCGGGTCCGACCGGCACGAGGAGCTGCTGCGGGACGCCTTGGATTCGGTCGGGGTGCCGGTGTTCGGGGTGCTGCGGCGGGCTCCGCAGGTCGATACGCCGTCCAGGCATCTGGGGCTGGTGCCGGTCGCCGAGCGGCGGGCCCAGGCCGTGGAGGCCGTGGCTGCGATGGCCGCGCAGGTCGCCGCGGGGTGTGACCTGGAGGCGCTGGTGGGGCTGGCTCGGAATGCGGGTGCGTTGGCGGGTGCGGCCTGGGACGCGGCTGAGGCCGTCGCTTCCTCGCCCCCGCCGCCCGGGCGTGTGAAAGTCGCCGTCGCCGGTGGGCCGGCGTTCACCTTCTCCTACGCCGAACACGCCGAGCTGCTCACGGCCGCCGGGGCCGATGTCGTCACCTTCGATCCCCTCCGCGACGAGCGACTGCCCGAGGGCGCGCGCGGGCTGGTCGTCGGCGGCGGGTTCCCGGAGGTGTACGCCGCCGAGCTGTCCGCCAACGAGCCGCTGCGCAGGGCCGTGGCCGAGCTGGCCCTCGGCGGCGCGCCGGTGGCGGCCGAGTGCGCGGGGCTGCTGTACCTGTGCCGGGAGCTGGACGGGCTGCCCATGTGCGGTGTGCTCGGCGCCGCCGCGCGGATGACGGACCGGCTCACCCTCGGCTACCGGGACGCGGTGGCCGTGAGCGACAGCGTCCTCGCGGCGGCCGGGACGCGGATGCGGGGGCACGAGTTCCACCGCACGGTCGTCGAGCCCGGCGCCGGGGCGGAGGCCGCGTGGGGGGTGCGCGCGCCCGAGCGGCGCGTCGAGGGTTTCGTACAGCGAGGTGTGCACGCGAGCTATCTGCACACGCACTGGGCGTCCGAGCCCGGTGTCGCCCGTCGGTTCGTGGAGAGGTGCCGGACGTCATGAGCAGCAGACTGATCGGGGTCGGGGTGGGGCCGGGCGACCCCGAGCTGGTGACGGTGAAGGGCGTCAACGCGCTGCGGGCCGCGGACGTCGTCGTGGTCCCGGTGATGGACACGGGCGAGCGCGGGCGGGCCGAGGCGACGGTGCTGCACTACGTGGGGCCGGAGAAGGTCGTGCGGGTGGTGTTCGCGCTGAACGAGCGCAGCGACCGGGCCCGGCGCGAGGCCGCCTGGGACGCGGCCGGGGAGCGGGTGGCCGCGCTGCTGCGGGCGCACGGGACGGTCGCGTTCGCGACGATCGGCGACCCGAACGTGTACTCGACGTTCACCTATCTCGCGCAGACCATCGCCGCCGTGGTGCCGGGCGTCGTGGTGCGGACCGTGCCCGGGATCACCGCGATGCAGGACCTCGCGGCCCGTTCGGGAGCGGTGCTGACGGAGGGCACCGAGCCGCTGACGCTGGTGCCGGTGACGGCCGGGGCGGGTGTGCTCAAGGAGGCGCTGGACGGACCGGGGACGGTCGTGGCGTACAAGTTCGGGCGGCAGGCGGCCGAGGTCGCCGAGGCGCTGCGGGACAGCGGGCGGATCGACGACGCGGTGTGGGGGTCGGCGCTCGGGCTGCCCGAGGAGTCCGTGCGCCCGGCCGCCGAGCTGGACGGGGCCGCGCTGCCGTACCTCTCGACGCTGATCTCGCCGCCGCGGCGCGACGGCGGGCGGGGCGGCAAGCTGTGACCGTCGGACAGGCGCCGGCCCGGTCACTCCGCGACGCCGACCACCAGCCAGATGAACGCCGCCCCCGCGACCGTGCACAGCAGCGTGGAGCGGGCCGGGTGGGTGTGGTGGGCCTCGGGCAGGATCTCCGCCGCGGCCAGGTACAGCAGTGCGCCGCCGAACAGGCCGAGGTAGCCGCCGAGCAGGGGCTCGGGGATGGCGACGAACGCCGTGGAGGCGGCGCCGGCCACGGGGGCGACCGCGTCCGCGCCCAGCATCAGCACGGCGCGGCGGCGGGCGTTGCCGTACAGCCGGGTCAGTGTGTAGGTGTTGAAGCCGTCCGCGAAGTCGTGGGCGACGACGGCCAGCGCGACGGCGACGCCCATGTCCTCGCCGATCTGGAAGGCGGCGCCGATGGCGACGCCGTCCATGGCGCTGTGGCCGACCATCGCGGCGGCGGCCGTCAGGCCCACCTCGGGCGCGCGTCCGTCCGCGTTCTTGGCGCCGTGCGCGGCCTGCCGGGCGGCCAGCAGCCGTTCCACCAGATGGGCCAGCAGAAAGCCGGCGACGAACAGCAGGAACGCGGCCGGCACGCCGAACACGTCGGCGTCCGCGGCGGCGAGCGACTCGGGCAGCAGGTCCAGTCCGACCACGCCCAGCATGAGCCCGCCGGCCAGGCCCAGCACCAGGTGGCGGCGGTCGGTCACGCGGTGTGCCGTCCAGCCGCCAGCCAACGTCATCAGGAACGCGCCGAGCGCGACGATCACCGCCATGCGCCCTTCGTATCCGATGCGTCCCCCGCCGCGCACCTTCGGCCTTCACCGCCGGTGCGCTTCCCCATCCCGTCATGAGAGGACCCCGACCCATGGCCGACGCCCCTTCCGGCAAGGTGACCTTCGTCGGCGCCGGCCCCGGCGCCGCCGATCTGCTGACGTTCCGCGCCGCCCGCGCCATCGCCGAGGCGGACGTGGTGATCTGGGCCGCGAGCCTGGTCCAGGAGGAGGTGCTGGAGCACGCCCGGGAGGGCGCGGAGATCCTCGACTCGGCGGCGATGTCGCTGGAGGACGTCGTCGCCGTGTACGAGCGGGCGCACGCCGACGGCCTGCGGGTGGCCCGGATCCACTCCGGTGACCCGGCGCTGTGGGGCGGCACGCAGGAGCAGCTGGACCGGTGCGCGCGGATCGGCATCGCGACCGAGGTGGTGCCGGGCGTGTCGTCGTTCTCGGCGGTGGCGGCGATCGCGCAGCGGGAGCTGACGATCCCCGAGGTGGCGCAGTCGGTGATCCTCACCCGGCTGGGCGGCGGCAAGACGCCGATGCCGCCCGGGGAGGAGGTGCGGGAGTTCGCCCGGCACGGGACGACGATGGCGGTCTTCCTGTCGGCGGCGCGCAGCGGCCAGCTGGTGCGGGAGCTGCTGGAGGGCGGCTATCCGACGACGACGCCGGTGGTGATCGCGTACCAGGCGACGTGGCCGGAGGAGCTGCTGGTGCGGTGCACGGTGGGCACGCTGGAGGACACGGTCAAGGAGCACAAGCTGTGGAAGCACACGCTGTTCCTGGTCGGTCCGGCCCTCGACGCGCACGGCACCCGCTCGCACCTGTACCACCCCGGTCACTTCCACGGTTACCGCAAGGCCGACCCGGAGGCCCGCCGGGCGCTGCGCGAGCGGGGTGCCCGTACGTGAGCGCCCTGATCACCGTCGTGGGCACGGGGACGGGGACGGGGGCGCCGACCGCGGCGGAGGCGGTCGCGGGGGCCGCGCTGGTCGTCGGCGGGCGGCGGCACCTGGAGTCCGTGGCGCTGCCCGGGGGCGCGGAGCGGATCGTGCTGGGGCCGCTGGCGCCCGCGCTGGACGCCGTCGCCGAGTACGTCGCCAAGGAGGCGCCGGTCGTGGTGCTGGCCTCGGGCGATCCCGGGTTCTTCGGGATCGTGCGGGCGCTGGCGGAGCGGTTCGGGCCACAGCGGCTGGAGGTGCGGCCGGAGGTGTCGTCGGTGGCCGCGGCGTTCGCGCGGGCGGGGCTGCCGTGGGACGACGCGGTGGTGGTCAGCGCGCACGGGCGGGAGCTGCGGACGGCGGTCAACGTGTGCCGGGCGCATCCGAAGACGGCGGTGCTGACCGGGCCTGGGGCCGGTCCGGCGGAGCTGGGCGCGGCGCTCGGGGACGCCCCGCGGGTGCTGGTGGTGGCGTCGGCGCTGGGGTCGGCCCGGGAGCGGGTGGAGCGGGTGACGCCGGCCGAGGCCGCGGCGCGGGACTGGGGGCCGGCGGTGAGCGTCGTGCTGTGCCTGGACGAGGCGCGGGCGCTGGGTCCGGTGCGCACGGTCGCGGGTCCGCCGGTGCGGCCCGGCGGGTGGGCGCTGGAGGAGTCGGCGTTCGCCCACCGCGACTCGATGATCACCAAGTTCGAGGTGCGGGCGCTGGCCCTGGCCCGGCTCGGGCCGCGCCCCGGCGACCTGGTGTGGGACGTCGGCGCGGGTTCGGGCTCGGTGGCCGTGGAGTGCGCGCGGCTGGGCGCCGCCGTGGTGGCGGTGGAGAAGGCGGCGGACGGGGTGGAGCGGATCCGCGCCAACGCCGCCGCGCACGGCGTCGACGTGCGGGCCGTGCACGGGGCGGCGCCCGGGGCGCTGGACGGCCTGGACGACGATCCCGACGCGGTGTTCGTCGGCGGCGGCGGGCGCGAGCTGCCCGCCGTGGTGGCGGCGTGCGCGCGACGGGCGCGGCGGGCGGTGGTGGTGGCGCTGGCGGCGCTGGACCGGGTGCCGGCCGCGCGGGAGGCGCTGACGGCCGCCGGGCTCGACTGCGACGGGGTGCTGCTGCAGTCGTCCCGCCTCGCGCCGCTTCCGGGCGATGTGACCCGGCTGGCGGCGACCAATCCGGTTTTCCTGCTGTGGGGCGTGCGGCCCCCGGCGCATGACGAAGGAGTTGTCCAGTGATCGGCCTTGTTTCCGCCACGGCGGCGGGCGCGGCTGCGCGCGACCGGCTGGCCGCGGCCTGGCCGGAGCGTACGCGCGTGTACGACGGCCCTGTCGGGTCCGCCGTACGGCGGGCGTTCGCGGAGTGCGAGCAGCTCGTGTGCTTCCTGGCCACGGGTGCGGTGGTGCGGCTGATCGCCCCGCTGCTGGCCGACAAGGCGTCCGACCCGGGCGTGGTCTGCGTCGACGAGGGCGGCCGGTTCGCGGTGTCGCTGGTCGGCGGGCACGGCGGCGGCGCCAACGAGCTGGCCGCGCGGGTGGGCGAGGTGCTCGGCGCCGAGCCGGTGGTGACCACCGGCACGGACGCGGCCGGCCTTCCCGGTCTGGACACGCTGGGGCTGCCCGTGGAGGGCGATGTGGCCGGGGTGACGCGGGCGCTGCTGGACGGGGAGCCGGTCGCGGTGGACGCCGAGGTGGCGTGGCCGCTGCCGCCGCTGCCGGTCGCGCAGAGCGGGGCGTACACGATCCGGGTGACGGACCGCCATGTCGCCGTCGGCCGGGGCGAGGTGGTGCTGCGTCCGCCGTCGCTGGTCGTGGGCGTGGGCGCGTCGCGGGGGGCGCCCGCGGACGAGGTGCTGGGGCTGGTCGAGGGCGCCCTGCGGGACGCCGGGCTGTCGGCGGCGTCGGTCGCCGAGCTGGCCACCGTGGACGCCAAGGCCGACGAGCCCGGCATCGTGGCGGCGGCGCAGCGGCTGGGGGTGCCGCTGGTGACGTACCCGGCCGGGGAGCTGGCCGGCGTCGACGTGCCGAACCCCTCCGACGCGCCGCTCGCCGCCGTCGGCACGCCGTCCGTCGCGGAGGCGTCGGCGCTGGCCCGCGGGGGCGAACTCCTCGTCCCCAAGCGGAAGTCGGCCATGGCGACCTGCGCGGTCGTACGGCGTCCCGCGCGCGGCCGGCTCGCGGTGGTCGGCCTCGGGCCGGGCGCACGGGACCTGCTGACGCCCCGCGCGACGGCGGAGCTGCGCCGCGCCTCGGTGCTGGTGGGCCTGGACCAGTACGTCGACCAGATCCGCGATCTGCTGCGGCCGGGCACCCGCGTCCTGGAGTCGGGGCTCGGCGCGGAGGAGGAGCGGGCCCGCACGGCCGTCGAGGAGGCCCGCAGGGGGCATGCGGTGGCGCTGATCGGCAGCGGCGACGCGGGCGTGTACGCCATGGCGTCCCCGGCGCTCGCCGAGGCGTCCGACGACATCGACGTGGTCGGGGTGCCGGGCGTGACCGCCGCGCTGGCCGCCGCCGCGATCCTGGGCGCGCCGCTCGGCCACGACCACGTGTCGATCAGCCTGTCGGACCTGCACACGCCGTGGGAGGTCATCGAGCGGCGGGTGCGCGCGGCGGCGGAGGCGGACCTCGTGGTGACGTTCTACAACCCGCGCAGCCGGGGCCGGGACTGGCAGCTGCCGAAGGCCCTGGGCATCCTCGCCGAGCACCGGGCGTCCGGGACCCCGGTGGGCGTGGTGCGCAATGCCTCGCGCGCCGACGAGTCGAGCCGGATCACCACGCTCGGTGAACTGGCCCCGGCGACGGTCGACATGATGACGGTCGTGACGGTGGGCAACACCGCGACCCGGACGATCGCGGGGCGCATGGTGACGCCGCGCGGCTACCGCTGGCAGGAGGCGTCCCGGTGACGCGCGTGGTCCACCCCATCGAGGCCGAGTCCTACCGGCGGCTGCGCGCCCGGCTGGACACGTCGCACTTCCCGCCGCTGACCCGGGCGGTGGTGGAGCGGGTCATCCACTCCGCCGCCGACCTGGAGTACGCCGAGGATCTCGTGATGGACGAGGCCGACCTGGTGGCGGCGCACGCGGCGCTGCACGCCGGGGCGCCGGTCGTCGTGGACGTGGAGATGGTCGGTGCGGGCATCACCCGGCGGGAGACCGTGTGCCGGCTGCAGGACGCCGTCGCGGGGCCGGGCCTGACCCGGTCGGCGCACGGCATCCGGCTGGCTTACGAGCAGGTCGGCCCCGGCGCGCTCTGGGTGATCGGCAACGCGCCGACCGCGCTGGAGGAACTGCTCACGCTGGACGCCGCTCCGGCGCTCGTCATCGGCCTGCCCGTCGGCTTCGTCGGCGCGGCCGAGTCCAAGGCCGCGTTGCGCGAGAGCGGGCTGCCCGCCGTGAGCAACGTGTCCGAGAAGGGCGGGTCGGCGGTCGCCGCCGCCGCGCTCAACGCCCTGCTGTACCACCCGATTTCCGCCGAGGAGAAACCGTGACCACCCCGCCGCCCGCCCTGCTCATCGCCGGCCACGGCACCCGTGACGACGCCGGCGCCGAGGCGTTCCGCGACTTCGTGCGCCAGCTGGGGCGCCGCCACCCCGACCTGCCCGTCGCGGGCGGCTTCATCGAACTGTCCCCGCCGCCGCTCGGCGAGGCCGTCGCCGAGCTGGTGGAGCGCGGGGTGCGCCGGTTCGCCGCCGTGCCGCTGATGCTGGTGTCCGCCGGGCACGCCAAGGGCGACATCCCGGCGGCGCTGGCCCGCGAGAAGGAACGGCACCCGGGGATCTCGTACTCCTACGGGCGTCCGCTGGGCCCGCACCCGGCGCTGCTGAACGTGCTGGAGCGGCGTCTGGACGAGGCGCTCGGCGGTGCCGGGCGGACGCCGGAGGACCGGGCGGACGTGACCGTGCTGCTGGTCGGGCGCGGCTCCACCGACCCGGACGCCAACGCGGAGGTGTGCAAGGCGGCCCGGCTCCTGTGGGAGGGGCGCGGGTACGCGGGCGTGGAGACGGCGTTCGTGTCGCTGGCCGCGCCGGACGTGCCGAGCGGGCTGGACCGGTGCGCGCGGCTGGGTGCCGGGCGGATCGTCGTGCTGCCGTACTTCCTGTTCACGGGCATCCTCCCGGACCGGGTGCGGCAGCAGACGGAGGGCTGGGCCGCCGCGCACCCCGAGGTCGAGGTGCGGTCCGCGGACGTGATCGGGCCGGAGCCGGAGCTGCTGGACCTGGTGATGGAGCGGTACGCGGAGGCCGTGGAGGGCGATCTGCGGATGAACTGCGACTCGTGCGTGTACCGGATCGCGCTGCCGGGCTTCGAGGACAAGGTGGGCATGCCGCAGCAGCCGCACTTCCACCCCGACGACGACGGCCACCACCACGGTCACGGCCACCACCATCACGGAGGGCACGCGCACTCGCATGCACACTGACGGGCCCGACCTGCGCCACCACGGTGACGCGGAGGTGCGCGACGACGGCGCGGCGCTGACCGACCTGGCGGTGAACGTCCGCGCGGGCACGCCGCCGCCGTGGCTGCGCACCCGCATCGCCGACTCCCTGGCCGGCCTCGCCGCCTACCCGGACGGGCGGGCGGCGCGGGCGGCGGTCGCCGCGCGGCACGGGCTGCCGGCCGACCGGGTGCTGCTGACGGCGGGTGCGGCGGAGGCGTTCGTGCTGCTGGCGCGGGCGCTGAAGGTGCGTCGGCCGGTGGTGGTGCATCCGCAGTTCACCGAGCCGGAGGCGGCGCTGCGGGACGCCGGGCACTCGGTGGACCGGGTGCTGCTGCGCGAGGAGGACGGCTTCCGGCTCGATCCGGCGGCCGTCCCCGAGGAGGCGGACCTGGTCGTCGTCGGCAATCCGACCAACCCGACGTCGGTCCTGCACCCGGCGGACGACGTGGCGCGGCTGGCTCGGCCCGGGCGGACGCTGGTCGTGGACGAGGCGTTCATGGACGCGGTGCCGGGCGAGCGGGAGGCCCTGGCGGGCCGGACGGACGTGCCCGGCCTGGTCGTACTGCGCAGCCTGACCAAGACATGGGGCCTGGCCGGGCTGCGCGTCGGGTACGTCCTCGCCGCCCCGGACACCGTCGCGGACCTGGAGCGGGCCCAGCCCCTGTGGCCGGTGTCGACGCCGGCGCTCGCCGCGGCCGAGGCGTGCGTGACGCCGCCGGCCCTGGCGGAGGCGGCCCACGCCGCCCACCGCATCGCGTCCGACCGGGCCCGTCTCCTGGCGGGCCTGGCGGAGTTCGCCCCGCACGGCCTGCGCGCGGTGACCCCGGCCGAGGCCCCGTTCGTCCTGGTCCGCCTCCCCCGTGCGGCCGAGGTGCGCCACCGGCTGCGTGCCCTCGGCTACGCGGTGCGCCGCGGGGACACCTTCCCGGGGCTGGGCGAGCAGTGGCTGCGCCTGGCGGTACGGGACCGGGCGACGACGGACGGGTTCCTGGGGGCGCTGCGGCGGGCGGTGGGCTGAGGACGGGCCGCCCGGGCCGCCCAGACTCGGCCGGGGGCGAGGCGCTCACCCCGCGCCGGCGCCGGCGCTCCTCCGCCCGCCGCCGGCGAGGTACGGGGTCAGGGAGTCGCCGCCCGTCTCCGCCGGGCCGGCCGCCGGCCGGTCGGGCGCGCCCTGGGACGCCACGTCGGCCGGCGCGGGGTCTGGCCGGCGGCCCGGGCCGGGGTGAGCGTGCCCTCGACGGTGAACGGGCGGCGCCCAGGGTGACTCACTCCAACGAGGGGTTTTGGCGAGGACGTCGAGCTTTCGGGTGCGGGTGCTCGCCTGCGCCCGCCGCGTTCACTCCTCCCGGCGAGCGCCCGGCCGGCGCGTCCGCGCCCCGAGGGGCGGATTTCCGTCACCCCGGTCACCGGACCACCCGCCCGTTGAGCACGATCCGCCGTGGCGCCGCCAGCACCCGTACGTCCGCCCTGGGGTCCGCCTCGTACACCACCAGGTCCGCCGGCGCGCCCTCGTCCAGGCCGGGCCGGCCGAGCCAGCGGCGCGCGGCCCAGGTCGTCGCGGACACCGCCGCCTCGGGCGGAATCCCGGCGGTGACCAGTTCCGCCACCTCGGCGGCGGCCAGCCCGTGGGCGAGCGAGCCGCCGGCGTCCGTGCCGACGTACACCGGGATACCGGCGTCGTAGGCGGCGCGCACGGTGTCGTAACGCCGCTCGTGCAGGCGCCGCATGTGCTCGGCCCAGCGCGGGTAGCGGGCCTCGCCCCCGGCGGCCAGCCCGGGGAAGGTGGCGATGTTGACCAGCGTCGGCACGATCGCTACCCGGCGTTCGGCGAACAGCGGGATCAGGTCCTCGGTGAGCCCTGTCGCGTGCTCGACGCAGTCGATGCCCGCCTCGACGAGGTCGCGCAGGGAGTCCTCGGCGAAGCAGTGCGCGGTGACCCGGGCGCCCAGCCGGTGCGCCTCGGCGATGGCGGCCTCGGCCGCCTCCCGGGGCCAGCAGGCGGCCAGGTCGCCGAGGTCGCGGTCGATCCAGTCGCCGACCAGCTTCACCCAGCCGTCGCCGCGCCGGGCCTCCTGGGCGACGTACGCGACCAGGTCGTCCGGCTCGATCTCGTGGGCGTAGTTGCGGATGTAGCGGCGGGTGCGGGCGATGTGCCGCCCGGCGCGGATGATCTTCGGCAGGTCCTCGCGCTCGTCCGCCCAGCGGGTGTCGGAGGGCGAGCCGGCGTCCCGGATCAGCAGTGTGCCGGCCTCCCGGTCGGCCAGCGCCTGCCGCTCGGCGACGTCCCTCGGCACCGCGCCGTGCGCGTCGAGGCCCACATGGCAGTGCGCGTCGACCAGGCCGGGCAGCGCCCACCCCGTCACCGTGCGCACCTCGCGGGCGCCGGCGGGGCGGTCGTACGAGATCCGCCCGCCGATCACCCAGAGCTCGTCCCGGACGTCGTCGGGCCCGACGAGCACCCGCCCCTTCACGTGCAGCACCGGCTGATCGCTCATGGACGGCACCTTAGTGAGGGGGCCCGCCCCGGCCGCCCACCTGGTCGGACTTCTCCTCCTCCACCTCCGCCATCGCCGGGTCGAGGAGGCGCGAGAGAAAGTGGCGGGTGCGTTCGTGGCGGGGGGCGGTGACGACCTGCTCCGGGGCGCCGTGCTCGACGACGACGCCGCCGTCCATGAAGACGACCCGGTCGGCGACCTCGCGGGCGAAGGTCATCTCGTGCGTGACGACCATCATCGTCATGCCGTCCCGCGCGAGCATCCGCATCACCGCCAGGACGTCGCCGACCAGTTCCGGGTCGAGCGCCGAGGTCGGCTCGTCGAACAGCATCACCTCGGGTCCCATCGCCAGGGCGCGGGCGATGGCGACGCGCTGCTGCTGGCCGCCGGAGAGGGAGGCGGGGTGGGCGTCCGCCTTCTCGGCGAGGCCGACCCGCTCCAGGTTCTCGGCGGCGACCCTGGCGGCCGTCGCCCTGTCCCGGCGCAGCACCCGGCGCTGCGGCAGGGTGAGGTTCTCGGTGACGGTGAGGTGCGGGAACAGGTTGAACTGCTGGAAGACCATGCCGATGCGGCGTCGTACGGCGTCGATGTCGACGTCCGGGTCGGTGACCTCGGTGCCGCCGACGACGACCCGGCCCCGGCTCGGTTCCTCCAGCAGGTTGACGCAGCGCAGCAGGGTCGACTTGCCCGAGCCGGAGGGGCCGATGACGCAGACGACCTCGCCCTGGCCGATCTGCAGGTCGATGCCGCGCAGGACGTGGTTGTCGCCGAACGACTTGTGCAGGTCGTGGATCTCGATTTCCGGTCGGCTCATTTCACGGCCTCCTGGGCCCTGGCCTCCATGCGGCGCACGACGAGGCCGAGCGGGATCGTGACCAGCAGGTAGCACAGGCCGGCGACGAGGATCGGCGTGGAGTTGGCGGTGGTGCTGGCCAGGTCGCGGCCGTACTTGGACAGCTCCCGCTCCTCCAGGGTGACGCCGAGGAACAGCACCAGCGAGGAGTCCTTGAAGAGCAGGACCAGTTCGTTGGTGAGCGGCGGGAGGATGATCCGGAACGCCTGCGGCAGGATGATCGAGACCATGGCCCTGCCGGGTGAGAACCCCAGGGAGCGGGCCGCCTCCATCTGGCCCTTGGGGACGGCCTGGATGCCCGCGCGGATCGTCTCGGCCATGTAGGCGGCGGCCACCAGGCCGAGCGCGAGGGCGACCTTGCCGTAGGTGCCGCCGACGATCTCGGTGCCCGGGAAGGCCAGCGGGACGGCCACGCCGATGAAGATGAAGATCAACAGGGCGGGCAGGCCGCGGAAGATCTCGATGTAGATCCCGGCCAGCCAGCGGTAGGGGCCCACGGAAGACAGCCGCATCAGCGCGATGACCATGCCGAGCACCAGCCCGACGGCGAAGCCGGTGACGGTGAAGAGCACGGTGTTCTTGAGCGCCAGCGTGATGACGTCCGGGAACATCTGCCGCGCGATGTCCTCCTGCGCGAACTGGTTCCGCAGCCGGTCCCAGTCGGCCGAGACCGCGAAGGCGATCACGGCCGCGACGAACACCACGTACTGGAGCCCGCGCGACAGGCTCCGCTTCTGCCTCCTGGACAGCCCCTTGCGCCGCGGCTGGACCTCGGCCTTGGCGACGCCGCTCATGAGGCGGAGGGCGACGCGGCCGACTCCTCGTACGGGCCGATCCACTTCTCGTACAGCTTCTTGTACGTGCCGTCGGACCGGGCCTCGGCGAGGGCCTTGTTGATGGCCTCGCGCAGCGCGTTGTTGCCCTTCTTGACGGTGAAGCCGTACTGCTCGCCGGTGTTGATGTTGTCTGCGACCTCGAAGGCGTCGGCGTTGGCCTCGTCCTTCAGCCAGCCCTGGACGACCGGGTAGTCGATGACGACCGCCTCGACCTGCCCGGTGCGCAGCCCGTTGAGGACGGCGTCGGAGGACTCGAAGGAGACCGGGTCGAGGCCCTGGCCCTTGGCGTGGTCCTCACCGGTGGTCTGCGCCTGCGCGCCCACCTTCCGCCCCTTGAGGTCCGCGAAGGAGGCGATGCCGCTGTCCTTGTCGGCGAGGACCGCCTGGGTCGCCTCGAAGTAGGGGTCGGAGAAGTCGACGTTCTTCTTGCGCTCCTCGGTGATGGTCATGCCGGCGGCGGCCAGGTCGCACTGGCCGGAGTTGAGGAACGCGCCGGTCTTGAAGTTCTCGAACGGGGTGTCGAGGATCTCCTGCGTCACGCCGAGGTCCTCGGCGACCAGGTCGATCAGGGCCACGTCGAAGCCCTGCACCTTGCCGTCGATCTCCGACTGGAACGGCGGATACGGCAAATGGGTGCAGGTCGTCAGCTTCCCGGCCTTGACCAGGCTCACCCCGCCGGCGGCCGTCTCACCGCCGCCGCCCCCGTCGTCGCTGGACGTGCAGCCGGCCACGAGCACCAGCCCGGCCGTAGCGGTGACGGCGGCCAGGGCCCGGACCCGGCGTCCGAGGAGCGTGTTCACGGGGACCTCCTGTGGGGAGACGTGGGGAGCATGCAAGGATTGCGGGATTTGGTGGCGTTTTGCGCCATTTTCCCGTACGGGCCGGAGAACGGGCGCGGTGGCCGCCGGTTACGCTCGTCCGAGTCGATCCGGACCGCGCACGGACAGGCGCGGACAGCGAAGAGAGCGAAGAGAGCACCGCCGTGACCCACCCCTTCCTCGACCTGCCCCCGCTGACCGCCGCGCGCTTCGCGTCGATCGAGGAGCGGGTGGCCCGGCTGCTCTCTACCCGGCAGGACGTGGTGATCATGCAGGGCGAGGCGCTCTTGCCGCTGGAGGGGGCCATCCGCGCCGCCGCGGGTCCCGGCACGACGGCACTGAACGTGATCACGGGGCCGTACGGGACGACGTTCGGCAACTGGCTGCGGGACTGCGGGGCGACGGTGCACGACCTGGCGGTGCCGTTCCACACGGCCGTCACGGCCGAGGACGTCCGGCGGGCCTTCGCCGAGCACCCGGAGACCGACTTCGTGTCGCTGGTGCACGCGGAGGCGGCGACCGGCAACACCAACCCGGTCGCGGAGATCGGCGAGGCGGTGCGGGAGCAGGGGGCGCTGTTCTACCTGGACGCGGTCGCCTCGGTCGGCGCGGAGCCGGTGCTGCCGGACGCGTGGGGCGTGGACCTGTGCGTGATCGGGGCGCAGAAGGCGATGGGCGGCCCGGCGGGCGTGTCGGCGGTTTCGGTGAGCGAGCGGGCCTGGGCCCGGATGGCGGCGAACCCCCGCGCGCCGCGGCGCTCGTACCTGTCGCTGCTGGACTGGAAGGAGCGCTGGATCGACGCCGGCCGCGGCGCGCTGCCGCACGCGCCGGCGCAGCTGGAGATGCTGGCGCTGGAGGCGTGCCTGGAGCGCATCGAGGAGGCCGGGCTCGAGACGGTGATGGCACGGCACGCCTCCGCCGCGGCGGACACCCGGGCCGGGGCGGCGGCGCTGGGCCTGGCGCCGTACGTGCACGACGCGACCCAGGCGGCGCCCGTGGCGACGACCCTGCGGACACCGCCCGGCGTCGACGCCTCGGAGCTGGTGGCGCGGGCCCTCACGGCCGACGCCTCGCTGCCGCTGGCGGCGGGCGGCGGCGCGCTGGCGAAGGAGATGATCCGGGTCAACCACTACGGGCCGGACGCGACGCGGGAGGCCGTGCGGACGTCGCTGGACGCCCTCGGAACGGCGCTCACGGAAATGCGGCACTGATTCGCCCGGCCTGCCGGGATTCTGCGGCAGCCTTATCGGCGGCCCAATTCCCGGCATTCTTTCCCCGTATTCCATACCCATTACCCGAAGCAGCTTCCCGTCTTCTTCTGCCCGATTCACCCGACCCTAAACGCGAAGATTTCGCGAACGCCGAGTGGCGTAATCCGGGCGGGTGCCGCAGGGGTTACACGGGTGTGACGCGTTACACAACGCGCCCGTTTCACACCATTCCTCCCGGTCAAACCGCCCCATAAGGCATGGTGCTCGCGTGGCCGTACGCGCCCGCGTGATAACACACGCGACGGCCCCACGTAAGACCTGACGGCCATGCAATTTTCAATTTCGCTCGCTAAATTCAATTCGCATGACTGCCGCACCAGCAGACCTGCACATCGACCGACCGGCGGTGACGGACGGGGCCGCGATCTGGCGCATGGCCAAGGAATCCGGGACCCTCGACCTGAACTCGTCGTACAGCTATCTGCTCTGGTGCCGGGACTTCGCCGGCACCTCGGCGGTGGCCCGGGACGCCGGGGGCGAGCCGATCGGGTTCGTCACCGGATATCTGCGGCCGGACCGTCCCGGGACCCTGCTCGTGTGGCAGGTGGCCGTCGACGCCGCGCACCGCGGCCGGGGGCTGGCCGCCCGGCTGCTCGACGGGCTCACCGCCCGGGTCGCCGCCGAGCACGGCGGCCTGACCCGTGTCGAGACCACCATCACGCCGGGCAACACCGCCTCCGAGCGGCTGTTCACCTCCTACGCCGAGCGCCACGGAGCGCGCGTCGAGCGCGAGGTGCTGTTCGACGCCGGACAGTTCCCGGACGGCCCGCACGACCCCGAGGTGCTCTACCGCATCGGCCCGCTGACCCACCTGTCGCATTGAGGAGCGAATCGTCGTGACCATCACCCAGCCCGACCTCAGCGTCTTCGAGACCCTGGAGTCCGAGGTGCGCAGCTACTGCCGCGGCTGGCCCACCGTCTTCGACCGCGCGCGCGGCAGCCGCATGTACGACGAGGACGGCCACGAGTACCTCGACTTCTTCGCCGGAGCGGGCTCGCTCAACTACGGGCACAACAACCCGGTGCTCAAACGGGCCCTGCTCGACTATCTGGAGCGGGACGGCGTCACCCACGGCCTCGACATGTCGACCACGGCCAAGCGCGCCTTCCTGCAGACCTTCCAGGACCTGGTGCTGCGCCCCCGCGACCTGCCGTACAAGGTCATGTTCCCGGGCCCGACCGGCACCAACGCGGTCGAGTCCGCGCTGAAGCTGGCCCGGAAGGTCAAGGGCCGCGAGGCCATCGTGTCCTTCACCAACGCCTTCCACGGCATGTCGCTCGGCTCGCTCGCGGTGACCGGCAACGCCTTCAAGCGGGCCGGCGCGGGCATTCCGCTGGTGCACGGCACGCCGATGCCGTTCGACAACTACTTTGACGGCAAGGTGCCGGACTTCCTGTGGTTCGAGCGGCTGCTGGAGGACCAGGGCTCGGGGCTGAACAAGCCCGCCGCCGTGATCGTGGAGACCGTGCAGGGCGAGGGCGGCATCAACGTCGCCCGACCCGAGTGGCTGCGGGCGCTGGCGGACCTGTGCGCGCGCCAGGACATGCTGCTGATCGTGGACGACATCCAGATGGGCTGCGGACGCACCGGCGCGTTCTTCTCCTTCGAGGAGGCCGGCGTCGTCCCCGACATCGTCACCGTGTCCAAGTCGATCAGCGGCTACGGGCTGCCGATGTCGCTGTGCCTGTTCAAGCCGGAACTGGACGTGTGGGAGCCGGGCGAGCACAACGGCACCTTCCGCGGCAACAACCCCGCGTTCGTCACGGCCACCGCGGCGCTGGAGATGTACTGGACCGACGGCTCGGCCATGGAGAAGCAGACCCGGGCGCGCGGCGAGCAGATCGAGCAGCACCTGATCTCGATCACCGAGGAGAACCTCGCCGACGTCAAGGAGTACCGGGGCCGCGGGCTGGTGTGGGGCATCGAGTTCCACGAGAAGGCGCGGGCCGAGCGGATCGCCCGGCGCGCCTTCGAACTGGGGCTGCTCATCGAGACGTCCGGTCCCGAGAGCGAGGTCGTCAAGCTGCTGCCCGCGCTGACCATCACCCCCGACGAGCTGGACGAGGGCCTGCGCGTCCTGGCCCGCGCCGTCCGGGAAACCATCTAGCCAGGAGGCATCGCACCACCGTGATCGTCCGTTCCTTCAAGGAGCTCGAGGGCACCGACCGGCATGTGAAGTCCGCGTCCGGCACCTGGGAGAGCAAGCGCATCGTCCTCGCCCGGGAGAGGGTCGGCTTCTCCCTGCACGAGACCGTCCTGTACGCGGGCACCGAGACGTCCATGTGGTACGCGAACCACGTCGAGGCCGTCGTCTGCGTCGAGGGCGAGGCCGAACTGACCGACCACGAGACCGGGCGGACGTACACCATCACGCCCGGGACCATGTACCTCCTCGACGGCCACGAGCGGCACACGCTCAGGGTCCTGGAGGACTTCCGCTGCATCTGCGTGTTCAACCCGCCCGTCACGGGACGGGAGGACCACGACGAGAACGGCGTCTATCCCCTGCTCACCGAACCGGAGGAGGTGTGACCGTCTCCATGACCACCGTCACCGATCTCTACCCGACCCGCGGCACGGCCGAGGTGTCCGTCCCCCGCCAGGACCCCGTCGTCTGGGGCTCCCCCGACACCCCGGGCCCGATCGCCGAGGCCGACCTGCGGGCGTACGAGCGCGACGGCTTCCTCGCCGTCGACCGGCTCATCGAGGACGACGAGGTCGCCGTCTACCGCCGGGAGCTGGAGCGGCTGGTGGCCGACCCGGCGATCCGGGCCGACGAGCGGTCGATCGTCGAGCCGAAGTCGAAGGAGATCCGGTCCGTCTTCGAGGTGCACCGGATCAGCGAGGTGTTCGCCGCGCTGGTGCGCGACGAGCGCGTGGTCGGCCGGGCCCGGCAGATCCTCGGTTCGGACGTGTACGTCCACCAGTCGCGGATCAACGTCAAGCCGGGCTTCGGGGCCAGCGGCTTCTACTGGCACTCCGACTTCGAGACCTGGCACGCCGAGGACGGCCTCCCGAACATGCGCACGGTGTCCGTCTCGATCGCGCTGACCGAGAACTACGACACCAACGGCGGCCTGATGATCATGCCGGGGTCGCACCGGACGTTCCTCGGCTGCGCGGGGGCCACGCCGAAGGACAACTACAAGAAGTCGCTGCAGATGCAGGACGCGGGCACGCCGTCGGACGAGGCCCTGACCCGGATGGCGTCCGAGTACGGCATCCGGCTGTTCACCGGCAGGGCCGGGTCGGCGACGTGGTTCGACTGCAACTGCATGCACGGGTCCGGCGACAACATCACGCCGTTCCCGCGCAGCAACGTCTTCATCGTCTTCAACAGCGTGGAGAACGCGGCGGAGGAGCCGTTCGCGGCGCCGGTGCGGCGGCCGGAGTTCATCGGGGCGCGGGACTTCACGCCGGTGCGCTGAGCCGAGCCCGGCCGGGGGCACGGGGGTCGCCCCCCGGAGAACACCGCATCGGGACGCTGGACTTCACGCCGGTGCGCTGAGCCGAGCCCGGCCGGGGGCACGGGGGTCGCCCCCCGGAGAACACCGCATCGGGACGCGGGACTTCACGCCGGTGCGCTGAGCCGAGCCCGGCCGGGGGCACGGGGGTCGCCCCCCGGAGAACACCGCATCGGGGCGCGGGACTTCACGCCGGTGCGGTGAAGGCCGACGCGCTGAACCTCGGTTCGGTGAACGCCGGTCGAGGGCGGTGCCGGAGCGGGCCGGCGCCGCCCTTCGGCGTGCGCGTTCAGCCGGAGAGCGCGTCCAGCAGCCGGTCGACGTCCGCGGGCGTGTTGTAGAGGTGGAAGGACGCGCGCAGGTTGCCCGCGCGGTCGGAGACCTCGATGCCGGCGCGCTCCAGCTCCGGCTGCCGGGCGCCGAGCCCCGGCACCGAGACGATCGCGGAGCCGGGCGCGGGCAGGGCCTCGTGGCCCAGGCCGAGCAGCCCGTCCCGGAACCGGTCGGCGAGGGCCGTGTCGTGGTCGTGGACGGCGTCGACGCCGCCGAGTTCCTCGATCAGTTCCAGGGAGCTGCGCAGCCCGGCGTAGGTGAACAGGGCCGGGGGCAGGTCGAACCGGCGGGCGGAGTCGGCGAGCCGGGTGACGGGGCCGTAGCAGCTGTCGAAGGGGACCTCGCCCGCGACCCAGCCGGCGAGCACCGGGGTCAGTCCGCCGAAGTCCTCCGGGACGGTGAGGAAGGCGGCGCCGTGCGGGCCGAGCAGCCACTTGTAGGAGACGCAGGCGGTGAAGTCGTAGGCGCCGGCGTCCATCGGCAGCCAGCCGGCGGACTGGGAGAAGTCGACGTAGGTACGGGCCCCGTGCTCCCGGGCCGCCTCGCGCAGGGCGGCCAGGTCGGCGATCCGCCCGTCGGCGGACTGGGCCGCGCTGACCGCGACCAGCGCGGTGCCGGGGCGGACGGACTCCGCGATGCGCTCCAGCGTCACCGCACGGACCTTGAGATCGCCGCGGACGTGGAAGGCGTTGAGCACGGAGCTGAAGTCGTCCTCGGCAGTGAGGACTTCGGCCCCGGCGGGCAGCGACGCGGCGACGACGCCGGTGTACGCGGCGACCGAGGACCCGGCCGCCACCCGGGTGACGGGAACTCCGGCGAGCCGGGCGTAGGCGGCCCGGCAGGTCTCCACGTCATCGTGCAGGCCGGTCAGGGGCCGGCCCTCGGCCCGGGTCAGCACCGCCTCATTGAGGGCGGCGACCGTACGGGCGGGCAGCAGGCCGTTGCTGGCGGTGTTGAGGAACGTGCGCTTCGGGGCGAACTCGGCGCGGACGAGGGTCTCGAAGGTCTCCATGGCCACCACTGTGGGCCCGGACGACCTCCCCGTCCATTGCCTTTCTCTGCATCGTTCCTGCAAGCATCGCTTATACGACGCCCCTGACCTGCGTGTTCGTCAGCGCTGCGGCACCGCGCACCCGTCGGGCCCGCACGCCTCGGCCGCGGAGTCCCCCGCGTCGACCAGCGTCAGCGGCGACCGCTCGTCCCACGCCCGGGCGAGGGCCTGCGCGAAGACCTCGGCGGGCTGGGCGCCGGAGACGCCGTACTTGCGGTCGATGACGAAGAACGGCACGCCGTTCGCGCCGAGCGCCGCGGCCTCCCGCTCGTCGGCGCGGACCTGGTCGGCGTAGGCGTCCGGGTCGGCGAGGACCGCGCGGACGGCGCTCTCGTCGAGGCCCGCGACGACGGCGATCTCCACCAGCCGCTCGTCGTCGTTGAAGACGGACCGCTCCTCGGCGAAGTTGGCCTCGTACAACCGCTGGACCAGTTCGTCCTGGCGGCCGTGCTCCTTGGCGAGGTGCAGCAGCCGGTGCATGTCGAAGGTGCTGCCGTGGTCACGGCCGCGCGTGCGGTACGCGAGCCCCTCGGCGGCGGCCTGCGCGCCGAGGTTGTCCTCGCCCGCCCGGGCCTGCGCCTCGGTCATGCCGTACTTGCGGGCGAGCATGGTCAGCACCGGCTGGACGTCGTCCTTGGCGCGGTGCGGGTCGAGCTCGAAGGACCGGTGCACCACCTCGACGTCGTCCCGCGCGGGAAAGGCGGCGAGCGCCTTCTCGAAGCGGGCCTTGCCCACGTAGCACCACGGGCAGGCGATGTCGGTCCAGATTTCGACGCGCATGGAAAAGGGGCCCTCTCCGGATTCGTGCGAGCGCGGAGGGTGCCCTCCGCGGGTGCGTGAACGTTCAACCGGTCGGGTTCATTCCCTCGCCGCCGTCCCTCAGCTGCCGTCGCGCAGGTCCCGCGGCCCGCCGGACCGGAACTCCAGGTGGTCGAACGTCGCCCCGCACCCCTCGCCCACCGGCGACTGGACCAGGAAGCCGACCAGCGCCGCGCCCGTCTCCCGCTCGTCGCCCAGCGTGAACAGGCGCACGAAGGTCCACCGCTCGCCGTCCAGGGAGGCGTGGAAGGCGAAGGCGCGGCCGAGGCGGCTCACCCGGAGCCAGGCGCTGTCGCCCTCGACGGTGAAGGAGTTGGCGTCGTCGGAGTGGCCCCGGGTGACCACCGTGCAGACGGTGGGCACGTCCGGGGAGTACTCCAGGCACAGCTTCGCCCACGCCCGATCGCCCAGGTGGACGTAGAGCACCCCGGCGTCGAAGGCCCCGGCGAAACCGACGCTCACCCGCGCGATCAGCTGGAAGTCCCCCTCCGGGGGAGCGCCGAGCAGCCGGGGCGCGTCCGATTCCGGGTCGAGCGCCTCCCCCGTGGGCGGCACGAACCGGTCCTGCCGGGCGCCGGCCCGCCCGGCGAGCACACCGTCCGCGTAGGACCAGTGCCCGTCGGGCCCGTGGGCCCGCAGCGAGAACGGCAGTTCGGGAAGTGTCAGCTCCATGCCCTGATCATCCCAGCCCGGGGCCAACGCCGTAAGGGGCGCGGGGAACCGCCCGACCAGCCACCCACCACCGGCGCCCGGCAGCCCACCGCACCATCGAGAAGCGGCGCGGGGAACCGCCCGACCAGCCACCCGCGACCCGCACCCGGCAGCCCACCGCACCCTCACGGCGCGGCCCGCTGTCGACGCCCCCGGCGGAGCGCTACCGCTCCAGCCGCCCGTTGAAGCGCCGCGGCAGCCCCAGCGGGTTGTCGTCGCGCAGCTCGGGCGGGAGCAGGGCCTCGGGGGCGTTCTGGTAGGCCACCGGGCGCAGCCAGCGTTCGATGGCCGTGCCGCCGACGGACGTCGACGTGGACGTCGTCGCCGGGTACGGGCCGCCGTGGTGCTGGGCCGGGGCGACGGCGACGCCCGTGGGCCAGCCGTTGACCAGGACGCGGCCGGCCAGCGGGGTCAGCTCGGCGAGGAGTTCCGCCCCGCGGCCCTCGCCCGCCGCCTCCTGCTCCGACAGGTGCACGGTCGCCGTGAGGTTGCCCGGCAGCCGGGAGAGCACGCCGCGGACCTCGTCCTCGCCGTCGTAGCGGGCGACGACGGTGACCGGGCCGAAGCACTCCTCCAGGAGCAGGTCGTGCTCGCCCTCGGCGGTGAGGCGGTCCGCCGGGACGGTGAGGAAGCCGGCGCTGACCGCGTGCTCGTCGGCGGGGCCGGGCGTGACCGGGGCCTCGACGTCGGGCAGGGTGGTGCGCTCGGCGACGCCGGCGACGAAGTTGTCCCGCATCCGGTGGTCCAGCAGCACGCCGGCCCCGGCGTCGGCGACCGCGTCCGTCAGGGACTTCAGCAGCCGGTCGCCGGCCTCGCCGGACGGCGCGAGCACCAGTCCCGGCTTGACGCAGAACTGGCCGACGCCGAGCGTCATGGACCCGGCGAGCCCCACGCCGATCGCCTCGGCGCGCTCGGCGGCGGCGGCCTCGGTGACGACGACGGGGTTCAGGGAGCCCAGCTCGCCGTGGAAGGGGATCGGGACCGGACGGGCGGCGGCGGCGTCGAACAGGGCGCGTCCGCCGCGCACCGAACCGGTGAAGCCGGCGGCGGCGACCAGCGGGTGCTTCACCAGCTCCACGCCGGCCTCGAAGCCGTGGACGAGGCCGACGACACCGGCCGGGACGCCGTGCTCGGCGGCGGCCTCCCGCAGCACTCCGGCGACCTGCTCGGACAGGGCCGGGTGGTCGGGGTGGGCCTTGACGACGACCGGGCAGCCGGCGGCGAGGGCGCTGGCGGTGTCGCCGCCGGCGACCGAGAAGGCGAAGGGGAAGTTCGACGCCGAGTAGACGGCGACGACGCCGAGCGGCACCTTGTAGCGGCGCAGGTCGGGGATGGGCGGGGTGGCGGTGTCGTCGGGGTGGTTGATCACCACGTCGAGGAAGGCGCCCTCGTCGACGATGTCCGCGAAGGCCCGCAGCTGGAAGCAGGTGCGGGCGAGTTCCCCGGTCAGCCGGACGGTGCCGAGCGCGGTCTCCGCGTCGGCGGTCGCGACCAGGCGCTCCTTGTCCGCCTCCAGCCGGTCTGCGGCGGTGCGCAGGAAGGCTCCGCGCACGGTGCGGTCGCCCAGGGCGCCGCGGGCGTCGTGCGCCGCGCGGACCGCGGCGTCCACCTCCTGGGCCGTGGCCTCCACCGCAACCTGTTCGCGCTGCTTCCCGGTTCGGGGGTCGACACTCCAGACTGGTGCTGCTGCCACCGCGGGTTCCTCCACATGTATTGCGCAGTGCGTCCGTCATCCACCAGGGCGTTCGATATACTGAACGCTGTCTCTGATGGTGAATATGATGCGGAGACTATTTGCCGTGCAACGAAGGGGTCAAGGGCGATGTCGGCAGGCGAGACAGGCGGCGGAGCGCAGGTCAAGTCCGCGGTGCGGACCGTTGAATTGCTCGAGTACTTCGCCGGACGCCCCGGTATGCACTCCCTCGCGGCCGTCCAGGAGGCGGTCGGCTACCCCAAGTCCAGCCTCTACATGCTGCTGCGCACGCTGGTGGAGCTGGGCTGGGTGGAGACCGACGCCACCGGCACGCGGTACGGCATCGGCGTGCGGGCGCTGCTGGTCGGCACCTCGTACATCGACGGCGACGAGGTGGTGGCGGTGGCCCGGCCGACGCTGGACCGGCTGTCGGACGACACCACGGAGACGATCCACCTCGCCCGGCTCGACGGCACGAACGTCGTCTATCTGGCCACCCGCCAGTCCCAGCACTATCTGCGCCCCTTCACCCGGGTCGGCCGCCGGCTGCCCGCGCACTCCACGTCGCTGGGCAAGGCGCTGCTGAGCACGTACACGGACGAGCAGGTCCGCAAGATGCTGCCCGAGTCGCTGCCCGCGCTGACCGAGAACACCATCACCGACCGGGAGAAGCTCATCGAGGAACTGCACCTGGTGCGTGAGCAGGGGTACGCCGTCGACCGCGAGGAGAACACGCTCGGGCTCCGCTGCTTCGGCGTGGCGATCCCGTACCGCACGCCGGCCCGTGACGCGATCAGCTGTTCGATCCCGGTGGCCCGGCTGACGCCCGCCCACGAGCAGATGGTGAAGGACGCGCTGTTCGACGCGCGGGACCGGCTGACGCTGGCGACGCGCAGGCTCTGAGGCCCGTGGCCCGCCGACCCTTTGGCGGCGGCAGGCGCGCCGCACGGCGCCCGGCCGGGTCGGGGTCGAGTGCCTCTCCCCCGCCCGGCGGAGGAGGGCGGGGGAAGATCGTCGTACGGCAGGACGCGGCAGGTCGCGGCGGCGCGGGAGGGTGGGCGCATGACACGGACAGCCGCCCTCCGAAGCCCCGCCGGCCCCGGCCCCGTACCTTCCCCTCCCCACCCCTCCGTCTCCCGGCCGCGGCGGATCCTGCGGGCCGTCGCCATCGCCTCGTGCCTGCCCTATCTCGCCCTCAAGGCCGCCTGGGTCGCCGGGAGCCGGATCGGCATCCCGGACGGCAGCGAGCTGCTGGAGCACCGGGTTCCCATGGCCGTCGCCAACGGCGTGACGATCCTCATGGACAGCGCGGTCGTCCTGCTCGCGCTGCTGCTCACCCGGCCGTGGGGGCGCGCGGTGCCGGCCTGGCGGCTCGCCGTCCCGGTGTGGACGGCGACCGGGCTGCTCGCTCCGATCATGGCCGGATTCCCCGCGTTCGTGGTGGCGGACCTGCTCGGCGGCAGCGGCAGCGGGGAGGCCGCCGGGGACGAGCCCTTCCTCGACGGATGGGTCTTCTCCGTGGTCTACACCGGGTTCATCGTGCAGGGCGTCGCCCTCGGCGCGCTGTTCGTGCTCTACGCCCGCGACCGGTGGGGACGGCTGTGGCGGGGGCCGGTGGGGGATCCGCCGGGGCGGCGCGCCGGCACGGCCCAGCGGCCGGCCGCAGTCGTGGCCGCGCTGCTCGCCCTGCTGCCGCTCACCGTCCGTCTGCTGTGGGCCGGCGGCGGAACGGCCGGCCTGCCCGTCGGGCGGATCACCGGCCGCGGCAGCGACTTCCACGTCCTGGAGGTCCTGGCCGTCCTCTTCCTGGCCGGGGCCGTGACGGGCGCCCTGCTGCTCGCCTTCCGCCGCCCGCCCACGCTGCCCGCGGCCGTGCCGCTCGCCCTGGTCTGGGCCGGCTCGGCCACCCTGGTCTGCTGGACCGGGTGGACCTGGCTGACGCCTCTCGTCGGGAGCGGGGACATGGCCGAGCGGCCGAGCCCCCTGATGCATCTCACCTACGGCGGCCAGGTGACGACCGGCCTCCTGGCGGCCGCCGTCTGCGTCGGCTTCTTGAGGGAGCGGTCCGGGCAAGGGGAGCGGTCCGCGGAACGCGGCCGGGAACACACGGGGTGAGGGACGTTCCACGGCCCCTGCCTCGCCGGCGGGCGGGGGCGTCCCGCATGACCGGCCCGACCGGCCCGACCGGCGCGACTGGTCTGACTGGTCTGAGCGGTTTTCGGAAGGCCCTGTTCGGGCGGTGGGTGCATCTGGTCCTCGGCGGCGCGCTCGCCATGCCGTACGTGTTCGTCGCTTCGGTCGTCGTCGGTCCGGTGCTCGGCTCGCGGTACCTGTTCGGCGACCCCTACGTGCAACTGGCCTCGTTCGCCGTCGCGTTGCCGCTGGCCGCCGTCACCTCGCTGTTCCCGCCGACCCGTCCGCTGGAGGCCGCCGCCGTCCGGGCGCTGTGCGGTGTCGACGCCGACGCCCTCGCGCACACCCCGGCCCGGACGCGGGCGGCCAAGCGGCGTACGGCGGCGTGGTTCACGCTGCACCTGGGGCTCGGCGGCGTCCTGTCGGGGATGACGCTGGCGGTACCGCCGTTCGCCGCCGTGCTGATGGTGCTGCCCGTCGCCGGTGTCCTGTTCGACACCAGGCTGGGGCTGCCCCGGGTCTTCGAGCACGCCTGGGCCCTGGCGCTCGCGCCGGTCGCGGGCGTCGCGACGCTGCTCGCGCTCACGGGCTGCGCGGCCGGCGCCGGGGCGCTGCTGGCCCGCTGGGCGCCCGCGCTGCTCGGGCCGACCCCCGCCGACCGGCTCGCGGCGGCCGAGGAGCGCGCCGCCGACCTGGCCCTGCGCAACAGGATCGCCCGGGAGCTGCACGACTCCGTCGGCCACGCCCTCAGCGCGGTCACCCTCCAGGCCGGCGCCGCCCGCCGGGTCCTGGACAGCGACCCGGGGTTCGTCCGCGAGGCCCTCGCCGCGATCGAGGACACCACCCGGCGCACGGTGAGCGAACTGGACGCCGTGCTGGGCGTGCTGCGCGACGGCGACGCCCCGGGCACCGCGCCCGCCCCGGCCCTCGCCGCCGACCTGGACGGCCTGCTGCGCCGCACCCGCGCGGGCGGCCTGGAAGTGACCGCCGACGTCGCCGTGGACCCCGCCTCGCTGCCGCCGCTGCTGTCCCGCGAGGCGTACCGCATCGTGCAGGAAGGACTGACCAACGCCCTGCGGCACGGCGGGGAACGGGCGACCGTCGCCCTGCGCATCGCCGAGGCCGGCGGCCACCTGGAGATCACCGTCCGCAACCCGCTGCGCGCCGGCCCCTCCCCCGCCCGCCCCGGCGGCGGTCACGGCCTCGACGGCATCGCCGACCGCGCCCGGCTGCTGGGCGGCACCGCACGGGCGGGCCCGGACTCCGGAGCCTGGCTGCTCCACGTACGACTGCCGACGGACCGCACCCGAGGAAGAGGAACCCCATGAGCACCCCGCCCGCCCCCGTACGCGTCGTCGTCGCCGACGACGAGCGCATGGTCCGCACCGCACTGCGCGCGATCCTGTCCGCCGAGCCGGACCTGGAGGTGGCCGGCGAGGCGGCGACCGGGGCCGAGGCCGTGTCCGTCGTGCGCGAGGCGCGGCCGGACGTGGTGCTGATGGACGTCCGCATGCCGGAGGTCGACGGCATCCGGGCCACCGAGCAGATCCTCGCCACGCTGGACGCGCCGCCCCGCGTGGTCGTCGTGACGACCTTCGAGAACGACTCGTACGTGTACGACGCACTGCGCGCCGGCGCCGCCGGGTTCCTGCTGAAGCGGTCGGACGCGGACGCCCTGGTGCAGGCCGTACGGCTGGTCGCCCGCACCGACACCCTGCTGTTCCCGTCGGCGGTGCGGGCGCTGGCCGTGGAGCACGGGCGCGGACGCGGCACGCCGCCGCCCTGGGTGGCCCGGCTCACCGTCAGGGAGGGAGAGGTCCTGCGGCACATGGCGGCCGGCCTGACCAACGCGGAGATCGCCCGGCGCCTGGAGGTCGGCCCCGCCACGGTGAAGTCGCACGTGGCGGCCGTCCTGGCGAAGACCGGCGCCCGGGACCGCACGCAGGCGGTGATCGCGGCGTACGAGGCCGGCTTCCTGACGGTCTCCTGACGGTCCCGGCCACGTCCCTGGGCCCGCGGGGGAGGGGCGGCGGCGCCCCGCGAGCGGGCGCCGCCGCCCCTCCCCCGCCGCCTCCCCGCGCCGTCAGTGCACGCCGAGCAGCTGCTCGACCGGGTCGATGGCGAAGTAGACCAGGAACAGCGCCGAGGTCCCCCACAGCAGCCAGTGGACCTGCTTGGCCTTGCCGAGCACGGTCTGGATGACGACGTAGGCCAGGAAGCCGGCGCCGATGCCGTTGGTGATGGAGTAGGTGAACGGCATGACGGCGATGGTCAGGAACGCCGGGACGGCGATCTCGTAGCGGTCCCAGTCGATGTGCTTGACCTGGGTCATCATCAGGAAGCCGACGGCGACCAGCGCGGGGGCCGCCGCCTGGAGCGGGACGATCGTGAGCAGCGGGGTCAGGAACAGGGCGAGCGCGAACAGGCCGCCGGTGACCAGGTTGGAGAAGCCGGTGCGCGAGCCCTCGCCGACGCCGGCCGCCGACTCGATGTAGGAGGTGGCGGAGGACGACGAGGCGGCGCCGCCCGCGACGGCCGCGGCGCCGTCGATGAGCAGCACCCGGCCGAGGTTCGGGACCTTGCCGTCCTCGTCGAGCAGCCCGGCCTCCGCGCTGATGCCCACGACGGTGCCCATGGTGTCGAAGAAGTCCGACAGGATCAGTGTGAAGATCAGCAGGACGACGGTGACGACGCCGACCTCGGGCGCGCCGAACGCGCCGAACAGGCTGAAGTCGCCGATCAGCCCGAAGTCGGGGGCGTCCACGATCCGGTCGGGCCACTCGGGCGTGGTCAGGCCCCAGGTCTTCACGTCGGCGAGCGAGTTGACGACCAGGGCGACGACGGTCATGACGGCGATGCTGATCAGGATCGCGCCCTTGACCCGGCGGGCGAGCAGTCCGACGGTCAGCAGCACGCCGAGGCAGAAGACCAGGATCGGCCAGCCGGTGAGGGTGCCGGTGCCGCCCAGCTGGACCGGCACGGTGGTGTTCGCGGCGTCCGGGATGCGGCTGACGAAACCGGCGTCGACGAAGCCGATGAAGGCGATGAACAGGCCGATGCCGACGCTGATCGCCTGCTTGAGCGGTTGCGGGATGGCGTGCATGACGGCCTCGCGCAGCCCGGTCACCACCAGCACGCAGATCAGCAGCCCCTCCAGCACGACCAGGCCCATGGCGTCGTCCCAGCTCATCAGCGGGGCGATCTGGAAGGCGACGACGGCGTTGAGGCCGAGTCCGGCGGCCAGGGCGAGCGGCAGGTTGCCGCCGACGCCCATGACGATCGTCATCACCGCGGCGACCAGGGCGGTGGCGGTGGTGAGCTGGACGGGGTCGAGCTGCTCGCCGAACTTGTCCTCGGCGCTGCCGAGGATGAGGGGGTTCAGGACGAGGATGTAGGCCATGGTGAAGAAGGTGGCGAGGCCGCCGCGTATCTCCCGGCCGACGGTGGAGCCCCGTTCGGATATCCGGAAGAACCGGTCGACGGCGTTCCCCGCGGGTGGCGGGGCGGCCGGCCGGCCGGCCGCCTTCTGCGCTTCGGACATGGCGCACTCTCCTCGTTGTGCTCGATGGGTGATCCGCGACCCGTGATCCGTGACCCGTGACCCGTGACCCGGTGCGGATGATGGCTGGATTGTTCCTCCGCCGGACAGGGTTCAGGTTTTCTCCGTGTTACGGAAGGGGAGTTCGAGGGGTCATACGCCGTTCGAATCACCGCACGGAACGCTGGTACAGTTCCCGATCTCACCCCCGGCGCACGGTTGTTCGATGCCGGGACACCGCTGCGAGGAGTAACCGCCCGTGGGCACAGTCGTCGACGACGCCGCCTCCGTGGAGTTCCATGCCTTCTTCGAGCGCCACCACGCCGAACTGGCCCGCCTCGCCCATCTGCTGACGGGCGAGGCCGACGCCGCCGACGACCTGGCGGCCGACGCGCTGCTCGCGCTGTGGCACCGCTGGGACCGGGTGCGCGCGGCCGACCATCCGGTGGCGTACGCGCGGGGCGTGGTCGCCAACCTGGCGCGCACCCGGATCCGCAGCGCGGTCCGCGAACGGCGCCGGATCGCGCTGTTCTGGTCGCGCGAGGAGAAGGTCGAGGATCCGGACGTGGCCGGCGCGGTCGACGTGCAGACGGCGCTGCGCCGGCTGCCGTTCCGCAAGCGCGCCTGCGTGGTGCTGCGCCACGCCTTCGACCTGTCCGAGAAGGACACCGCGCTCGCCCTGGGCGTCTCGGTGGGTACGGTGAAGAGCCAGACCTCCAAGGGAATGGCCGAGCTGCAACGCCTGCTCGGCGTACAGGGAGCTCCGCAGAAGATGCGTGTGGCGATGACGCGCACCCGCCAGGCCGCAGGAAGGGATCGATGATCATGCAGCGGGACGTGCACGACGAGCTGCGCGCCCGGCTGCACGAGGCGGCCGAGGCGCACCGGCCCGACCGCGCGCGCATGCTGGCCAGGATCGAGCGCGGCATGGCGGAGGACTCCGTCCGCGGCGGCGAGCACCGGGCCAGGAGGCCGCGGGCGTTCGGCTGGCTGCGGGTCGCGGGCGCGACGGCGGCGGTCGCCGGCGTGCTGGCGGTCGGCGGGTACGCGGTGGCGTCCGCGGTGAAGGACGAGGCCCCGCAGCAGGGCACGGTCGCGGCCACCGGGTCGCCCACGCCGTCGCCGGACGCGACGAGCCGGCCGCCCTCCCTCCCGGTCGATCCCTCGCCGAGCGCCACGCCCGAAGGGCGCGCGGAGTCCGGTTCGCCTCCGCCGAGCAGCGCACCGCCGTCGAAGGCCGCGCCGGCCCCGCTGGACCCGGACGCCGGCGTCGAGGACGGGCCCCTGTGGTCGGACGGCTCGGTGGACCCGCACAGCAACGAGTTCTGGGCGCAGTCCAACGTCACCCTGAAGACCGGCGAGGAACTGACCGGGCTGACCGTGCAGTTGCGCATCGCGCAAACCGGCGGGGTGGCCTCGACCGGCGCCTGGCGCTCGCTGCCCGAGGCCGACTTCGACGTGACGGTGACCGAGCGGGACGGCTTCCTCGTCTACACCTGGGTGCTCAAGGAGGGCCGTACGGTCCCGGCGGGCGAGTGGGTCTTCGCGGGGCAGTACGACCATGAGCGCGGCGGCCGGGACGCGGGCGACGACACCTACGCGGCGGCGGCACGCGGCACGTCCGGGCAGCTGGCGGTGGCGGGCGACTTCGCGCCGCGGGACGACCACCGCGGCAGCGCCGACGAGGGCTCCGACAGCGGCTCCGAGGGCGACGGCGACGGCGACTCGTAGGGCGCGCGACGCCGGACGAAGAAATCGCCGGGCGCCCGGCGCACGCCGCCCCCGCCGGTGACGACCGGCGGGGGCGGCCCCGTCACACCACCCGGTCGAGCCAGCGGAACACCTCTTCCTGCATCGGCGCCGTGAAGACGTGCCCGAGGCCCGGCCAGACCTCCGTGCGCAGCCTGTCCTCCGCGTGCCGGGACCGCCACACCGCCCGCAGCCTCCCGTAGGCCGCGGCGACCCCCTCCGGGGTGAACAGGGTGTCCCGTTCGCCGTGGAGGAAGTACATCGGCCGCGGGGCGGCGATGCTCGCCACGTCGGGGATGTCGAGGTGGCGGGCGAGGCCGGGATGGAGCATGTAGTACGCCGACTGCCCGCGCAGGGTGTTGTTGCCGGGCACCATCATCTCCTTCAGGCCGGTCATCCAGCAGGCGCTCGCCGCCGCGGCCACCTGGTCGCTGAGCGCGGCCGTCTGCCAGGCGCGATAGCCCCCCATGGAGAATCCGGCGGCGGCGACCCGGCGGCCGTCCACCCGGTCCAGGCCGGCCAGGAAGCCGGCGGCGCGGGCGTCCTCGCGGGCCATGAGACCGGCGAGCGAGGAGCCGAGGTTGAAGAAGTTGGCGGCGAGCGCCTGCTGCTGCTCGTAGGTCACCGGGCCGCGGTCGCCCCAGCCGGGGGCGTCCAGGCACAGCACGACATAGCCGCGCCGGGCGAGTTCGTCGCCGACGAAGCGCCCGTCGAAGCAGCGGTCCGCCCAGGCCCGCGCCGAGGCCAGCCGGGTGTCGTCGTACCAGGGGCGGACCAGCTTCTCCTTGCCGATGTCGAACTTCGCGCCGTGGTCGTGCAGCAGGAGCACCGCGGGGAACGGCCCGCTGCCGTGCGGGGTGAGCAGGGCGCCGCGGACGCGTTCGTAGCGGGTGAGGGACACGGTCACCAGCTCGCGGGTGTACCCGTCGCCGTCGGCGCGCCCGCCGAACTCGGGGGCGTACGGCACCCGGTGCTGTCGGTCGACCAGGAGGTGCGCCTCGACCTCGGCGCGGGCGGCGCGGCGCCACGCCCCGAAGTCGCGCAGCGGGGAGGTTCCCCAGGCGAGCGGGAAGTCCAGCTCGTCCTTGAGGGCCCGGTGGAAGTCCGGCAGGTTGCCGCCGGCCCACTCGGCCGCCCCGGCGGTGGCTGGGGTGGCTGGGGTGGCTCCGGTGAGGAACGCCGCGGCGGCGGCGCCCGTCACCACGGTCCGCCGGCGCACGTCAGCAGTCCTCGCGCCACGGCGTCCAGTCGCCGAGCTGGGCCTCGCGGGTGTGCGACGCGGCCTCCTCGTCGGTGAGCTGGGGGCGGTTCTCCGGGACGGTAATCGCGGCGCCGGGACCGGAGTTGCGGTACTCGGCGAAGCGCTGGTTCTGCCAGGGATGGCCGCTGGACATGTTGGTGTAGGGGGCGACCGCGTCGACGCCGGCGCCGAGGTGGGAGTCGCGGACGACCAGCATGGGGCGGGCGGTGGTGTCGGAGCTGGGCACCCAGGGGCGGGCCAGCTTGTAGTAGCCGTCCGGGGCCTCGCTGCTGATACGGCTCCTGGTCACCAGGTAGCCGCGCGGGTTCGCTCCCGCCGTGGAGGGCGCGAACACGAAGCCGTACGGGGCGGCGGCGAGGTCGGTGCGGATCAGGGTGCGGAAGTGGCAGCGGTCGAACACCGCGGTCGCCCGGCCGAAGACGAAGTCGACGTCTCCCTCGACGTAGCAGTGGGAGAAGTACTGGCGGGCGAAGACGCCGAGCGCCATGGAGTCGGCGTACAGGGTGTCCTGGTGGCCGAGGAAGCGGCAGTGGTGGAAGGCGGAGCGGTCGCCCTGCACCTTGACGGCGACGGCCTGGGTGCCCGAGACGCCGGGGTGGTCGGCGCGCAGCCAGTCGTTGGCGAAGGTGATCCAGCGGGCGGTGAAGCCGTCGGCCTGCACGGTGGTGGTGGCCGAGCCGGTGGTGCCGTAGGTGCCGCCGCCCGGCTTGGGGGTGCCGGCCGCGTTGTCGTACACGACCACGACGTCGCGGGGGTTCTCCGAGGCGCCGATCCAGGCCATGTCCTTGCGGGTGGCGTCGACGGCGACCGTCTCGCGGTAGGTGCCGGGGGCGATGACCAGGGTGCGGCCCGTACCGGTGGCGGCGGCCACGGCGGCGGCGACGGAGGTGAAGTCGCCGCGGCCCCGCACGTCGACGTAGAGGGTGCCGGGGTCGCGGCGGGCGGCCGGCGATCCGAAACGGCCGAAGGGACGGGAGGGACGCCGGGACCGGTCGTCTGCGTGCGCGGCCGGGGCGGTCACGGCCAGCGCGGCGGCGGCGCCGGCGCTCGCGAGGAGGAAGCCCCGCCGGGGCAGGGGCAGGTCGGGGTCGGGAGAGGGCATGCGGGTGCTCCTAGGGAGGGGAGGGGCCGGGGCGGCGCGCCCGTGGTGGGGGCGCGGTGCGGTCCGCCCCGGCCCGGCGTGCGGCGGGATCAGCGCAGCCGGCCGGCGCCCGCGCCGAGGCCGACGATCACGGGAACGGCCTTGGCCGGGTGGACCGTGGTGCGCAGGGTGGGCGTCCAGCCCGCGCCCGACTGCAGGGTCTCGGCGGGGATCTCGGCGTTGTGCACGGCGATCAGGTCGACCGGCTTGCCGTTGACGACGTTGTGCGCGGCGGTGACCGGCGCCTCGCTCCACTTCTTCAGCACCTTGGCCGGGCTGATCCCGTCCGGCAGCGTGAAGGCGTTGTGCTCGGCGACGAGCTGGGACTCCTTGCCGATGCCCAGGCTGTAGGAGTAGTTCTCGTCGGCCACGTAGTGGTTGTTGTACGCGTCGACCTGGCCGAAGCGGACGCGCGGCGCGCGCTCCACGAGCTTGGAGAACCGGTTGTGGTGGAGCGTGACCTTCAGGTGGCCGCGGTCGCCGACGGCGGTCGACTCGCTGTCGCTGTTGCCGATCAGGATCGTCTTGTCGTGCTCGGTGAAGACGTTCCAGGAGGCGGTGACGTAGTCGGCGCCGCGGACGATGTCGAGCAGTCCGTCGTGCTGCTGGTAGAGCATCCCGAAGTAGGTCGGCGCCTCGCTGTCGGGGTGCTCGCCGTCGGTGAAGGTGTTGTGGTCCAGCCAGACGTGGGTGGCCCCGTAGACGACGACGCCGTCGTACTCGGAGTTCCAGTTGCCCTTGCTGCCGTCGGTGGGGTCCCACTGCGGGAAGCAGTCGATCGGGGCCTCGACCGTGAGGTTGCGGATGATCACGTTGTCGACGCGGTTGATCTGGAGGCTCGCGCCCTTGATGGCCGCGTTCCGGCCGACGCCGATGATCGTGGTGTTGGACGGCACCGACACCTTGATGGCCTTGGACTGGTTGGCGGCGGAGGCCGCGCGCAGGCCCTCGGGGCTGTCGGCGGGCTCGCCGCTCAGGTCGGTGTCCAGGCCCCACTTCTCGGGAGCGTACTTCTCGAGGTAGGCGTCGAAGTCGTAGCCGGGCGCCTCGAAGGCCTGGCATCCGTCGGCCACGGCGTCCACCACGCCCTTGACCTTGATGATCTTCGGCGCGTCGCCGCCGGCGGCCAGGGCGGCCTTGAACCCGGCCCAGTCGGTCACCGTGTACACGTGCTCGGCGTCGGCGGCGGCCCCGCCGGTGGTGCCGGTGCCGTACGACCCCCAGCCGTCGCCGGCCGGGAGGGTCTGCCGGGCGGCGTCACGCGGGCCGTGGTGGGCCTGGGCGGGGGCGCCGGTCGCGGTCAGGACGAGCGCGGTGCAGCCGACGACGGCCATGCCGGTGACATGCCCATGCCATTTGGTTGCTCTCATGGTGCGGCTCTCTTTCAAGAAGAAGGGGTACGAGGGTTACGCGGTGCCCTGCGGCCAGGTGATCCAGGACTCGGGGATCTCCTCGTCCAGCCGGCGCACGTCCCCCGGCGCCAGCACCCGGCGCCGCAGGAGTTCGCCCGCGACGAGCCGGGCCACCTCGATCGCGCCCGGCGGGTTGAAGTGGGTGTTGTCCTGCTCGGTCACGGTCCAGTTGAAGTGCGTCTTGGTCCCCTCGACGCCCAGCCCCTGCCACAGCTCCAGCGACAGCGCCTGGATGTCGAGCAGCGCCACGCCCTCCTCCTCGGCGAGCGCCCGCATCGCGGCCGGGTAGTCGCCGTGGCTGGTCACCGCGTTGCCGGCCGCGTCGAACCGCCGCCGCTCCACCGGCGTCGCCAGCACCGGCCGGGCGCCGCGGGCGCGGGCCCCGTCCACGTACAGCCGCAGGTGGTCCTGGTACGTCGTCCAGGGCTCGGTGCCCCTGGCCGGGTCGCTGGTCTTCTGGTCGTTGTGACCGAACTGGATCAGCAGGAAGTCGCCGGGCCGGAGCTGCCCGAGCACGACGTCGAGCCGTCCCTCGTCGACGAAGCTCTTGGAACTGCGCCCGTTGACCGCGTGGTTGGCGACCGGCCGGTCCTTGTGGAGGAAGAAGGGCAGCGCCATCCCCCACCCGGTCTCCGGGGCCGCGTCGGCGTACTTCTGCGCGGCGGTGGAGTCGCCGGCGATGTAGAGGGTGCGGGTGCGCCGGCCGTGCGCCGACGCGGTGCCGGCGGCGACGCCGGCGAGGGGAAGGGCGGCCACGGCGGCGGCCGCGACCTGTCTGCGCGTGAGTGACACGACGGTGTGCCTTTCAACGGGGTGGTTCGCGGTGTGGCCCGGCCGCGTGGTGCGACGGGGGGATTCGCGGTGCGGCATGCGCCGCGTGGTCACCGGGGGTGGTTCGCTGTGCGGCATCGCCGCGTGGTGCACCGGGGGTGCTTCGCGGTGCGGCATGCGCCCCGCGTGGTCGCGCCCGGCCGGGGGCGGCCCGGAGCCCGAGAGCCACGGGCCGCCCCACGAGGAAACCGGTGCCGAGGACTAGCCCTGCTGCTCGTTCCACTCGGCCTGGGCCTCGTTCAGCTGCTCGGCCAGCGTGTCGAGGAACTCCTTGGCCGTCATGTCACCCAGCAGCACCTTCTGGAAGTTGGGCTCGTTCTCCGCCTTGGAGATGGTGTTCCAGTCGGGCAGGTAGTACGGCAGCTGCACGATCGTCGTCGACCCGTCCGACAGCGCCTCGGCGGCGAGCTTCGTCGGCTCCGCCTTCGAGATCCACTCGTCCTTGGCCGCGTCGAGGTTCGCCGGCACCTGCCCGGCGGACTCGTTGAACTTCGAGTTGGACTCGTGCGAGGCCGCGAACTCGATGAACTTCCAGGCCGCTTCCTTGTTCTTGGAGCTCTTGAACAGACCCAGCCCGTCCACCGGGTTGGACACCTGGACCCGCTTGCCGCCGGGGCCGGTCGGCTGCGGGATGCCGCGGAACTTCTCGACGCCGAACGCCTTCACGTGGTCCTGGTAGGAGCCCAGGTTGTGGTTCAGCATGCCGATGGTGCCGGAGTCCCACTGGGCGACCATCTTGGTGAAGTCGTTGTTCAGGTCGGCGGCCGGGGTGGCCTTCTTGTAGAGGCCGGCGTACTTCTCCAGCGCCTCGACGTTCTTCGGGTCGTTGAGGGTGGTCTTCTCGCCGCTCCCGTCCCAGAAGGACGTGATCCCGGACTGGCCGTACATCGCGTCGAAGGCCTGGGCGATGGAGCCCGCGCCGCCGCGGATGGTGTAGCCGAACTCGTTCTTGCCCGCGTCGGTCAGCTCCTCGGCCGCCTTGTAGAAGGCGTCCCAGGTCGACGGCTCCTCGAGGCCGGCCTTCTCGAACAGGTCGGTGCGGTAGTAGAGGACGCCGTTGTTGGCCGAGGTCGGGACGGAGTACAGCACCTCGTCGCCACCGCCGGCCGCCTTCATCGAGGCGACCATGTCCTCGTTCAGCTTGCCGGTCAGGGAGGACTTGGACAGCCGGTCGTCCAGCGGCTCCAGGGCGTTCTGCGCGGCGAACCCGGCGAGCATGGCCGCGCCGACGCCGCCGACGTCGGGCAGGCCACCGCCCTGGATGGCGGTGTCGACCTTCGACTGGTACTCGGTGGAGGCGATCCCGACGTACTCGACGTCGATCTCCGGGTTCTTCTTCTCGAAGTCGGCGATGATCTCCTTCCAGATGTCGGTGCGGACACCGCCGTTGTTGTCCCAGAAGACGATCTTGCCCTTGCCGCTGCCCTCGGAACCCTTGTCCCCGCCGGCGCCGCTGCCGTCGTCACCGCAGGCGGTGGCGGTCAGCGCGAGGACGGCGCCCAGGGCGACGACGGCCGGCAGTCGACGCCCGCCGGTGCTGCTTCTGCGATTGCTGATCTTCATTGGTCGGCTCTCTTCTTCTGGATTCAGCGGAGTGGTGAACGGGTGTGGGGGTTGCTCAGGGGCGAGTGTGGGGAGCCCGGTCGGCGTCGCCCGGTCCGCGGTGGCGGAGCGCGGCGAAGGAGAGGGTCGTCGTCCCGGCGGGCGTGTCGCGCACGGTCCCCGGTCCGGTGGCGAGGGGTTCGGCGCCGCCCTCGGCGGCCCGGCCGCCGGTCGTCGCGGACGACGGCGGCTGCTCGCCGTCCGGCTCGCGCACGGCCTCTTCGGCGGCGTGCGCTGCGGGCGTGCCGTAGACGATGACGGTGGCGGACCCGTCCTGTCCAGTCCCTTGCGGCACGATCTTCGGCGCGGGCGCCGGGGCGGTCGCGCCGATGCCCGCCCGGAGCCCGGACGGGCGCCTGACCAGCGCCGGAACGGCGGCGGCCGGGCCCTGCCGGTGGGCATGGAGGTCCCGTGGAGCGTCCCGTGGAGCGAAGGCCGCGCCCCACGCGTCGTCGCGCCCGGGGGCGTGCTGCGGGATCGATCCGCGCCGCACCGCCTCGCCGCCCGCGCCGTCGCCCGTGCCCTCGCCCGCGCCGTCGGCCGCACCACCGGCCGGCGAGGCGGAGCCGTGCGGCCGGTCCGCCCGGTACGGCGCGGCCCCCGCCTCCCCGATCGCGCCGAGGCCCAGCGCGGCCACGAGGCCGAGCACGGCGGCGGCGACCTTGCCGTGTCCCGGACGCGACAAGCGCTTGCCATGGAGTTGCGTCATTGCGGCTCCCAACGGGCGGAACGGTGGGGTGGGTTGGCGGTTACAGGGCGGTGATCCGGAAGCGGGTGAACAGGCCGGCGCCGGCGTGGCCCGGTCCGTCGCCGGGGGCGACGGCGAACAGGCCGAGCAGTGCGCCGACCCAGCGCCAGGGGGTGGCGGCGAAGACCTGGCCCGAGGGGTGCGGGCCGTCCCCGGTGTCGGCGGAGAAGCGGCAGCGGGCGCCGGGGCCGATCTCGACGCGCAGCCGGGCCGTGCCGTCGGGCGCGGAGCGCGGCTCGGCCGCGTCCCGTTCCCGGTCGGCGACCGCCTCGGCGAACCGGTCGACGAGATGGACCGTGCCGTCGCTCCCGCGCTCCAGCCCGATCCAGCGGTACGCGTCCCCGAGGACGGCGAGTCCCGCGCGCGCCCCCGGTTCCTCGCTGTCCAGGCGCAGCTCCACCTCGACTGCGACGGGCATGCCGGGCAGCCGCTGGGTGAGCACGTTCGGCAGCCGGCGCAGGTCGTGCGCGTCGGCCGAGCGGACGCAGGTCAGCCGGAGCCCGTCGGCGGAGTGCTGGGTGGCCCAGCCGTCGCTCGGGTTGGCCGTCCACTGCCACTGGCGGCCGTACCGTCCGCCGGGGAAGTCGTCGTCGGTGGCGGGCGCGGCCGGCGGCTGCGGCGGCAGGGCGGGCCTGCGGTGCTCGGTGACGGGGGCGCCGTCGTCGCCCATCACCGGCCAGCCCCCGGCGTCCCAGCGCATCGGCTGGAGGTGGACCACCCTGCCGTAGGCGCCGCGCTGCTGGAAGTGCACGAACCAGTCCTCGCCGGCCGCCGTGCGCACCCAGCCGCCCTGGTGCGGCCCGTTGACGTCGGTGTCCTTCTGCTCCAGGACGACCCGCTCCTCGTAGGGGCCGAAGAAGTCCCGCGAGCGGAAGGCGCCCTGCCAGCCGGTCTCCACTCCCCCGGCGGGGGCGAGGATCCAGTACCAGCCGTCGTGCCGGTAGAGCTTGGGGCCCTCCAGGGTGAACCAGCCGGGGACGAGGTCGCCGTCCACGATCACCTTGCCCTCGTCGAGCACTCCGGTGCCGTCGGGGCGCATCCGGTGGCCGGTGAGGCGGTTCTTGATCCCGGAGCGGGACCTGGCCCAGGCGTGGACCAGGTACGCCTCGCCGGTCTCCTCGTCCCACAGCGGGCAGGCGTCGATCAGCCCCTTGCCCTCCTTGACCAGGTGCGGGCGGGTCCACGGGCCGCGGATCTCCGGCGCGTTGACCTGGAAGATCCCCCGGTCGGGGTCGCCCCAGAAGATCCAGAACCGGTCGTCGTGACGGCGCAGGGACGGGGCCCACACGCCGCAGTCGTGGCGGGGCGCGGTGAAGGCGTCCGCCGGTTCCAGGCGGTCCAGGGCGTGTCCCACCAGCGTCCAGTTGACGAGGTCGCGGGAGTGCAGCAGCGGCAGTCCGGGGACGCGGCCGAAGCTGGAGGCGGTGAGATAGAAGTCGTCGCCGACGCACAGGACGTCGGGGTCGGACCAGTCGGCGTCGAGGACCGGGTTGCGGTAGGTCGTCGCGGTGGGCGGGACGGTCACCGGGTCACCGCCTTGTGGACCAGGGCGGCCGCCTCGTCGCGGCCGAGGCGGCCGTCGGCGACGACGGTCACGATCCGGCGGACGACCGTCTCCCCGGCCGGCACGGGCAGGCGGGCGTCGTGGGCCAGGGACGAGCCGACGCCGGGGTACTCGGCGGTGCGCACGAACCAGGGGTCGCGGCGGGTGGCCTCGGTGGCGCCGGCGAAGACGAGGGTCCAGGTCGATCCGGTGAGGGCGACCCAGCCGGCGCGGCTGCCGTGGGCGTGTGCCTCTCCCTCGCCGTCGGGGGTGAGGACGCCGGGGGCCTCGGCCTCCTTGAGGGCGCGCCAGAAGAAGCCGCCGTAGGCCGCGCCGGGGCGTCCGTTGGTGGCGGGGCTGCCGATGGACAGGGGGCCGCCGGTGGTGTTGGTGAGGGCGAAGGTGAAGTCCAGCGCCCAGGCGGCGTCGGTGAGCCCGGTCGCGGCGACGGTGCGGCGCTCGCGCAGCAGCTCGGTGCCGTCGGCGACCCAGCGCAGCTCCTCGACGAAACCGTCCGGGTCGCTCAGGGCGAAGGAGACGTGCTGCTGGACGCCGTGGTTGTCCAGTTCCGTCGGGCCCCGGTCCCGGACGTAGGTGCGTCCGCCCCAGAAGTTGTGCCCCTCGACGTCGGGAACGGCGACACCGACGCCGAGGTGGTGGAGGTGGTCGGCGGGGGCGAGTTCGGTGACCGCCGTGCCAGACAGAGTGGTGACGGGGTGCAGACAGGGGCGCGGGGAGAGCCGGGCCGGGAGGTCGGGCCGGGTGACGTACCGGCCGACGGGGCGGCCGGACACGCTCAGGACGTGCGCGTCGTCGCTGGTCATCGGGGGCTCACCTGCTTCGCGAGAACGTCGTGGACCGCCCAGGGGGCGCCCAGTTCGGAGTAGAGGGACAGGGTGTCGGCGGCGGCGGCGACGAGCGCGTCGACGCCGGGGACCACGCGCCGGTCCTCGTCGGGGACGCGGCGCCAGGCGGTGGGCGGCAGCGGCGCCGGGTCGGGCGCGAGGCGGATGGCCTCGACGACCTTCATGAAGGCGCCGGTCGTGTCCGGCGGGACCAGCAGGGCGGCGCCGTCGGTGAGATGGGCGGCGAGGTTCTCGAGCAGGTCGGTGCGGCCGTACTCGGACTCCTCCGGGCCGTGTCCGGCGCGCTGGAGCAGCACCCGGTCCTGCTTGTACCAGAAGGTGATCCGGCCGCGGTCGCCGTGCACCAGGACGTAGGGCTCGTCGGCGCGCTCGGCGCACAGCGTGGCGGCGACGGTGATCCGCCGCCCCGACGCGGTGGTGATGCGCACGCAGGAGGTGTCGTCGGACTCGATGTCGTTGGCGCGCAGCAGTTCGGTCTCGATGCCGGCGACGTCCTCGGCGCGTTCGCTGCCGCCGAGGGCGAGGGCGGTGGCGACGGCGTGCGCGAGGGGGTTGGTGAGGGCGCCGTCGATGACGTCGACGCCGTTCATCCGCCGCTTGCCCGACCAGGGCGCGCGGCGGAAGTATGCCTCGTCGCGCACCCAGGCGCCGGCCCCGCCGATGCCGGTGACCTCGCCGACGGCGCCCTCGGCGACCATCTCGCGGATCGCGGCGACGGCGTGCGAGCCGAGCGACTGGAAGCCGATCTGGCAGGCGACGCCGGCCGCGGCGACCCCGTCGGCCATCCGCCGGTACTCGGCGAAGGACGGCGCGGGGGGCTTCTCCAGCAGCATGTGCACGCCGCGGCGGGCGGCGGTCAGCGCCAGGTCGGTGTGGGTGGGGATCGGGGTGCAGATCACCGCGGCGCGGGCGCCGGTGGAGTCGAGCAGGGCGCCGAAGTCGGCGGACTGCTCGGGGAGTTCGCCGCCGAACTCCTCCTCGGTCAGCGGGGTCAGCTCGCAGACGCCGACCAGGCGGACCAGGCCGCGACGCTCGAGGCGGCGGATGTTCTCGACGTGCCAGCGGCCGTGGCCGCGGGCGCCGGCGAGGACGACGGACAGCGGTTCGCTCATCGGATCCTCCCCGCTCCCGCGCCCCGGGCCACCGCCCGGTCGGCCGCCGCGGCGCTGTCGACCGGCCCGTGCAGGACCGGCGTCCAGCCGACGTCGCCGGTCAGGTCGCGCTCGCTGCCGGAGTTGTAGGCGTTGTTGAGGGCGAGCAGGTCGACCGGGAAGCCGTTGAAGAGGGTGCCGCTCTGGTGCAGGGCGGTGCCGTTCCAGCTCTTGACCAGGTCGGCGGCCTCGATGTGGCCGGGCGCGGTGAAGGCGTTGTTCTCGGCGTACACGGCGGACTCGGTGCCGACGCCGATCGAGTAGCGGTAGTCGTGGGCGTCGCCGGGGACGACGTAGCGGTTGTTGTAGAGGTGGACCCGGCCGAAGCGGACGCGCGGGGCGCGCTGGACGACGGTGTCGAACTCGTTGTGGTGCAGGGTGACCCGGAGCCTGCCGCGGTCCGCGGTGGCCGCGTCGCCGTTGCCGATGAGGATCGCCTTGTCGTGGTCGGCGAACCGGCTCCAGGAGACGGTGACCAGGTCGGAGGCGTTGGTGATGTCCAGCAGCCCGTCGTGGCGCAGGTAGGTGCGGCCGAAGTGGGTGGGCTCCCGCTCGTCCGGGTGGCCCTTGTCGCTGATCGTGACGTGGTCGATCCAGACGTGGCTCGCACCGCGCAGCCAGATGTTGTCGTAGGCCGCCTTCCAGTCGCCGAGGCCGCCGGTGTTGGGCTGCCAGACGGGGAAGCAGTCGTAGGCGTCGCGCAGTTCGAGGTTGCGGACGATGACGTTGTCCGCGTCGGCGATGCGCAGGCTCGCGCCCTTCAACACGGCGTCGTCGCCGAGGCCGACGAAGGTGGTGTGGGAGCCGACGGCCAGCTCGATCCGCTCGGCCTGACGGGCGGCGGACGCCTTGCGGGCGTCCTCCAGCGGGCCGGACGGCCTGGCCGCGCCCCAGGTGCGGGGGTCGTAGGCGGCCAGGTACGCGCGCTTCGTGTAGCCGTCGGCGGCGTAGTCGGCGCAGTCCAGGCGGTCTCCGTCGTCGTCGGTGTTGGCGTCGATGGTCCCGGCGATCCTGATGATCTTCGGGGTGGCGCTGCCCCCGTCGAGGGCGCGCACCAGCCCGGCGCGGTCGGTCACCGTGAACACATGGGCGTCGTCCGCCGCCGCGCCGCCGGTGGTGCCGCCGGCCGCCGCCGCCCAGCCGTCGCCGGCGGCGAGGGTCTCGCGGCCGAGGTCCCGGCCGTCGTCGGCGTGCGCGGGGGCGCCGAGCAGCCCCAGCAGGGCGAGCGGAAGGATCGCGCGGGCCTTTCTCATCCCTTCACCGCCCCCGCGCTGAAGCCGGTGATGAGCCACTTCTGGATGAAGGCGAAGACCAGCACGACCGGGACGGCGGCGATGATGCCGCCCGCGGCCAGCGCGCCCAGGTCGACGCTGTCGGAGCTCATCAGGGTGTTCAGGCCGACCGGGATGGTCTGCTTCTGCTGGTTGTTGAGGAACATCAGCGCGAACAGGAAGTGGTTCCAGGAGTGCACGAAGGCGAAGGAACCCACCGCGATCAGGCCGGGCCGCAGCAGCGGGAGCACGATGATGCGGAACGCGGTGAAGCGGTTGCAGCCGTCGACCCAGGCCGCCTCCTCCAGGGAGTACGGCACGTTCTTGATGAAGTTGCTGATCAGGATCATCGACAGCGGCAGCTGGAAGACCGTCTCCGCGATGATGACGCTGAGCAGCGAGTTGATCAGCTGGAGTTCGGCGAAGATCTCGAAGAGCGGGACCAGCAGCAGCGCGCCGGGCACGAACTGGGAGCAGAGCAGGGCCAGCATGAAGGCCCGCTTGACCTTGAAGTTGAACCGGGCGAGGGCGTAGCCGCCGGCCAGGGCGACGACGGTGGTGACCACGAGGGTGGCCAGACCGACGTAGACGCTGTTCTCGAAGTAGGTGCCGAAGCTCCGCTCCGTCCAGACCTTCTCGAAGTGGTCGAGGGTCATCGGCCAGGGCACCAGGGAGGTGGAGCCGGCCGGGCGCAGTGCGAACAGCAGGATCCAGTAGAAGGGGATGAGCGTGAAGATCAGGTAGATCGACAGCGGCAGGTAGATCTGCCAGCGCGGGACCTCGTCCCAGGAGCGGTTCCTGCCGGTCCCCCGCTCCGGCGTGCGGGCCGGGCGGGCGGGAGCCGGGGCGACCTCGGCGGTGGCCTCCTTGGTGATCACTTTTCCTCGCCTCCGAACTTGCTCAGCCGCAGATAGACGATCGAGCAGAAGAGCAGAATCACGAACGCGACCGTGGTCAGGGCCGACGCGTAGCCGAAGTCGTGGGACTCGACGCTGGTGTTGGCGATGTAGAGCGGCAGTGTGGTGGTCTCGCCGGCCGGTCCGCCGCCGGTCAGGGTGTAGAGCAGGTCGACGTTGTTGAACTCCCACACCGCGCGCAGCAGGGTGGACAGCACGATGGCGTCCTTCAGGTGGGGCAGGGTGATGTGCCAGAACTGCTTGAACCGGCTGGCCCCGTCGACCTCGGCGGCCTCGTACAGGTCCTTCGAGACGGACTGCAGGTCGGCGAGGATGAGGATGGCGAAGAAGGGCACGCCGCGCCACAGGTCGGCGACGATCGCCGCCGGGAACACGGTGGAGGTGTCCGACAGCCAGCTGGTGCCGTACGACCCGATGCCGATGTCGGCGAGGTAACGGCTGATGCCGGTCTGGGAGTTGTAGAGCAGTACCCAGATCGCGGAGGTCAGCACGCCGGAGACGGCCCAGGGCGAGAAGACCAGCGCCCGGCCGATCGCGCGGCCCACGAAGGTCTGGTTGACGATCAGGGCGAGCGCGAGTCCGAACAGCAGCTGGAGGCCGACCTCGACCACCACCCACTTGGCGCTGAAGACGAGGGTGTCCCAGAAGATGGGGTCCTCGGTGAAGGCGTGGACGAAGTTGTCGAAGCCCGCGAATCCGTTCCGCCACGGCTTGGTGGGGTTGTATTCCTGGAGGCTGTAGTAGAAGACGCTGATCACCGGGTAGGCGATGAACCCGAGCATCAGCAGGGCCGCCGGTGCGATCAGCAGGTACGGCAGCCTGCGCGGCGTGGCGGAGGCACGGCGCCGCCGGGGTGGCGCGGGCGGTTTCGCCACGGCTGCGGCTTGGGCCATGACTGTTCTCCGTTCTCGTACGTTCTCTTGCGCGTGCGTTCTCGCACGGTGGGGGCGTTCTCCTGCGGGGTGAAGCGCTTTCTCGTGCTGCGTGCGTGGGTCCGGCCGCTTTAGGACGGCCGGGGGCGGGCTCAGCCCGCGTAGGGGTCCTGCACCTTGCCGGGACGGGCCAGGAACTCGAAGTCGCAGCCGGTGTCCGCCTGGGTGATCTGTTCGTTGTAGAGCGCGCCGTAGCCGCGCTCGTAGCGGGTGGGCGGCGGGGACCACTCGGCCCTGCGCCGCGCCAGTTCGTCGTCGTCGACGTCGAGGTGGAGGACCCGGGCCTCGACGTCGAGGGTGATGCGGTCGCCGGTGCGCACCAGCGCGAGCGGTCCGCCGACGTACGACTCGGGGGCGACGTGCAGCACGCACGCGCCGTAGCTGGTGCCGCTCATCCGGGCGTCGGAGATCCGCACCATGTCCCGTACGCCCTGCTTGAGCAGGTGGTCGGGGATGGGCAGCATCCCGTACTCGGGCATTCCGGGGCCGCCCTTGGGGCCGGCGTTGCGCAGCACGAGCACGCTGTCGGCGGTGATGCCGAGCGCGGGGTCGTTGATGGTGCGCTGCATGGTCCGGTAGTCGTCGAAGACGACCGCGGCGCCGGTGTGCTTGAGCAGGTGCGGCTCGGCGGCTATGTGCTTGATGACCGCGCCGTCCGGGCAGAGGTTGCCGCGCAGGACGGCGACGCCGCCTTCGGGGGCGACCGGGTTGTCCCGGGGACGGATGACGTCGTCGTTGTGGACCTGGGCGCCGGCGAGCTGCTCGCGCAGGGTGTCGTGCGCGACGGTGGGCCGGTCCAGGTGGAGCAGGTCCGTGATCCGGGACAGGAACCCGGGCAGCCCGCCCGCGAAGTGGAAGTCCTCCATCAGGTACGTCTGTCCGCCCGGCCGGACGTTGGCCAGCACCGGGACGGTGCGGGCGATCCGGTCGAAGTCGTCCAGCGTGAGCCTGACGCCCGCGCGGCCCGCCATGGCGATCAGGTGGATCACGGCGTTGGTGGAGCCGCCGAGCCCGAGCACCGTCGTCACCGCGTCCTCGAACGCCTCGCGGGTGAGGATGTCGCTCAGCCTGCGGTCCTTGTGGACCAGTTCGACGATGCGCAGGCCGGCCGCGGCGGCCATCCGGTCGTGGCCGGAGTCGACGGCCGGGATGCTGGACGCGCCGGGGACGGTGACGCCGAGCGCCTCGGCGGCGGCGGTGAGCGTGGAGGCGGTGCCCATCGTCATGCAGTGGCCCGGCGAGCGCGCCAGCCCGCTCTCCAGCTCCAGCATCTCGCAGTCGCCGATGAGGCCGGCCCGCTTGTCGTCCCAGTACTTCCACATGTCGGTGCCGGAGCCGAGGGTCTCGCCGCGCCAGTGGCCGGGCAGCATGGGACCGGCGGGCACGAAGACGGTGGGCAGGTCGGCGCTGGCCGCGCCCATCAGCAGGGCCGGCGTCGACTTGTCGCAGCCGCCCATCAGCACGGCCCCGTCGACCGGGTACGACCGCAGCAGCTCCTCCGTCTCCAGGGCGAGGAGGTTGCGGTAGAGCATCGGGGTCGGCTTCTGGAAGGTCTCGCTCAGCGTGGCGACCGGGAACTCCAGCGGGAAGCCGCCCGCCTGCCACACCCCCCGCTTGACGGCCTGCGCGCGGTCGCGCAGGTGGACGTGGCAGGGGTTGATGTCCGACCAGGTGTTGAGGATGGCGACGACCGGCTTGCCCAGGTGCTCCTCGGGCAGGTAGCCGAGCTGGCGGGTGCGGGCCCGGTGGCTGAAGGACCGCAGCCCGTCGGTGCCGTACCACTGGTGGCTGCGCAGCTCCTCGGGCGCCTTCCTCGGCGTGCTCATATCGACCACCCCGCGACGATGGCGGCGACCTCCGCACGCTCCCCCTCCGGCAGCTGCCTGCTCGGCGGGCGCACCTCCCGGCGGCACAGGCCGAGCACGGCGAGTGCCTCCTTGACGACGGTGACGTTGTTGGCGGAACCGTTGGCGGCGCGCAGTTCCTCGAAGCGGCGGATCTGCTCCCACACCTTCATCGCGGCCGGGTAGTCGCCCGAGCGCAGCGCCTCGATCATGTTGACCGAGACGGCCGGGGCGACGTTGACCAGCCCGGAGGTGAAGCCGGTGGCGCCGGCGGAGAAGTAGGAGGGGGCGTACGGCTCGGCGAGCCCGGCCACCCACACGAACCGGTCCAGGCCCGCGTCCCGGGCGAACGCGGCGAAGCGGGCGGCGTCCGGGACCGCGTACTTGACGCCGATCACGTTCGGGCAGGCGTCGGCGAGTTCGGCGAGCCGGGCGCCGGTGAGCTGCGCGCTGCGGATGTACGGCACGACGCCCAGCTCGGGCACGGCCTGAGCCACGGCGCGGTGGTAGTCGACCCAGCCGCTCTGCGAGACGTAGGGGTGGACCGGCTGGTGCACCATCACCATCTGCGCGCCCAGGTCCCGGGCGTGCCGGGCGGAGGCGACGGCGGTCGGCACGTCGTGGCCGACGCCGACCAGGATCACGCCCCGGTCGCCGGCCTCGTCCACGGTGATCTCGGTGACCCGGCGGCGCTCCTCGGGGCTGAGGGCGTAGAACTCGCCGGTGTTGCCGTTGGGCGTGAGGGTCCTGATCCCGCCGTCGAGCAGACGACGCAGCAGAGCCCGGTGGACGCCCTCGTCGACGGACCCGTCCTCGGCGAACGGGGTCACCGGGATCGCGACCACGTCGGCGAGTGCCGCCCGCTGGGTCTCGAACGTCGTTGTCATTCCTGACCGTCCTCTCCCTGGGCCATGACTCCCGCATCCGGGAAGGCCCGCTCGACGAACGACGCGATGTGCGCGTGGAGGGCGCGTGCGGCGCCGTCCGCGTCCCCGGCGAGGGCGAGCCGCAGTATCTCGCGGTGCTCGCTGGCCTCCCGGTCCCAGGACGGGCTCGCGGCCCAGGCGACCGCGGAGACCAGGGCGGCCTGGTCGCGGACCTCGTCCAGCATCCGGCCGAGCAGCGGGTTGCCGCAGGGCACGTACAGGGCGCGGTGGAACTCGCGGTTGGCCAGGGAGCGTTCGGCGGTGTCCGTGGCCTCGTCGGCCAGGCTCAGCGCGTTGCGCGCCGCCTCCAGGGACGCGCCGCGCCGCACGCTGCGCCGCAGGGCCTCCGGCTCCAGCAGCAGCCGCACGTCGTACACCTCGCGCGCCATGTCTGCGTCGACCATGCGCACCGTGACGCCCTTGTACTGGCTCATGACCACCAGTCCGGTGCCGGCCAGGGTCTTCAGTGCCTCGCGCACCGGGGTCTTGGACACCCCGAACTGAGCGGCGAGCTCGGTCTCCACCAGGGCCTGCCCGGGCGTCAACTGCCCGGTCAGGATGCGGCGTTTGATCTCCTCCAGCACGTACTGCGTGCGTGAGGGGATCGGCGTGGGCACAGAGGTCATGCGCGCCTCTCGGATCTCGCGTCGGATCGCGTATCGCGTCTCATATATGACGTACGAAGTACGACGCGTTGAAGGTAGGAGGGGGTCTGTGTTTCGTCAATGCTTCGGACAAAGGAAGTGGGGATGACACGCGATCGAGACCTGGGGCGACGCCCCCTGGACACGGAAAAGGCCCGGCCGAGGCCGGGCCGGGACAGGGGCGTGAGCAGGTGTTATGCCCCCTGCGGGGTCGGGGTCCACCCCGGGTCGCGTCCGCTCAGCCCGATCGCGCGGTCCAGGTCGGACGCTCCGGGCGGCACGGGGACGACGGGGCCGAAGATCGCGTCGCGGCCGGGGTCGCCGGCGGACTCGGCGAGGAAGGCGAGCGCCGACGACAGGGCGGCCGGGTCGGGGTCGTAGGCCTGGCCGGTGGCGACGGCCAGGTCCCAGCCGTGCACGACCAGTTCGTCGATCGCGACGGCCCCGGCGACCGCGCCGGGCAGATCCACCCCGCCGGCGCGCGTCATGCCCGTCCGGGCGGCCGGATCGCGCCACGCCTGCGCCAGCTCGTCGAGGGCCTTGGGCAGCTCCTCCCGCCAGCCGGGCCCGACGTCCGGCAGAGCGGCGTCCGGGGGCGTGTCGGTGGTGGGCCCCAGCTCCTTGCGCCCGGCGTCCCGGAACGCGACGGCGAGGCCGGCCAGGTGCCCCAGCAGGTGGCGCACCGCGTAGTCCGGGCAGGGCGTCGGGTGCGCGAGCTGCTCGTCGGTCACCCGCTCGGCGAGCCGGGCCAGCACGCGGGTCTGCGGACCCAGGTCCGGGATGGTGTCGGTCATCGGTGTCTCCTCACGGGTACGTGCACTTGTGAGGCAGACCGCCGAAAGCCCGGAAAGTCATCGCGAGACGGCCGCGTCGTCGGCACGAGGGGCCGGCCCGGCCGACCGCCCGGCCCGGCGCCGTGGTTCACAGCCCGCCCGAACCCCCGGGCGGGCCTGCGTGGTTCACAGTCCGGCCAGCGCCCGGCGCACCGCCTTCAGGTCCGCGTCCGACGCCAGCCCGGCGTGGTACAGCCGCAGCTCCGTCGCGCCCAGGTCACGGGCGCGGGAGGCGTCCTCGGCCAGGGTGGCGGGGCTGCCGCCCATGCCGGAGACGACCGTGAAGTTGGCGGCGAGCACGGCGCCCGCGCGGCGCTGCTCGGCGAACGGCGTCAACAGGCCCGCGCCGCCCGTGCAGGGCACGACCACGCCGTCCGCGACGGACAGGATGTGCGCGGGGTCGACGCCCGCGTTGGCCCCGCAGTGGTACGACACCGGGTCCGCGTGCAGGAGGACCTGGAAGCCCTCGGGCGCGGCGGCGCGCACCGCGGCCACCGCCGCCTCCTGGAGGGAGCGCGCGGCGGCGTCCCGGAAGGCGCGGGTGGCGGCGGCCGTGGCCGTGCCGAGCAGCTTCTCGACGCCGGCCCACCCCCCGTCGGACGGCGCCCCCTGCCACACCGGCTCCAGCGCGGTGCGCACGGCGACGGCCAGGTCGCCGGCGTCGAGGCCGTGCGCCTCGTACCCGGCCCGGCAGTCCGGGCAGAAGCACAGCGACATCAGGTACTGCCCGGCGTCGCCGAGCCCGACCCCGCCGATCTTGTCGTGGGCGTGCAGATGGGCGAGCCCGTACCAGCCGAGGGACTCCAGTTCGGTGCCGCGCGCCCCGGGCCGTACGGCCGCCTCTGCGGCGAGGTCGACCAGGTAGGCGCGGGTGGCGGGCTGCGCGATGCAGGGCGCCCACGGGTAGCGGTCGCCGTAGGCGTTGACGACCGAGGTTCCCGGATGTTCCGCGCCGAGGCGGGAGTTGTGCGCGAGGACGACCCAGGTGTGCACCTCCAGACCGGCGTCCGCGAGCGCGGCGGCGGCCTCCCCGTACGCGTCGCCGGGCGCCCAGTCTCCGGCCTCGTACGGCCGCAGCGGGCGCCCCTCCCAGCCGGGCCCCGGCGGGTAGAGGACGGCGGCGTGCTCGGCGGTGACGATGCGGTACCGCGGGTGCCGGGGCGTCAGCGCCCGCGTGGAGTGGTAGGCGGCGGCCAGGGTCGCCCGCCCCACGCCGGTGCGGGCGATGGTCCTCGCCGCTCCCGGGTCCCCGTTGACGTCCCAGGGGTAGACGAAAGCGGACGTCTTCACTGCGTGCCCTCCTCCAGCAGCGCGTATCCGCGCTCGATCAGCTCGGCGAGTCGCTTCACATGGTCCTCGCCCGGCTCGTGCAGCGGCGGCCGCACCTCCCCGACGTCCAGCCCGCGCAGCCGCACCCCGGCCTTGACCAGCGCGACAGCGTACCCGCGGCCCTGGGCGCGCAGCTCGACGAACGGCCGGAAGAAGCCGTCCAGCAGCCGCCGCACGGTGTCCTCGTCGCCGTCGCCGAGCGCGCGGTGGAAGGCGAGGGCGATCTCGGGGGCGAAGCAGAACACGGCGGAGGAGTACAGCGGGACGCCGATCGCCCGGTAGGCGAGCTGGGTCTGCTCGGCGGTGGGCAGCCCGTTGAAGTAGAGGAAGTCGCCGGGGACCTCGGTGCGCACGGCGCTCACGATGCGCTGCATCAGGTCGAGGTCGCCGAGGCCGTCCTTGAGACCGACGACGCCCTCGGTGCGGGCGAGTTCGACGACCGTTCCCGGCGTGAACACGGCGTTGTCCCGCTGGTAGACGATCACCGGCAGGTCGGTGGCCGCGGCCAGCTCCCGGTAGTGCCGCAGCAGCCCCTCCTGCCCGGCGACGACGAGGTACGGCGGCATGGCGAGCAGCCCGTCCGCGCCCGCCTCCCGCGCCAGGCGCGCGTACCGCACGGCGAGCGCGGTCCCGTAGCCGGCGCCCGCGACGACCGGCACCCGCCCCCGTGTCTCCTCCACCGCCGCCCGCACGCACTCCTGGAACTCCTCGGGCGTGAGCGCGTGGAACTCCCCGGTGCCGCAGCAGGCGAAGACGGCGGCGGCGCCCGCCTCGACCCCCCGGCGCACATGGGCGCGGTAGGCGTCGAGGTTCGGCGAGCCGTCGGGGGCGTAGGCGGTGACGGGGAAGAACAGGGGCCCGCTGGGGACGCTGAGTCGGGCGGCGAGCGGAGATGGCGTCACGGGCTCTCCCTGGAGTCGCTGAAATCCACGATTATGATCGGTGTCCATATCTCTGAACGCGCCTACGCTAAGGTGCCCCTTCGGGGCCGGTCAAGCGCAGTCACGTGCACGCACCACAGGAATCCGGCATCCGGCCGACACTTGACGTGGAGCGGCACCGCTCCCTAGCGTGTCCACACTTGTGAATTGCGTCCAAGTTGGCGACTGCCGAACCAAGGAGACCCGAGGATGCCCGCTCCCCGCACCGTTCTGCTCACCGGCGCCGCCGGCGGGCTCGGCACCCTGATGCGGGACCTGCTCCCCCCGTACGGCTACGAGCTGCGGCTGCTCGATGTGCGGCCGATCGACGGCGAGCCGGACGCGATCGTCGCCGACCTCGCCGACAAGGCGGCGCTGCGGGAGGCCGTACGGGGCGTCGACGCGATCATCCACCTCGCGGGCATCTCCCTGGAAGCCTCTTTCGAGAAGATCCTCGCCGCGAACATCGCGGGCACGTACAACCTGTACGAGGCCGCCCGCGAGGAGGGCGTCGGCCGCATCGTCTTCGCCTCCTCCAACCACGCCGTCGGCTACACGCCCCGGCCGCAGGGCGACGACCCGCTGGTCCCGGTCGACACCCCGCGCCGCCCGGACACCTTCTACGGCCTGTCCAAGTGCTTCGGCGAGGACCTCGCCCAGATGTACTGGGACAAGCACGGCCTGGAGACCGTTTCCGTGCGCATCGGCTCCTGCTTCCCGGAGCCCACCGGCGTGCGGATGCTGTCGCTGTGGATGAGCCCGGCCGACGGCGCCCGCCTCTTCCACGCCGCGCTGACCGCCCAGGACGTCGGACACACCGTGGTCTACGGCTCGTCCGCCAACACCCGCCTGTGGTGGGACCTGTCGTCCGCGCGGGCGCTCGGCTACGAGCCGCAGGACGACTCCGAGGTCTTCGCGGACAAGCTCGTCGCCGAGCAGGGCGAGCTGGACCCGGCGGAGGAGGCGCACGCCTACCTCGGCGGCCACTTCGTCACGGACCCGCCGATGTGGCCGTACTGACGTGCCGTGCCCGTCCCGGCCGGCGTAGCGGCGCCGGCGCGCCGGCGCGCTGGGGCCGTACGACCGGCGTAAGGGCGCACCGCAGCCGTACCGGGCCGGCGTACCGACCCCCGGAACAACACCCCGCCCCACGGCGGAAAACGATCGTCCGCGGCGGGGGGGGGGGGGGGGGCGGCGGCGCCCCCCCCCCCCCCCCCCCCCCCCCCCCCCCCCCCCCCCCCCCCCCCCCCCCCCCCCCCCCCCCCCCCCCCGCCGCCCCCCCCCCCCCCCCCCCCCCCCCCGCG
>NZ_JBEXOP010000027.1:0-110783 GCF_040611575.1 Streptomyces sp. NPDC006610
GGTACTGGCGCTCAAGCCAGGCGGGCGGCGAGATGAGCGGGGTCTGGTAGTAGCCGGGCCACTCGCCGGCTTCGCGGCAGCCCTTCCGCATGCCACCGTCGGCCGGTCACTGCCCGGCGAACTTGCCGCTCACCGCGTCGAACACGCCCTTGGCCTCCTCGCCGAGGCGCGGACCGGCCAGCCAGCCGCCGGTCACCGGGCCGATCGAGGTGTTGGACACCAGCGCCGGCTTGCCGTCCGAGCCCGTGGCGACCCAGCCGCCGCCGGAGGAACCGCCGGTCATCGTGCAGCCGATGCGGTACATCGTCGGGTCCGACGCCTTCAGCGACAGCCGTCCCGGCTTGTCCTGGCACTGGTACATCGTCTGCCCGTCGTACGGCGCCGCCGCCGGGTAGCCCGTCGCGGTCACGCTGTCCGTCTCGGCGGCGGACGGCGCGGCGAAGTCCACCGGCAGGGCCGAACCGACCGTCTCCTCCAGCGACTTGCCGCCGCTGCCCTCCTCCGGCGTCACATGCAGCACGGCGAAGTCGTACGCGGCGCCGTCGCCGCCCGTCGCGCCGCCCTGCTCGATCCACTGGTCGGAGGTCTGCACCCAGTCGCCCCACCAGACGCCGTGCGGAGCGACCTGCTCCTTGGCCGCGCTCTGCAGCTGCTCGGCCGTCATGCCCGAGTCGTTGTACGACGGCACGAACGCGATGTTGCGGTACCAGCCGCCGCTCTTGCCGGCGTGCACGCAATGGCCCGCCGTCCACACCAGGTTGGACTTGCCCGGGTTGGCGGGGTCGGCCACGACCGTCGCCGAGCAGACCATCGTCCCGCCCGGAGCGTCGAAGAACACCTTGCCCGCCTCGGGGACGTTGGCGTGGTACGAGGCCGGAACGGGCTGCGCCTCCACCGGCTGCGGCTCCGGGTCGGTCACGCCCTGGTCACCGGAGATGTCGCCCTCGTCGACCTCTTGCTCCGGCTCCTCGGCCTCGCGCATCCGGTCCGGGTCCCAGAGGTCCTCGATGATCGGGTTGACGAAGTCCTCGGCCTCGCGCAGCCAGTCCTGCCGGTCCCAGTCCTTCCAGGCGCCGTCCCGCCACTTGTCCAGGTCGATCCCGTGTTCCTTGAGGCGGTCCTTCAGGTCGTCGGGGATCGATATCTTGCCGTCGCCCCCCGCCACCGAGGAGGCCGACGCCTGGGCGTCCGCCTCGGAGCCGCCCGAGTCGCACGCCGTGGCGGTGAGCGCGAGCACGGAGGCCAGCGCAACGGCGCCCAGCACGGGGGAGGTTCTGCGGCGCGCGCCCCTCTCGCGGCGAGCGGTGAACGACGGCCGTGTGGATCGCATGGTGCTTCTCCCCCTGATGTGGACGAACTGATGTGGACTGATCGGCGCGGCAGTTGAGATCCCGGACCGAACCCATGGGGCTCCGGCCGGAACACACGGCCGTCCGGGAACGGCACCTCACACTATGCGCTCGCTGTGGGGGACTTCCGACGGAACGGCAACGGTTCGGATACAAGCCGTCTGACCTGGCGGTCCGTGCGGCGGACGGCCGGAATCCCGGCCGGGATCACGGTCGGGACCTCGGCCGGGGATCTTGTCCTCGCCCGTAACCCGGCGGGCGGACGGCTGTTGTAGCGGTGGGGCCCGGGGCCGCGCTCCCGTGCCCGGGCGGCGTGAGCGACCGGCGCACGGCCCCCGCAGCGCGAGGACGGGAGCCGTGACGTGACCGAGGGGACGCTCCGTCGCCGACCGGCGCCCGCACCGGCCCCACGGACGCGTGCGGTCTGCGACGCCGGACCTTCGGGGTGGGGCCATCGGCGCCCGGCCGTACGAGACGCGGTCCCCGAAGTCCCGGACATCCGCGCGTGCTCGCGCGTGCCCGACCGGGTGGCGCCGGGCGAGGGCGGCTCCCGCGCGGGGCGGCTGCCGAGGTTCCCGGCGCGAGGGGTCGCCGGGTGCGCGCGTGCGCGTCGGGGGAGCGGGGGAGCCGGCTGCGGTGGTCGCCGTCGTAGGCGGTGGATGCCGTCGTCGTCCAGCGCGGCGACCGCGTACCGGACCGCCCCGCCGACAGTTCCGACCTGCGGCGCGGCAGCCGGTCCGACGCGTCTGCCGCGGCGACCGGTCCACACATGCCGTGCCCGCCGGCCGGCCGCTGCTGCCGGTACGACGGCCAGGACTGCCCCTGCCCCGCACGCTCCGACGCCGGCCGCCGCCCACCGGGAGCGCCGCGCCGGGGCCCCGGTCGTCGGAGTGCGCCATGGCGTCGTACCGCTGCTGCCGCCCCGATCACCGGCGAAGAGCAGGCCACAACGGCGCCGGATCGGCCGGCCACCTCCCAGCCGCGGTGGCGCGCCGACCGGCGGCCACTCACCACCGACCACCCCCCCACCTCCTCAAGGACCCCGCTTGATCACCACCGCCACCCCGATCCCCCGACCCGCCACCGACCGGCAGGCTCCCGGACAGCGCAGCGGTCCGGACGGCGCCGACGCACACGCCGCGGCCCAGGCGGCGGCCGTGGAGAACCTGCTGCGCTGCTGGGTGCGCGAGACCGGTCTGCCCGCGCCGCACGACGGCGTGCTGCACGTCCCCCTGCCCGCCAGCGGCACCGCCCTGCGCGTCCCGGTGCGCCACTGGTCCCCCACAGGTCTGCACCGCTTCGGCCCGCCCTCCCCGGCAGGCGCCGCCTGCGCCCCGCCGCTCGACGCCGTCGCCCTCGCCGCCCTGCTCGCCCGCGAGCACCCGGACGGCGGTGCGGGAGCCGACCTCGTCGCCCGCGTCGCCGACTCGGTCCGCCGTACGGCAGCCTTCCTCGGCGACCGCGGACCCGACCCCGTCGACCGCTTCCTCGCGGCGGAACAGGCGCTGCTGCTCGGCCACCCGCTGCACCCCGCGCCCAAGAGCCGGGAGGGCCTGACCGAGGCCGAGGCCCGCCGGTACTCGCCCGAGCTGCGCGGCTCCTTCCCCCTGCACTGGATGGCGGTCGCACCCGGCGCCCTCGCCACCGACTCGGCCTGGACCGAGGGCGGCCGAACCGTCCCCGCCCCCGACCTGACCGCCCGCCTCGCCGGAGACGGCCTCCCCCTGCCCGACGGGTACGCCGCCCTGCCCCTGCACCCCTGGCAGGCACGCGAGGTCCGGCACCGCCCCGAGACCGCCGCCCTCCTCGACGCCGGGCTGCTCCGCGACCTGGGCGCCCACGGTTCCCCCTGGCACCCCACCTCCTCGGTCCGCACCGTCCACCGGACCCATGCCCCGGCCATGCTCAAGCTCTCCCTGGGGCTGCGCATCACCAATTCCCGGCGTGAGCACCTGCGCAAGGAACTGCACCGGGGCGTCGAGGTCCACCGGCTGCTGCGCGGCGGCCTGTCCCGGCGGTGGCGGGCCGCGCACCCCGGCTTCGACATCGTGCGCGACCCGGCCTGGCTCGCCGTCGACGGACCCGACGGCGGCCCCGTGCCCGGACTCGACGTGATGATCCGGCACAACCCCTTTTCCCCGGCCGACGACGTCACCTGCGTCGCCGCACTCACCGCCCCCGGCCCCCTCGCCTCACCGGGCTCCCGGCTCGCCCGCGCGGTGACGCGGCTGGCGGCCCGGACCGGGCGGCCACGGGAAGCCGTCACGGCCGAGTGGTTCCTGCGCTACCTGGAACAGGTCGTCCGCCCCGTTCTCTGGCTGGACGCCGAGGCGGGCGTCGCCCTGGAGGCCCATCAGCAGAACACCCTCGTCCTGCTGGACGGCGACGGCTGGCCCGCGGGCGGCCGTTACCGCGACAACCAGGGCTACTACTTCCGCGAGTCCCGGCGCGCGGACCTGGAGTCCCGGCTGCCGGGCATCGGCGCCCGCAGCGACACCTTCGTCCCGGACGAGGTCGCCGACGAACGGTTCGTGTACTACCTGGCGATCAACAACGTGTTCGGCCTGATCGGCGCGTTCGGGGCGCAGCGACTCGCCGACGAGCGGCTGCTGCTCGCCGCCTTCCGACGGTTCCTCGAAGGGGCGGCCACCGGGCCCCGCCGGCTGCGCACCCCGCTGCCCGCCCGGCTGCTCGACGCGCCGGTCCTGCGCTGCAAGGCGAACCTGCTGACCCGGCTGCACGGCCTCGACGAACTCGTCGGCCCCGTCGACACCCAGTCCGTCTACGTCGCCGTCGCCAACCCGCTCCGCCCCTGACCCCTTCGAGAGGAGCCCTCCGTGCCCCCCACCGACGCGAGCCCCGACACCGAGGACACGCTGGACCTGGGCCTGCCCGGCGAACTCGCCGCCCTCCTCGCCGCGCAGGCCGCCGAGACCACCGAGACCGCCGAGACGGCGAAGGCCACCGAGGCCGTGGAGGCCGTCGAGGCTGCCGAGGCCGGCGCGCCGCGGTACGCCGTCCCCCGCGGCCTCCCGGTCCTTCCGCCGGCCCCCGAGGCCCTGCTCGACCAGGTGGGCGAGTGGAGCCCGGCCCCCACCCCCCTCGGCGCCTTCCGCCTCGTTCCCGTACGCCTCCCGGACGACCTCCCCCTCGTCGCCCGCTGGATGAACGACCCGGCGGTCGCCGAGTTCTGGGAGCTGGCCGGGCCCGAGCGCCGGACCGAGGAACACCTGCGGACCCGGCTCGACGGCGACGGACGCAGCGTGCCCTGCCTCGGCGTCCTCGACGGCACGCCGATGAGCTACTGGGAGATCTACCGCGCCGACCTGGACCCGCTCGCCCGGCACTGCCCCGCCCGCCCGCACGACACCGGCGTTCACCTGCTCATCGGGGAAGCCGCCGACCGGGGGCGGGGCGTGGGCGCCTGCCTGCTCAGGGCCGTCGCCGATCTGGTGTTCGCGCACCGGCCGGCGTGCGCCCGCGTCCTTGCCGAGCCGGACGTGCGCAACGTCCCGTCCGTGGCCGCCTTCCTCGGCGCCGGCTTCCGGTTCGCCGCCGAGGTCGAGCTGCCCGGCAAGCGGGCCGCGCTGATGATCCGCGACCGGTCCCTGCGGCACCTCCTGTAGCGCGCGATGACCTCATTGTCAGTGGCGGGCCGTAGGGTGGTCGAGCTATGACGAAGCCCTCACTCCCCGAACTCCTGCACGCCGCCGTCGCAGCCGTCGGCGGCATGGAGCGCCCCGGTCAGGTGACCATGGCGGAAGCCGTCGGCCAGGCCATCGACGACGGAACCCATCTGCTGGTCCAGGCGGGCACCGGCACCGGAAAGTCGCTCGGCTATCTGGTGCCCGCCCTGGCGCACGGGGAGCGCGTCGTCGTCGCGACGGCGACCCTCGCGCTGCAGCGCCAGCTGGTGGAACGGGACCTGCCCCGCACGGTCGAGGCCCTGCACCCGCTGCTGCGCCGCCGTCCGGAGTTCGCGATGCTCAAGGGCCGGTCGAACTACCTGTGCCTGCACCGCCTCCACGAGGGCGTCCCGCAGGACGAGGAGGAAGGGCTGTTCGACCAGTTCGAGGCCGCGGCGCCCACCAGCAGGCTCGGCCAGGATCTGCTCCGGCTGCGCGACTGGTCCGACGAGACGGAGACCGGCGACCGCGACGACCTCACGCCGGGCGTCTCGGACCGCGCCTGGCAGCAGGTGTCGGTCTCCTCGCGCGAGTGCCTGGGCGCAAGCAAATGCGCGTACGGCGCCGAGTGCTTCGCCGAGACGGCCAGGGAGCGCGCCAAGCTCGCCGACGTCGTCGTCACCAACCACGCGCTGCTCGCGATCGACGCCATCGAGGGCGCGCCGGTCCTTCCGCAGCACGAGGTGCTGATCGTGGACGAGGCGCACGAGCTGGTCTCGCGGGTCACCGGGGTCGCCACCGGCGAGCTGACCCCGGGGCAGGTCAACCGGGCGGTGCGGCGCGCGGCGAAGCTGGTGAACGAGAAGGCCGCCGACCAGCTCCAGACCGCCGCCGAGGGCTTCGAGCGGCTGATGGAGCTGGCCCTGCCGGGCCGCTTGGAGGAGATCCCCGAGGATCTCGGCTACGCCCTCACGGCGCTGCGCGACGCCTGTCGCACGGTGATCTCGGCGATCGGCGCGACGCGTGACCGGTCCGTGGAGGACGAGGACGCGGTCCGCAAGCAGGCGCTGGCCTCCGTGGAGTCCGTGCACGACGTGGCGGAGCGGATCACCCACGGCTCGGAGTGGGACGTCGTCTGGTACGAGCGGCACGACCGCTTCGGGGCCTCGCTGCGGGTCGCCCCGATGTCCGTCTCGGGCCTGCTGCGGGAGAAGCTCTTCGCCGACCGCTCGGTGGTCCTCACCTCGGCGACGCTCAAGCTGGGCGGCGACTTCAACGGTGTCGGCGCCTCCCTCGGCCTGGGCCCGGAGGGCATGGAGGGCGAGGATCTGCCGCAGTGGAAGGGCGTCGACGTCGGCTCGCCGTTCGACTACCCCAAGCAGGGCATCCTCTACGTCGCCAAGCATCTGGCCCGGCCCGCGCGGGACGGCGACCGGGCCGACATGCTGGACGAGCTGACGGAGCTGATCCAGGCGGCGGGCGGCCGGACCCTCGGCCTGTTCTCCTCGATGCGGGCCGCCCAGCTCGCGGCCGAGGAGCTGCGCACCCGCATCCCGGAGTACCCGATCCTGCTCCAGGGCGAGGAGACCCTAGGTGAGCTGATCAAGAACTTCGCGGCCGATCCCAGGACGTGCCTGTTCGGGACGCTGTCGCTGTGGCAGGGCGTGGACGTGCCCGGGCCCAGCTGCCAGTTGGTCGTCATGGACAAGATCCCGTTCCCGCGCCCGGACGATCCGCTGATGAGCGCCCGCCAGAAGGCGGTGGAGGAGGCCGGGGGCAACGGTTTCATGGCGGTGGCCGCCACCCACGCGGCGCTGCTGATGGCGCAGGGCGCCGGCCGTCTCGTACGGGCGTCGGGGGACCGCGGCGTGGTCGCGGTGCTGGACCAGCGGCTGGCCACGGCCCGGTACGGCAGCTATCTCAAGGCGTCCCTGCCCGACTTCTGGTACACGACGGACCCCAACCAGGTACGGAAGTCGCTGGCCGCGATCGACGCCAAGGCAACGGCTGACGGGCAGTGAACGCGGCGGCGCCCTCCGCGCCCGTCGCTTGAGCAACCACTACGGCCGTCAAACAGGTCCGCGGGAGCGGCGCCGGTTCAGCCGCAAAAGCAGACCCCGGAACCGGCGCAGGGGTCCCGGGGCCCGGTCAGGGCAGGGCGGCGGCCGAGGGGACGACGGCCGCCCGCTGCAGGCGTCAGACGCGCCGCAGGACTGCCACCACCTTGCCGAGGATCGTCGCGTCGTCGCCGGGGATCGGCTCGTACGCGGAGTTGTGCGGGAGCAGCCACACGTGGCCGTCCTCGCGCTTGAAGCGCTTGACGGTGGCCTCGCCGTCGAGCATCGCGGCCACGATGTCTCCGTTCTCGGCGACGGGCTGGCGCCGCACGGTGACCCAGTCGCCGTCGCAGATCGCGGCCTCGATCATGGAGTCGCCGACGACCTTCAGCACGAACAGCTCGCCGTCGCCGACCAGCTGCCGGGGCAGCGGGAACACGTCCTCCACCGACTCTTCGGCGAGGATCGGGCCACCGGCGGCGATCCGGCCGACCAGCGGGACGTAGGACGCGGCCGGCTTGCCCGCGGTGTCGGTGGGCTGCACGGAGGCTGCCTGGTCGGAGCCGCGCACCTCGTAGGCGCGGGGGCGGTGCGGGTCGCGGCGCAGGAAGCCCTTGCGCTCCAGTGCCATCAGCTGATGCGCCACGGAGGACGTGCTGGACAGGCCGACCGCCTGGCCGATCTCCCGCATCGACGGCGGGTAGCCCCGGCGCTGCACGGAGTCCCTGATGACCTCGATCACCCGGCGCTGCCGATCGGTGAGCCCGGAGCTGTCCGCCCTGATGCCTGGAGGTCGGCCCGGCAGGGAGCGCTTGTGCCCCTCGGGATTCACGGATTCGTTCATCGCATGCACCGGCTCGAGTCGGCCCTGGGAGCGGTCCTGGGCGGTGATGGCGGCACTGTCTGCGGTGGTGGTCACGTCGGCCCCTCTCGATGGTCTCCCTGCTGGACAACGGTAGATGGTTTCGAAAGGTTGCGCCAAACACACGTTCGAGTGAAAAACCGCGAATTCGCTTACGTGACCACGTGCCTGGGTGTATGTGCTACCGACGGCACCCGCGGACAAATGCGTCCATTGCTGTACTCTTCACCGCCGGGTCGCTCCCTCGTGGGGGCGGCGCCCAGTCTGCCATCAGGCGTCGCGCGGACCGAGCACCGGCCCCCGTAGCGCGGGATTTCCCACGCCTCCTCCCTGCGGCGCTCACCGTATCTCCGCAACCGCACACGCGTTGCCTACGCACGCGTGGCGGGTCGTCGACATCGTGTGACCGGTCGCGGCCCGTGTCGCCCCGGCGACACGCGGGACAGTGCTCCCGTACGGGCCGATCCCCACATCTAGTGGTTGGATGGCTACAGCAGCCCAGAACTTGTGGTCCCCATGGTCTCCGGGCCGAAGGTCATCGCCTATGCTGGTGCTCGCTTCGAGGGGCCCAAGGGTCTGTTGAGGCTGTTGAGTCTGCTGTGAGGAGGGTTCGGAACCATGCACTGCCCCTTCTGCAGGCACCCCGACAGCCGCGTCGTCGACAGTCGGACCACCGACGACGGCACGTCCATCCGCAGACGTCGCCAGTGCCCCGACTGCTCCCGTCGTTTCACGACCGTGGAGACGTGCTCGCTCATGGTGGTCAAGCGGTCCGGGGTCACCGAGCCCTTCAGCCGCACCAAGGTCATCAACGGCGTGCGCAAGGCCTGCCAGGGCCGGCCCGTCACCGAGGACGCGCTCGCCCAGCTCGGCCAGCGGGTCGAAGAGGCGGTGCGCGCCACCGGGAGCGCCGAGCTGACCACCCACGACGTGGGTCTGGCCATACTCGGCCCGCTCCAGGAGCTCGACCTCGTCGCCTACCTGCGGTTCGCGTCCGTCTACCGGGCGTTCGAGTCGCTCGAGGACTTCGAGGCGGCGATCGCGGAACTCAGGCAGCGGCCGGAGGACTTCGCCGGCGGCGACGAGGGCGCCGGCCGGGACACCGGCGGAGACACCAGCGGGAACACCGGCGAGGGGAGCCGGAAGGACGACCGCGGGGCGGACGGGACCGGGCAGGTCCCCCAGCCCGCGGCCGCCGCCGACTGACGGCGGACCGGAGCCGGAGGCGAGATCCGGGTCCGGCCGCCTCGGCGGCGAGGAAGGTCTGTTGCGGTGGCGGCGAGGGCCCCGCAACACAGGACAGAACACCGTGTCACGGGAACATCGTGGCACTTCAGGGCGTTTTCGCCCGTACCAGGGAGGCGGCATGACAGAGACGGCGAGCGGTCCGGCACGAGGTTCCCGAGTCAAGGGCGCCAAGGCGAGCAAGGGGCTGCGTATCGAGCGCATCCACACCACCCCCGGCGTGCATCCGTACGACGAGGTGACCTGGGAGCGCCGTGACGTCGTCATGACCAACTGGCGCGACGGCTCGGTCAACTTCGAGCAGCGTGGCGTCGAGTTCCCCGGCTTCTGGTCGGTGAACGCGGTCAACATCGTCACCAGCAAGTACTTCCGCGGTGCCGTCGGCACCCCGCAGCGCGAGACCAGCCTGCGGCAGCTGATCGACCGCATCGTGAAGACCTACCGGAAGGCCGGCGAGGAGCACGGGTACTTCGCGTCGCCCGCCGACGCCGAGATCTTCGAGCACGAGCTGGCGTACGCCCTCCTGCACCAGATCTTCAGCTTCAACAGCCCCGTCTGGTTCAACGTCGGAACGCCCCAGCCCCAGCAGGTGTCCGCCTGCTTCATCCTGTCCGTCGACGACTCCATGGAGTCGATCCTCGACTGGTACAAGGAAGAGGGCATGATCTTCAAGGGCGGCTCCGGCGCCGGCCTGAACCTCTCCCGCATCCGCTCCTCCAAGGAACTGCTCTCCTCCGGCGGCAACGCCTCCGGCCCCGTCTCCTTCATGCGCGGCGCCGACGCCTCCGCCGGAACGATCAAGTCGGGCGGCGCCACCCGCCGCGCGGCCAAGATGGTCATCCTCGACGTCGACCACCCCGACATCGAGGACTTCATCGAGACCAAGGTCAAGGAAGAGGAGAAGATCCGCGCCCTGCGCGACGCGGGCTTCGACATGGACCTGGGCGGCGACGACATCACGTCCGTCCAGTACCAGAACGCCAACAACTCGGTCCGCGTGAACGACGAGTTCATGAAGGCCGTCGAGCAGGGCGGCAGGTTCGGCCTCCGCGCGCGGATGACCGGCGAGGTCATCGAGGAGGTCGACGCCAGGGCCCTGTTCCGCAAGATGGCCGAGGCCGCCTGGGCCTGCGCCGACCCGGGCATCCAGTACGACGACACCATCAACCACTGGCACACCTGCCCGGAGTCCGGCCGGATCAACGGCTCGAACCCCTGCAGCGAGTACATGCACCTGGACAACACGTCCTGCAACCTCGCCTCGCTGAACCTCATGAAGTTCCTCAAGGACGACGGCAAGGGCAACCAGTCCTTCGAGGTCGAGCGGTTCGCCAAGGTCGTCGAGCTGGTCATCACCGCGATGGACATCTCCATCTGCTTCGCCGACTTCCCGACCGAGAAGATCGGCGAGAACACCCGCGCCTTCCGCCAGCTCGGCATCGGCTACGCCAACCTCGGCGCCCTGCTGATGGCGACCGGCCACGCCTACGACTCCGACGGCGGCCGCGCCCTCGCCGGCGCCGTCACCTCCCTGATGACCGGCACCGCCTACCGCCGCTCCGCCGAGCTGGCCGCCGTCGTCGGCCCCTACGACGGCTACGCCCGCAACGCCGACGCCCACAAGCGCGTCATGAAGCAGCACTCCGACGCCAACGGCGAGGCCGTCCGCATGGACGACCTGGACACCCCGATCTGGGCCGCCGCCACGGAGGCCTGGCAGGACGTGCTGCGCCTCGGCGAGAAGAACGGCTTCCGCAACGCCCAGGCGTCCGTCATCGCCCCGACCGGCACCATCGGCCTGGCGATGTCCTGCGACACCACCGGCCTGGAGCCCGACCTCGCCCTGGTCAAGTTCAAGAAGCTGGTCGGCGGCGGCTCGATGCAGATCGTCAACGGCACCGTGCCGCAGGCCCTGCGCCGCCTGGGCTACCAGGAGGAGCAGATCGAGGCGATCGTCGCCCACATCGCCGAGCACGGCAATGTGATCGACGCCCCAAGCCTCAAGCCCGAGCACTACGAGGTGTTCGATTGCGCCATGGGCGAGCGCGCCATCTCCCCGATGGGCCACGTCCGCATGATGGCCGCGATCCAGCCGTGGATCTCCGGCGCCCTGTCCAAGACGGTCAACATGCCGGAGACGGCGACCGTCGAGGAGGTCGAGGAGATCTACTTCGAGGCCTGGAAGATGGGCATCAAGGCCCTCGCCATCTACCGCGACAACTGCAAGGTCGGCCAGCCCCTCTCCGCCAAGACCAAGGAGAAGGAGAAGGCCGAGGTCACGGAGAAGACCGAGGCGACCATCCGCGAGGCCGTCGAGAAGGTCGTCGAGTACCGCCCCGTCCGCAAGCGCCTCCCGAAGGGACGTCCCGGCATCACCACGTCCTTCACCGTCGGCGGCGCCGAGGGCTACATGACCGCCAACTCCTACCCGGACGACGGTCTCGGCGAGGTCTTCCTGAAGATGTCCAAGCAGGGCTCGACCCTCGCGGGCATGATGGACGCCTTCTCCATCGCGGTCTCGGTCGGCCTCCAGTACGGCGTGCCGCTGGAGACCTACGTCTCGAAGTTCACCAACATGCGCTTCGAGCCGGCCGGCATGACGGACGACCCCGACGTGCGGATGGCGCAGTCGATCGTCGACTACATCTTCCGCCGCCTGGCGCTGGACTTCCTGCCGTTCGAGACGCGCTCCGCGCTCGGCATCCACTCCGCCGAGGAGCGCCAGCGCCACCTGGAGACCGGCTCGTACGAGCCGCTGGACGAGGACGTCGACGTCGAGGGCCTGGCCCAGTCGGCGCCGCGCGCCCAGGAGCTGAAGGCGGTCGCCACCCCGAAGGCCGACGTCGAGGCGGCCAAGCCGGCCCCGAAGCAGGCCCACACCAGCGCCGAGCTGGTGGAGATGCAGCTGGGCATCCAGGCCGACGCCCCGCTGTGCTTCTCCTGCGGCACGAAGATGCAGCGGGCCGGTTCCTGCTACATCTGCGAGGGCTGCGGCTCGACCAGCGGCTGCAGCTGACCCGTAGTACCTGAGAAGGGGGGCGCCGGCGTACTGCCGGCGCCCCCCTTCTCCTTGGGGAATCCTCCCTGGAGGGCTTGGAGAGTCTCCTTGGGGACGGAAACGCGGTGCGCGGGCTCAGGGCTTGAGCGCCGCGCCCATCGTGCGGGTGAAGGCGACCGGGTCGTCCTCGAAGCCGTGCACGCCCGCGTGCAGGTCCCATGCGCCGCCCTCGCCCCGGACGAACTCCGCGATCCGCGCCGCGGTGGACCCGAGGACGCCGCCGAAGTCGTCGGTGGCCAGCTCCGTGTAGCCCTCGCGAATGCGCAGCGCCGGGTTGAGCACGCTGACGAAGGTGCGGCGCCCGGGGCGCTGCTGGATGATGACGCCGACGACCACGCGCGCGTACCGGGCGTCGAGCCGGTCCAGCTCCACGGTCATGACCTCGTCCCAGCCGAAGCCCTTGCCGTCCTTGCTGTCCCGGTTGAGGGTGATCGTCCCGTCGGGGGAGCGGCTGTCGAAGTGCACGAGGTAGGCGGGATCGCCGTACGGGTCGTCGGCCAGGTAGGTCCCGGCGACTATGTCGAGATCGGTGGGCGGCTGCCCCGCCGGGCTCGGGTCCCACCTGAGCGCGATCTCGACCTTGCGGATGCCCTTGCTCATGCCGTTCACAGCCTGCCCCTTCCCCGTTCGCCCGCTGTCTGAACTCCTGGGCGCTCACAGCCGGTTGTCATCCTGCCACGCGCGCGGGCTCCCTCGCGCGCAACCTCTCGGCCGGACCGTGACCGGCGCCACGCCCCGCGGCCTTACGATGGCGCGGTGCTGGTCAAGTGGATTCGCTGCACCGTGGTCGACCGCCGCGGTTTCGAACGCGGGCAGCGGAAGTGGGCGGGGCTTCTGGGGGAGCCGGGGTTTCGCGGACAGGGCGGCGGCTGGAGCCGGGCCCGTCCGTCGGTCGCCCACATCTTCGCGTTCTGGGAGAGCCGGGCGTTCTACGACTCGTTCATGGCCCGCTCGCACGACCGGCTCGCGGCGGCCCAGTCGGGGACCTTCAAGGACCGGCAGGCCAGGCTGTTCGACCACCGCTTCGACGTGAAGACCGGCTTCGAACCGCGGTTCACGGACGCCGACCTGCTGCGGGTGGCCCTGTGCCGGGTCCACGAGGAGCGCGTCGACAACTTCACGCTGATGCAGGAGAAGGTCTGGAACCCGGCGATGGCCGGCTCGCCCGGGATGATCCGCGGGCTGTTCGCGGAGGCGCCGGGGCACGAGTTCATGGTCCTGTCGATGTGGCGGTCGGCCGCCGAGCACGGCAAGTACCGCACCGAACGCGTGGAACGGCTGGCCCTGCGCGCCCAGACCGAGGCCGACGTCGCGGCCCTGACCGGCGACATCGTGAAGCTGGAGCCGAGCTGGACGGTGTGAGCCGGGTGTGACTTACGCTGTATGGGGCCCGTACGAGTGCTCGACGGGCCGTCACTCGATCTAGGGTTTCGGCATGGCACGACCACGGCGCATCGTCCTTGTCCGGCACGGCGAGTCCACGGGCAACGTCGACGACTCCGTGTACGAGCGCGAACCCGACCACGCGCTCGCGCTGACCGAGCGGGGATGGCGGCAGGCCGAGGAGACGGGCAAACGGCTGCGCGAGGTGTTCGGCCGCGAACGCGTCAGCGTGTACGTCTCCCCGTACCGCCGTACGCACGAGACGCTCCGCGCCCTCCACCTCGACCCCGGCCTGATACGCGTGCGCGAGGAGCCCCGGCTGCGCGAGCAGGACTGGGGCAACTGGCAGGACCGCGACGACGTACGGCTGCAGAAGGCGTACCGGGACGCGTACGGGCACTTCTTCTACCGTTTCGCGCAGGGCGAGAGCGGCGCCGACGTCTACGACCGCGTCGGCAACTTCCTGGAGAGCCTGTACCGCAGCTTCGAGGCGCCGGACCACCCGCCGAACGTGCTGCTGGTGACCCACGGGCTGGCGATGCGGCTGTTCTGCATGCGCTGGTTCCACTGGACGGTCGCCGAGTTCGAGTCGCTGGCGAATCCGGACAACGGCGAGATGCGGATGCTCCTGCTCGGGGACGACGGCAAGTACACGCTCGACCGGCCGTTCGAGCGCTGGCGTGATCCCGAGCCGTACGGGATCACCGGATAGGGTGGCGGGAAGATGACTGACTCCTCTCCCCAGGAGCGCCTGGAGCGTGCCCTGGCCGCCCTCCGCGGACTCGCGGTGGGAGACGCGCTGGGCTCCCAGTTCTTCGTGCCGGTGAACTACCCGCTGCTGCAGCGGCGCGAGCTGCCGCCCGCCCCCTGGCAGTGGACGGACGACACGGAGATGGCCTGCTCGGTCGTCGCCGTCCTCGCCGCCCACCGGCGCATCGACCAGGACGCCCTGGCCCGCTCCTTCGCGGAGCACCACGACTTCGACCGCGGCTACGGCCCGGCGGTCAACCGGCTGCTGCGGCTGGTCCGGGAGGGCGGGGACTGGCGCGAACTGTCCGCCGCGCTGTTCAACGGGCAGGGATCGTGGGGGAACGGCGCCGCGATGCGGATCGCTCCGCTCGGCGCCTGGTACGCGGGCGATCCCGAGCAGGCGACGCATCAGGCGGAGATCTCCGCCTATCCGACGCACCAGCACCGCGAGGCCGTGGTCGGCGCCATGGCCGTCGCCGCTGCCGCCGCGCTGGCGGGCTCCCCGGGCGGCCCGCCGAGCGCGGAGGCGCTCCTGGACGGCGTCATCGCACTGGTCCCCAAGAGCGCCGTCGCGGCCGGACTGCGGCGGGCCCGGGACATGCTCGACTACGGCGACGCCGCCACGGTCGCCGCGGTGCTGGGCTGCGGGCGGCGTACGACGGCCCATGACACCGTCCCCTTCGCGCTGTGGTCGGCGGCGCGGGCGCTCGGCGACTACGAGCGGGCCTTCTGGACGACCGCGCAGGTCGGCGGCGACGTGGACACGACCTGCGCGATCGTGGGCGGGATCGTCGCCGCGGACCGGGCGGGGGCGCCGCCGGCGGAGTGGACCGCCCGTACGGAGCCGCTGCCAGGCTGGATGAGGGGTACCGCCTGACCGGCGCGGCGACGCACGCGCACCCGGTACGGCCCCTCGGCCCCGTCGTTCACGAATGCGACACCGCGCAGGCGGAGCGCTGCCACGAGGTCGTCCTCACCGGCGTGGCAGAGCCGGCGATCCGGCTCATTCGGGAGGAGCCCGACCGGGGGACCGCGGGCGGCGAGGTGCGCGCGGGGGCGGGGACGCCTGAGCGGCGCCCGAGTCCGCTACGCCGTCCCGGCGGCGGCCGTATGCCCGCCGACGATGTGCGCAAGCGAATCGGGCCACAGGGAGAGCGGGGAGACGGCCGACCGGTCGGTCATGCCGCTGCCGCGCCCGTCGAAGGCTGATTCCGGCCCAGTCGGGGGCCCCGGGCGGATCCGGCGAACCGGGGTGTCGCGGCGGTGTGCGAGCGGCGTAATCTAAGGGCGCCATGCCGTACGAACCACCCACTCACACCGTCGAGCGCTCCCTGCGCGCCACGACCGGAGCGAAGGTCATTGCCGGTGTCGACGAGGTGGGGCGCGGCGCGTGGGCCGGCCCGGTCACCGTCTGCGCGGCGGTCACCGGACTGCGCCGGCCCCCCGAGGGCCTCACCGACTCCAAGCTGCTCACGGTCAGACGACGCACCGCGCTCGCCGAGGAACTGCGCGCCTGGGTCACGTCGTACGCCCTGGGGCATGCCTCACCGGAAGAGATCGACGAACTCGGCATGACGGCGGCGCTGCGGCTCGCGGCCGTGCGGGCCCTGGAAGGCCTGCCGGTCCGGCCCGACGCGGTGATCCTCGACGGCAAGCACGACTACCTCGGTGCGCCGTGGAAGGTCCGCACGGTGATCAAGGGAGACCAGTCGTGCGTGGCGGTGGCCGCGGCTTCGGTGATCGCCAAGGTTCAGCGCGACAAAATGATGGCCGAACTGGGCATCGACCATGCAGACTTCGGTTTTGCGGACAACGCCGGGTATCCGTCGCCCGTGCACAAGGCCGCACTGGCGGAGCGGGGCCCCACCCCGTACCACCGACTCACGTGGGCGTATCTTGATGCGCTGCCCCAGTGGCGGCACCTCAAGAAGGCCCGCACCTGGGCGGACGGAAACGTTCCGGAGATCGAGGGCCAGCTCGGCTTCGATTTCTGACGATTCCGATCGCACGTTTGTGCCACCCACCGGCGCGAGCCGAATCAGCGTTTGATAGACATCACCTCATGCCTCTCATCCCCGAGGAGCCTCAGATTCACGAGAGTGCCCAGGGTCCCCGCGCCACGCCGGCCACCGGTCGCACCGCGCCGACCCCCCGTCCCGTACCCGGCCCCCGCCCCGCGGCTCCGCCGCGTCCCGGGCGTCCCGGGCCTCTCCGGCCCACGCCGCCGGCGCAGCGCGCGCCGCGCGACGTGACCGCCACCGCCGCGCCCTCGGGCCCGGCCGCCCCTGCCGCCGCCTCCGCCCAGGCTCCGGCGACCCCGCAGATCCAGCTGATCCCGGCCTCGGTCGAGGGTGCGCTCGACGCTGCCGAGGAAGCCGTCGACCTGCTGCTGGAGACCGGCCGCGCTCCGGGTGACGTACTGGTGATCACCACCGGTGAACTCCATCCGTGGGCCGCCCACGAGCTGTCGTTCGGCGAGACGTCCTACTGGGCCCAGCACGACGCCCGCGACGACGTCTTCTACGCCGACGCCGCCGTGGCGGACCGCGCAGGATCCCGGCCCGTGGTCGTCGTGGCCGTCAACGGCGGTTCCGACTCCGTCGCCGCCACCGCCCTGCCGCTCGCCCTCCGGCGGGCCGGCGCCCTGCTGATCGTCTGCGGCGACCCGCAGAAGATCAACTCGGTGCTGGGCGCGGGCGTCTGACCTGCTCCCCGGCCCGCCCGGGACGGGTCACGGCGACGGCCTGAACGCCGCCGCGGCGGCGCGAGCACGGAGGGCGGCTCGACGTGCGCGCGGATCCGCACGCGTCCGGTGCGCCTCGGTGGGTCGGCCTCGGTGGGCTGCTGGTGGTTTGTGCGGGGGCAGCTGTGTGCCGGGTCCGTGGTTCGGCGTCGGCTGTCCGGTGACCGAGCGGCTCGGTGACCGTGGTTCGAGTCCGTTCTTCGCCGTCCGTCATCCGGGGGCTTGCCGGTCGTCGTGCCGTACGGGGCCGGAGCCGCCGTGGGAGACGGTGCCTGCCATGGCCGGTGCCGACGACGGTCGGCCGCCGTCGGCCGGAGCGGCGTTTGCGTGCCTGTTGCAGGCGATTCTCCGCTCGCGCCGGTGATGTGCGTCCCGCCCGGATTTCCGCCTGCATCCCCAGCACGCCCAGCCTGCCCGGCGGCGTGTGCGGATGCCCCGCCGTCAGCGGGCAGCCGCGCGGCGCAGGACCTCGGAGGCGGCTCCGCCGGTGCGCGGCAGCGGGGCCGGCGCCTCGGACAGGCTGAACGGCTCGGGCGCCGAGGCGGAATGGGGGCGGCGACCGCCCCGGCCCTCGCCGAGCACCTGCCAGCCGTCGCGTGTCAGCGTGATGTACGCCCCGCAGCGCAGCCCGTGCAGGGTGCAGGCGTCACGCAGTCCCCACATCCACGCGCCGTCCTCCTCGGTCCAACGCGCGTCCCCCTCACGGCAGTAGAGCAGCACGGCCGTGCGCACCGGCGTGCGCCGGCGCAGGTCGTGCGGGATGACGCGGCGCAGCTGGTCCAGCAGCGCGTTGCGGAACATCCAGCCGTCGGCGGGCGCCTGGCGCCGGGTGAACGAGGCGCTGGCGATCAGCCGTTCCTCCGGGTCGAGGACCGCGACGACGGCGGTGGCCGGCCGGGGCCGGTGCCGGGCGTGCAGCCCGCCGACGACTTCCCTGGGGTTGCGCAGCAGGGGGATGCCCGCGGCCGCCCATTCCGCGGGTTCGAGCACGCGGGCAACGGGGTTGGCGGTTGCGGCGGACAGGTCGGCGGACGTCGACGTGGATGCCGCGGAGGACGGAGCGAATCCGAAGGTCACGATCCTCCCTTCGGCTACGCGCCCACACTGCGGGCGGGGTCGGGTTCGGGGGACGCCCACCACAGCAGAGCCCTACCTGGTCACGGGCGGGCCGTGCGGGGAGCGGACTTCAATTCTTCCTGTCGAACTTGAATGCGGCAACGAGCAATTGGGGCCACAGACCCTTATCGGGAGGTCTGTGGCTTATATCCGTACCCGGTGGGGCTCGGGTAATGCCCCGGGAAGCCGCCGCACGGGCGGGGCGGGACGCGCGGTCAGCCCTGAACGGCCAGCACCAGAGGCAACACCTCCCGCGCCCCGGCCCGTCTCAGCATGCGCGCCGAGACGGCCAGGGTCCAGCCGGTCTCCGTGAAGTCGTCCACGAGGAGCACGGGGCCCGCCGTCTCGGACAGGGCCGCGGCGAGCGCCGGCGGGACGGTCAGCGCCCCGTCGAGCGCCTTGAGCCGCTGGGCGCTGTTGCTGCGCGAGAGCCGGGGCGCGTCGGCCGCGTACTCGACCGCGCCCAGCAGCGGCAGGCGGCCGACCTGCGCGATGTGGGCGCCGAGGGACTCGATCAGCCGGGGCCGGGTGCGTGAGGCGACGGTGACGACGCCGAGCGGGCGCGGCGGGGCGTCGGCCGCTCCCGAGGCCCAGCCGCCCGGCCCCTTGGCCCAGTCGGCCAGGACACCCACGACGGCCCTCGCCACGTCGTCCGGCACCGGTCCGTCGGGCGCCTGCGGCGTGAGCATGGGCCGCAGCCGGTTGCCCCAGCCGATGTCCGACAGCCGTCCCAGCGCCCGCCCCGGCGAGGCCTGCTCCGCGGCCGGAATGCGCCCCTTGAGCGGGACCCCGATGGCCGGCAGGCCGGTCGGCCACATGCGGCGCGGCTCCACCTCGACGCCGGCCCGCCCCAGATCGCCCCGCGCGGCGTCCAGTGCCGCCTGAGACGTCCCCGCCGCGAATCGGGGGCCCGCGCAGTTGTCGCAACGGCCGCACGGCCTGGCGCCCTCGTCGTCCAGCTGTCGCTGCAGGAACTCCATCCGGCAGCCCGTCGTCGTCGCGTACTCGCGCATCGCCTGCTGCTCGGCCTTCCGCTGCCGGGCCACCCAGTCGTACCGCTCGGCGTCGTACGTCCACGGCCGGCCCGTGGCGACCCAGCCGCCCTTGACCCGGCGCACCGCCCCGTCCACGTCGAGGACCTTGAGCATGCTCTCCAGCCGGGAGCGGCGCAGCTCCACCTGCGGTTCCAGGGCGGGCAGCGACATGGGTGCGCCCGCGTGCGCCAGGACGTCCAGGGTGCGGCGCACCAGGTCCTCCGGGGGGAAGGCGAGGGAGGCGAAGTACTCCCAGATCGCCTCGTCCTCCTTCCCGGGCAGCAGGACGACCTCGGCGTGCTCGACGCCGCGTCCGGCACGTCCGACCTGCTGGTAGTAGGCGATCGGGGAGGACGGCGACCCGAGGTGGACGACGAAGCCGAGGTCGGGCTTGTCGAAGCCCATGCCGAGGGCGGAGGTGGCGACGAGCGCCTTGACCTTGTTGGCCAGCAGGTCGTCCTCGGCCTGCTGCCGGTCGGCGTTCTCCGTCTTCCCTGTGTACGCGGCGACCGTGTGGCCGCGGTGCCGCAGGAACGCGGTGACCTCCTCGGCGGCGGCCACGGTGAGGGTGTAGACGATCCCCGAGCCCGGCAGCTCGTCGAGGTGGTCGGCGAGCCAGGCCATCCGGTGCGCGGCGTCCGGCAGCCGCAGCACATGGAGGCTCAGACTCTCCCGGTCCAGCGGGCCGCGCAGCACCAGGGCGTCCGAGGAGCCGCCGGTCCCGAGCTGCTCGGCCACGTCCGCGGTGACCCGGGCGTTGGCCGTGGCGGTCGTGGCGAGCACCGGGACGCCCGGCGGCAGATCGGCGAGCATGGTGCGCAGCCGCCGGTAGTCCGGGCGGAAGTCGTGGCCCCAGTCGGAGATGCAGTGCGCCTCGTCCACCACCAGCAGTCCGGTGGCGGCGGCGAGCCGGGGGAGCACCTGGTCGCGGAAGTCCGGGTTGTTGAGCCGCTCGGGGCTGACCAGCAGGACGTCGACCTCGCCGGCGGCGATCTCCGCCTGGACCGACTCCCACTCCTCGGTGTTCGAGGAGTTGATCGTCCGGGCGTGGATGCCGGCCCGGGCCGCGGCCTCGACCTGGTTGCGCATGAGCGCGAGCAGCGGGGAGACGATCACGGTCGGTCCGCTGCCGCGGGCCCGCAGCAGCGAGGTCGCCACGAAGTAGACCGCGGACTTGCCCCACCCCGTGCGCTGCACCACCAGAGCCCGGCGCTTGTGGGCGACCAGCGCCTCGATCGCCCGCCACTGGTCCTCGCGCAGCCGTGCGGCGCCGGTCGCGTCCCCCACCAGACGGGCGAGGACGGCGTCGGCGTCGCTGCGCAGATCCGCGTTGCTCGTGTGCTCCATGCGTCCATACAACAGGACGCGACGGACGGACGACGGGTTCTCCACAGGGTGACGTGTCCCTGATCGGACTTATCCACAGGTTCGAGCGGGATTGCGCGATTCGCGGGATCGTCGCCGCATGACGAATCACAGCGAAACCACCGGATCCGCCGACGCCCACCAGGTCACGCTACGGACCCCCGCCGAACTGGCCGACGCCCTGCCCTACCTGCTCGGATACCGGCCCGAGGACAGCATCGTGCTCGTCGCCCTGCACGACAGGGGCGGGCGCGGCCGGTTCGGCGGCCGGGCCAGGCTCGGCATTCCCACCCATCCGCAGGACTGGCTCTCCGCTGCCCGGCAGCTCACGCACGGCCTGGTCGCCGGCAGCGAGCGGCGGGGCGCCCGGCCCGAGGAGATGGTCGCCTACCTCTGCCAGGAGCCGGGACCCGGGGAAACGGGCCGGCAGGTCATGGAACGCCTGCGCCCGCTGGCGCACGACCTGCGCGTCGAGTGCGGACTCCTCGACATCCCGGTGATCGACGCCCTGTGCATCTCGGACGGCCGCTTCTGGTCGTACTGCTGCGACGACCAGGCGTGCTGCCCGGACGAAGGGCTGCCCATGGGCCTGCCCGGCACCTCCGTGCTGGCCGCCGCGGCCACCTACGCCGGTGTGCAGGTGCGGGGCACGCTGCGCGAGCTGAGGGCGAGGCTGCTCCCGTGGGAGACGACGGCCGGAGTCCGGGAGCAGGAGGCCGCCCTGGACGCCGCCAATGCCGCCCTGGTCCCCAGGATGCTCGACGAGGCGGGTCGCCGCGCCGTGGCCGAGGAGACGCTGGCACTCGCCCGGCAGACCATGACCCGCCTCGCCGCGGCGCCCGCCGTCACCGGCGCGGCCCCGGCCGACCGGCGCGACGACGGACTCCTCGCGCACGACGAAGCCGCCCCGTTGATCATCGGACTCCAGGACCGCACCACACGCGACCGCGCGGCCGAGTGGATGGAGGGCGACGCGGCCGGCCCCGCCCTCCGCCTCTGGCGCGCCCTCGCCCGCCGCTGCGTCGGGCCCTACGGAGAGCACGCCGCCGCGCCGCTGACCCTGGCGGGCTGGGTCGCCTGGTCGACCGGCGACGAACTGGAGGCCAGGGAGGCCCTCGCCATGGCCCTCGGCGCGGACCCCGACTACCTCTTCGCCCGCCTCCTTCACCAGGCCGTCAACGAGGGACTGGACCCGGAGGCCCTGCGCCGCTGCCTGCGCCCGGGACGGCCCGACCGCGACCGGGCCGGGGCGGACGAATCCGGAGAGGCCGAGCCAGGAGAGGGCGAATGCGGGGAGGACGAGCGCGGGGAGGGCGGGAGCGGGGAGGGCGGGAGCGCAGAGGGCCAGGCAGGAGAATCGGCGGTGCCGGATGCCGTCGACGGCCCCAAGGTGGTGGCGCAGTCCCGCGGGACACGGTCGTGCACGTCGGAGCGGAAGGCCCCGCGGCGCCGCCGCCCGACACCGGCAGCGGGAGCCGGCATCGGGCCCGGGAGCGGACGCGGCGCAGGGACGCGTCCGTGGGCGTCCGGCAAGGGGCCGTCCGGCAACGGGCCGGCCGGCAGGGCGGCGACCGGTGAGACGGTCGGCGGTGAGGCGGTCGGCGGGAAGGCGGTGGGTGGGAAGGCAGGTAGCGGCGAGGCGGTCGGGGGTGAGGGATGAGCGGCGAGACGTGATCGGCAAGAGGGCGACGCGTCGGCGTGGCGCCCGGTGGCCCGGCCCGGTAGCCGAGGGAAGCGGCGCCGGGGGAGAAGCGTGAGCCGAACCATGCCGGACCGGCCACGATGCGGCCGACGAAGGGAGTGTTTATCGTCAGGCAGACGACTATGATCGCGGCATGCCCTACGACCCGTCAGCCTTTCCGCCCTTCGCCGTGACCGTGGACCTGGTCGTGCTGACCGTGCGCAGGCATGCCCTGTGCGCGCTGGCGGTGCGCCGGGGCGAACCCCCCTTCCAGGGGCGGTGGGCGCTCCCCGGCGGCTTCGTACGGGACGACGAGGACCTGGCCCAGGCCGCGGCGCGCGAACTGGCCGAGGAGACCGGACTGACCGTGCACGACCCGTCCGTCCCCGCCCAGGACAACGGCGCGCACCTGGAACAGCTGGCGACCTACGGCGATCCCAAGCGCGACCCGCGCATGCGCGTCGTCAGCGTCGCCCACCTCGCGCTCGCCCCCGACCTGCCCGCCCCCCGCGCGGGCGGAGACGCGGCCAACGCACGCTGGGCGCCGGTCGAGGAACTGCTGCAGCAGGGCGGCTACGACCGGGACGGCGAACCCGTGGCGCCGCTCGCCTTCGACCACGCGCAGATCCTCGCGGACGGGGTGGAGCGCGCCCGTTCCAAGATCGAGTACTCGTCGCTGGCGACGGCGTTCTGCCCGCCCGAGTTCACCGTGGGCGAGCTGCGCCGGGTCTACGAGGCGGTGTGGGGCGTGGCGCTCGACCCGCGCAACTTCCACCGCAAGGTCACGGGGACGCCCGGCTTCCTCGTGCCCACCGGCGGCACGACCACGCGCCAGGGCGGCCGTCCGGCCCAGTTGTTCCGGGCCGGCGGGGCCACGCTCCTCAACCCCCCGATGCTGCGCCCCGAGGTGTGACGCCGAGGCACGTCACCGGCAGCGCCCCGATGCCCGAAAAACCGGATATGGCACGCTATCTTGCTACGGGTGATCCAGGCCTTCGGACTGACCAGCAATCCCCGCAAGGGCCTTCCGCCCGCCCTCGACGACGTCTCCTTCGAAGCCCACGCGGGCGACGTCACCGTGCTCCTCGGGGCGTCCGGCGCAGGCAAGACCACGGCGCTCAGGCTGATGCTCGAGCTCCAACAGGGCCGGGGCATCACCTACTTCAGGGGCCGCCCCCTGCACCGCATCGCCCATCCGTCGCGCGAGGTCGGTGTGCTGCTGGGCGACCTGCCGGGGCATCCGGGCCGTACCGTCCGCGGCCATGTGAGGATGCTGTGCGCCGCTGCGGGCGTCCCGGCCCGGCGAGCCGACGAAGTCCTGGAAACCGTCGGCCTCGTCAGCCTGCGCGACGAACGCCTCGGCACCCTCTCCCGCGCCATGGACCGCCGCCTCGGCCTCGCCTGCGCCTTGCTTCCCGACCCGCACACCCTGCTGCTCGACGACCCCGCCGACGGACTCTCGGGACGGGAGAGCCGCTGGCTCCACGACATGCTCCGCGCGCACGCGGCCCAGGGCGGCACGGTGCTGCTCACCACGGCCGACCCGAAGGAGGCCGCGCGCATCGCCGACCGGGTCGTCACGCTGGAGGGGGGCAGGCTGGTGGCCGAACAGGACGCCGAGGAGTTCGCCCGCACCCGGCTGCGGCCACGCGTCGCCGTCCGCACCCCGCACGCCCCTCGCCTCGCCGCCCTGCTCACCAGGGAGGCCCGCAACGCCCACCGCTCCGTCGAGGTCGTCCAGGAGGGCGGCAACCGCCTGTCGGTGTACGGCAGTACCTGCGCCGACGTCGGCGAGACGGCGTTCCGGCACGGCATCCTCGTCCTTCAACTCGCCGACGAGATCGGTGACATGGGGCCCGGAGCGGGGGACCCCACGGACAGGGAGGGCAGGGAAGGCAGGGAGGACTGGCCGGGGAGGGGACACCAGGAGGCCAAGAAGACAGGGGCGAACGAAGAGGCTCAGGAAGCAACCGATCAAGGGGCGGCGGAAGCCACGACGAAAGGGACGGCAGCAGCGACGACGAAAGATGTGACGGCAGCGACGACGGAAGAGGCGACGGCAGGCCGTACCGCGCAGCTCCCCCCGCTCCCGCCCCCCATCTCCGTCCGCCCCGCCCCCAGCCCGCTCCGCCCGCTGCGCTACGAGTTGCGCCGGGCCGCCGGGATCAGCACCGGGTTCGTCACCGCGGCCGCCGTGCTCGTCGTCTCCGCGCTGACAGCGGTGTTCCTCGCCCGCGTCGGGCACACCCCGCAGCACCGGCTGCTCACCGCCTGGCCGAGGGAGCTGCCGCTGCCGCCCGCCGCGCTCGGCGCGGGTCTGCTCGGGGCGCTGGCCTTCGGGGACGAGTTCCGCCACCCCGCGCTGGCGGCCGACCGCGGCACCGTGCCGCGCAGGCTGGGGCTGCTGACCGCCAAACTCCTCGTCACCGGGGCCGTCGCGCTGATCCTCGCCGTCCTCACGGTGGGCTGCGACGCCGAGGTGCTCTATCTCGTCTACGGGCGGGAACTCGCCCAGGTTCCCGCCGACTGGCTGTCGCTGGGCGCGAGTTGGTTCGCGCTCATGGTCGGGTGCGCCTGGGCCGGGGTCCTCGCGGCCGGTGTCTTCCGGTCCACGACCGCCGGGCTCGCCGCCGTGGCGGCCGTGCCGATCGTCGTCGTACCCCTCGTACATAAGCTCTGGGAGGGACCATCTGTGCGGACGGCGGCCGGGATGCACGGGCGGATGCGCAAGGTGCTGCTGTCGCAGTGGCCCTTCGGGGGAGAGCGCTATCTCGAGGCCGCGGCGCGGGTGATCGGTCAACCCGTCGGGGGCGCGCTGACGTTGTCGCTGACCGCTCTGCTCTGCGCTTATCTGTTCACCACCCTGCGCGGGAGGCTCCGATGACGCCCTGCGCACCCTTCCGGTCGGGGAGTGCGCACAACTCCCTTGGGGACGCTCATTTCTTTCCGATAAGGCGTCAATTGCGACGGGGTGAGCGATCACCCTTTCGTGTGCTTTTCACCAAAGACCTCAAGGGAGTTCGGAGCGACGCCGACAAAGGATCCGTGAGTACCCTTGCGCACACCATGATGACCCCCGCCCGTTCCGCGGACTCCGGCCTCGCCGGCCCGGGCGATCTCGACCGATACCCCTTCGCGGAGGCTCCCGTTCCCGACCGTGTCGCCGCCCCCTCCTGGGAGGGCGCGGACCCCGAGCTGGGCCGGGTGAGCCGGCGCGCCGCCGGCAGCCGCGGCCGCGGACTGCACGGCCAACTCGTCCAGCAGCTGGGCCAGATGATCGTCTCCGGCGACCTGGGCGCCGACCGCCCGCTGGTGCCCGAGGAGATCGGCCAGCGGTTCGAGGTCTCCCGCACCGTCGTCCGCGAGTCGCTGCGCGTGCTGGAGGCCAAGGGCCTGGTCAGCGCCCGCCCCAACGTCGGCACGCGGGTGCGGCCGGTCAGCGACTGGAATCTGCTCGACCCCGACATCATCGAATGGCGGGCCTTCGGGCCGCAGCGCGACGATCAGCGCCGTGAGCTGAGCGAGCTGCGCTGGACGATCGAGCCGCTCGCCGCGCGCCTGGCCGCCGGACACGGGCGCGAGGACGTGCAGCAGCGGCTCAACGACATGGTGGAGATCATGGGCCACGCCCTGGGACAGGGGGACGCGCTCACCTTCTCCCGGGCCGACTCCGAGTTCCACTCGCTGCTCATCCAGATCGCCGGCAACCGCATGCTGGAGCACCTCTCCGGCATCGTCTCCGCCGCGCTCCAGGTCTCCGGCGGCCCGGTCACCGGCTGCGACCGGCCGACCGAGGCGTCCCTCGCGCACCACGCCCGGATCGTCGACGCCGTGGTGGCGGGCGACGGCCCGGCTGCGGAGGCGGCCATGCGCCAGCTGCTGACGGTCCACCCCGAGGTCGAGCGAGTGGTCCCCGCGCCACGCGAACACTGACCGCGCACCCCGCGTGCCATGGCCCCGGACGCCTCCCGCCGCACGGCCACGCCGTCGACCTTCCCGGCCCCGGGTCCCCTCCCCGGTCCGGAACCGCATCGGCAGCCGACGACAGGCAGTCGTCACCGTGAGGCAGGGAATCCGTCACCCTCGGCAGGGCCGGGTGCCCCGCCCGGTCGGGGCGGTACCACGCCCGGTCGGGGACGGCCGTACTACCGGACGGTTGCCGACACCGCCCGGCCGGCGGCCGTCGTACGACCGGGAGCCGCCGGTGCCGTCCGGTCGGCGGTCGTCGTACGAGGGGCAGGGCCGGTTCGGTCCGGTACGGGGTCGTCGCGGCGGCGAAGGACCGCCGTCCGCGCTCGGCCGGGGAACGTCCGTCACCGGAGGGATGCCGTCACCGCTCGGTCGGACCTCGCCGCACCGCCCACCGGCCGGCCGGGCGCCAATGCCGTCCCCTCACCCCCTCCGTCGCCGCCGGCGGCCGGACGGCAGCCCGCACCACGCCAACCGCCTCCACACCCGCCCCGTCACCCCGGGACCGGACCGGGCGGCATCGGCGGCCTGGCGGCCTCGGCGGATGCGTGCGGCATCGGCGAGGGAGCGCCGCGGCGGCCTCCGGTGCGGCCCCGAAGCCGCGTCGAGGACGGCTGACGGCGTGCCGAGGACGGTCGACGGCGCTCCCCGTACGCTCCCCGTATGCCCGCAGGGCACCCCCGAAGGCTCCCCAGGGCCACAAGTAGACCCCTTGTGTCCGTGTCTGATCGGTTTAGACCGCTTACGGGGTGTGACTCGGGCCACGCAGATTGGGCGTAACGCTCGTGGAAACAACGCGATGACCTAAGAGGTGACAGCCGCGGAGGGAATACGGACGCCGTCAACGGCGCTGTGCATCTTCCCGGCCCCCGCCCGCGCCGTCGGCCCATCCCCAAGCCGGCGGTCGGCTCCTGTCCGTCATGGACGGGGCCGGAAGTCGTTTTCCAACGTTCCGAGAGGTTGTTCGTGTCGGCCAGCACATCCCGTACGCTCCCGCCGGAGATCGCCGAGTCCGTCTCTGTCATGGCGCTCATTGAGCGGGGAAAGGCTGAGGGGCAGATCGCCGGCGATGACGTGCGTCGGGCCTTCGAAGCTGACCAGATTCCGGCCACTCAGTGGAAGAACGTACTGCGCAGCCTCAACCAGATCCTCGAGGAAGAGGGTGTGACGCTGATGGTCAGTGCCGCGGAACCCAAGCGCACCCGAAAGAGCGTCGCAGCGAAGAGTCCGGCCAAGCGCACCGCCACCAAGACGGTGGCGGCGAAGACGGTGGCCACGCGCAAGACCGCCGCCGCCTCGGCCGCCCCCCCGGCCGCGCCCGCCGCCGACGATCCGGCAGAGGAAACCGCGCCCGCGAAGAAGGCCGCAGCCAAGAAGACGACCGCCAAGAAGGCGGCGCCCGCGAAGAAGACCGCCGCCGCCAAGAAGGCCGCGCCCGCGAAGAAGACCGCCGCCAAGAAGGACGACGTCGAGCTTCTCGAGGAAGAGGTGCTCGAAGAGGCGCCCAAGGCCGGCGACGAGCCGGAGGGCACCGAGAGCGCCGGGTTCGTACTGTCCGACGAGGACGAGGACGACGCGCCCGCCCAGCAGGTCGCCGCCGCCGGCGCCACGGCCGACCCGGTCAAGGACTACCTCAAGCAGATCGGCAAGGTCCCGCTGCTCAACGCCGAGCAGGAGGTCGAACTCGCCAAGCGCATCGAGGCCGGTCTGTTCGCCGAGGACAAGCTGGCCAACTCCGACAAGCTCGCGCCCAAGCTCAAGCGCGAACTGGAGATCATCGCCGAGGACGGCCGCCGCGCCAAGAACCACCTCCTGGAGGCCAACCTCCGTCTGGTGGTGTCCCTGGCCAAGCGCTACACCGGCCGCGGCATGCTCTTCCTGGACCTGATCCAGGAGGGCAACCTCGGTCTGATCCGCGCGGTGGAGAAGTTCGACTACACCAAGGGCTACAAGTTCTCCACGTACGCGACCTGGTGGATCCGTCAGGCGATCACCCGCGCGATGGCCGACCAGGCCCGCACCATCCGTATCCCGGTGCACATGGTCGAGGTCATCAACAAGCTCGCGCGCGTGCAGCGCCAGATGCTCCAGGACCTGGGCCGCGAGCCCACCCCGGAGGAGCTGGCCAAGGAGCTCGACATGACCCCGGAGAAGGTCATCGAGGTCCAGAAGTACGGCCGCGAGCCCATCTCGCTGCACACTCCGCTGGGCGAGGACGGCGACAGCGAGTTCGGCGACCTGATCGAGGACTCCGAGGCCGTCGTGCCGGCCGACGCGGTCAGCTTCACGCTCCTGCAGGAGCAGCTGCACTCCGTCCTCGACACCCTGTCCGAGCGCGAGGCGGGCGTCGTCTCCATGCGCTTCGGTCTCACCGACGGCCAGCCGAAGACCCTGGACGAGATCGGCAAGGTCTACGGCGTGACGCGTGAGCGCATCCGCCAGATCGAGTCCAAGACCATGTCGAAGCTGCGCCACCCGTCGCGCTCCCAGGTGCTGCGCGACTACCTCGACTGATCCGCAGTCCCCGGGTCGCGCCGGCTCCGGGACCGCACCACGCCGAAGGCCCGGCCCCCGCTCGTGTGACGACGCGGGGCCGGGCCTTCGCGCTGTGGACGTCCTGCCGGCGCGCGTCGTGGCGGCGGTCCCGCACGCCGCGCCGCGCGGGTGCGGGCATCGGTGGGGTGGATCACCCTAGGTTTCTCATGACCACCCCAGAGTGAGGAGCGCGCATGAGAGGTTCCGTTGCCCGTGCGCTGTCCCGGCCGTTGGTGCTGGCGGCCGTGGTGACCGCGATACCGCTGGCCTCCGCCACCCCGGCCGCCGCCGACCGCGTCGTCGTCGGCGGGTTCGCCGCCGACGCGTCCGACAGTCCCTGGACGGTGGCGCTGGCCAGCCGTGCCCGGTTCGGGGGCACGAGGTCGGGGCAGTTCTGCGGCGCCGTCGTCGTCGGCCGCAGCACCGTACTCACCGCGGCCCACTGTCTGTCCGAGGAGGTTCTCGGGGCGCCCCCGAAGCGGGTCGCCGACCTCAAGGTCGTCGCGGGCCGCACGGATCTGCGCTCGTCCAAGGGACGGGAGATCCCCGTGCGCAAGGTCTGGGTGAATCCGGGCTACGACGAACTCAGCAACGCCGGTGACTTCGCCGTGCTCACCCTCGCCAAGCGGCTCGAGAAGCGCGCGGTGATCCGGATGGCCCCGCCGCGGGACCCCGCCTACGCCGTCGGCACCGAGGCGACGGTCTACGGGTGGGGGGATGCGACGGGCACGGGCGCGTACTCGGACAGGCTGCGGGCCGCGCGGGTGCGGGTGCTGGCCGACAAGGTGTGCGCGAAGGCGTACCCGGGCGGCGGGGGCGGCACCTACAAGGCGGCCGCCATGCTCTGTGCGGGGCGGCAGGAGGGCGGCCGGGACGCCTGCCAGGGGGACAGCGGGGGGCCGCTGGTGGCCCGGGGCAAGCTGATCGGCCTGGTGTCCTGGGGGAGCGGCTGCGGGCGGGCCGGGAGTCCGGGCGTCTACACCCGGGTGTCCGACGTCATGCGCAAGCTCGGCTGGGTCTGAGCCCCGCAAGACCGCGGTCCTGCGGGCACGAGGACGGGCGGCAGCCCCTCTGGGAGGGACGGCCGCCCGCTCTCATCCGCCGGTAAGGAGTCCGCCGGTGCGGAGTCCATCTGCAGGGGTTCCTCCTGTCCGGGGTCCCCTCGTCGGGGGCCCGCCTGTGCGGAACCCATCTCTACGGAGTCCGTCTGCGCGGCATCCGTCTGTACGGCATCCGTCTGTACGGCATCCGTCTGTACGGAGCTGGCTCGTCGTGGACGCGAGGTGTCAGCGCTCTTCTTCGGGAGCGGCCGGAGCGGACGTGAGCCGCTCCGTCTCGTCCTGTATCTCAGCGGCGATCTTCTTGAGTTCCGGCTCGAACTTGCGACCGTGGTGGGCGCAGAAGAGCAGTTCTCCGCCGCTCAGCAGGACGACGCGCAGGTATGCCTGGGCGCCGCAGCGGTCGCAGCGATCAGCGGCCGTCAGCGGGCTCGCGGGGGTCAGAACAGTAGTCACGTCGCCTCTTCTCTAGCTCGACGAGCTGTCGTACCAGGGTCAACATCCAACCAGCCCCAAAACGTTCCCGCTCGTGGCTTCTCCTCGAAAATTTTTTCCGAGTCGGCTGTCTGCTGCCGGTTGGCGGCGAATGTGCCGTATTGCGTGTCTATGTGTCTTACGGGTTCGCACTCATGGTCGGTCCGGTCCTCCCGGCTGGGTTGCCGGTGTGTTCATGAGGACGTGCCCGGAGCCTAAATGGTTCATGCCTCGAAGGGAACGTGATATGTGCTTCACCCCAACGAGGGATCGAACAAGCATGCGACCGTGGACTAGTCTGTGTTTCCGCACGAGGGTGGCGTTACAACGGCTCTACCAGGGCTGGGTACCCTCTGAGCGGCTACCCGAGCCGCGCCCTTACCCTTCCGGGGCCGAGACAAAATTCAGCGAGGAGCGAACCGCGTGACCGCCGAGACGTCCGTGCCGTCCACAGCGCTGCTGGCAGGAGCAGACCGGGACGGTTCCAACTACACCGCGCGGCACCTGCTCGTCCTCGAAGGGCTCGAGGCCGTCCGCAAGCGCCCCGGCATGTACATCGGATCCACGGACAGCCGTGGCCTGATGCACTGCCTCTGGGAGATCATCGACAACTCCGTGGACGAGGCCCTCGGCGGATACTGCGACCACATCGAGGTGATCCTGCACGACGACGCGTCGGTCGAGGTGCGGGACAACGGCCGTGGCATCCCGGTCGACGTCGAGCCCAAGACCGGCCTGTCCGGCGTCGAGGTCGTGATGACCAAGCTGCACGCCGGCGGCAAGTTCGGCGGCGGCTCCTACGCGGCCTCCGGCGGTCTGCACGGCGTCGGCGCCTCCGTGGTGAACGCCCTGTCCGCGCGGCTCGACGTCGAGGTGGACCGCGGCGGCCACACCCACGCCATCAGCTTCCGGCGCGGCGTCCCCGGCGAATTCGCCGCCCTGGGCCCCGACGCGAAGTTCGCCCCCGGCAGCGGCCTGCGCAAGACCAGGCGAATCCCCAAGACCCGCACAGGCACCCGTGTGCGCTACTGGGCCGACCGGCAGATCTTCCTGAAGGACGCCAAGCTCTCCCTGGAGAACCTGCACCAGCGCGCCCGCCAGACCGCCTTCCTCGTCCCCGGCCTGACCATCGTCGTCCGCGACGAGTACGGCCTCGGCGACGGCGGCAGCAAGGGTGAGGAGTCCTTCCGCTTCGACGGCGGCATCAGCGAGTTCTGCGAGTACCTGGCGAGCGACAAGCCCATCTGCGACGTCCTCCGCTTCTCCGGCCAGGGATCCTTCAAGGAGACCGTGCCCGTCCTCGACGAGCACGGCCAGATGACCCCCACCGAGGTCACCCGGGAACTCGGCGTCGACGTCGCGCTGCGCTGGGGCACCGGCTACGACACCACGGTCCGGTCGTTCGTCAACATCATCGCGACCCCCAAGGGCGGCACCCACGTCGCCGGCTTCGAGCAGGCGATCGCGCGGACGATGAACGAGGTGCTGCGCGCCAAGAAGCTGCTGCGCGTCGCCGAGGACGACGTCGTCAAGGACGACGCCCTGGAGGGCCTCACCGCGGTCGTCACCGTCCGTCTCGCCGAGCCCCAGTTCGAGGGGCAGACCAAGGAGGTGCTCGGCACCTCGGCGGCCCGCCGGATCGTGAACACCGTCGTCGCCAAGGAACTCAAGGCGTTCCTGACCGCCACCAGGCGTGACGCCGCCCAGCAGGCGCGCGTGGTGATGGAGAAGGTCGTCGCCGCCGCCCGCACCCGCATCGCGGCCCGCCAGCACAAGGACGCCCAGCGCCGGAAGACCGCCCTGGAGTCCTCCTCGCTGCCCGCCAAGCTCGCCGACTGCCGCAGCGACGACGTGGACCGCAGCGAGCTGTTCATCGTCGAGGGCGACTCCGCGCTCGGCACCGCCAAGCTCGCCCGCAACTCCGAGTTCCAGGCGTTGCTGCCGATCCGGGGCAAGATCCTCAACGTCCAGAAGTCGTCCGTCACGGACATGCTCAAGAACGCCGAGTGCGGGGCGATCATCCAGGTCATAGGAGCGGGATCGGGCCGGACGTTCGACATCGACGCCGCCCGATACGGCAAGATCATCATGATGACCGACGCCGATGTGGACGGCTCCCACATCCGCTGCCTGCTGCTGACGCTGTTCCAGCGCTACATGCGGCCCATGGTCGAGGCCGGCCGGGTCTTCGCCGCGGTGCCGCCACTGCACCGCATCGAACTGGTCCAGCCGAAGAAGGGCCAGGACAAGTACGTGTACACGTACTCGGACCGCGAACTGCGCGACAGGCTCATGGAATTCCAGACCAAGGGCATCCGGTACAAGGACTCGATCCAGCGCTACAAGGGCCTCGGCGAGATGGACGCCGACCAGCTGGCCGAGACGACCATGGACCCGCGCCACCGCACCCTGCGCCGGATCAACCTGTCCGACCTGGAGGCCGCCGAGCAGGTCTTCGACCTCCTCATGGGCAACGACGTCGCCCCGCGCAAGGAGTTCATCTCCAACTCGGCGGCGACCCTGGACCGGTCGCGCATCGACGCGTGAGGGCCACGGCGGCCAGGGCGCCGGGTCACTGGATGGGGTGAAGGGGACGGGGAAGATAAGTCCTGAATCTTCCCGTTCTGTCCATGCTGGGGCATGAGTATCGAGTACGACGATCCCTGGCACGACACACCGATCTCCCAGGACGACGCACTGGCCACCGGGTGCGACGCACCGGCCTCCGGCCGGGGTGACGCGGGCGGCGGCACGACGGCGCCCGCGACCGCCGTACCGACGCCCCGCGCGGCCGTTCGCGGGCCCGCGCGCGGGGCGGTCACCGCGGCCGACGTCTATCTGGAGGTCCAGCGCAGCGCGGCCTTCCGCGAGGTGCGCAGCCGGTACCGCAGGTTCGTCGTGCCCGCCGTGGCCGGATTCCTCCTCTGGTACCTGGCGTACGTCGTCGCCGCCATCAGCGCGCCGCGGCTGATGGCCCGGCCCGTGGCGGGCGCGGTCAACGTGGCGATGCTCGCCGGGCTGGGCCAGTTCCTCACCACGTTCCTGCTGACCTGGGCGTACGCCCGGCACGCCCGCCTTCGCCGGGACCGTGCCGCCCTGGAACTGCGCTGGGACACCCAGGAACTGACCAGGACCGCGGGAAGCGGCACCTCATGACGGGCAGTCACCACACCTTCTCACTGCTCCTGTTCGCCGCGTTCGTCGCCGCCACCCTCGCCATCACCACCTGGGCCAGCCGCAACCGACAGGGTTCGGCCGAGGAGTTCTACGCCGGTGGACGTCTGTTCTCGCCGATGGAGAATGGTTTCGCCATCGCGGGCGACTACATGTCCGCAGCCTCCTTCCTGGGCGTCTCCGGGCTGATCGCCCTGTTCGGCTACGACGGGCTGCTCTACTTGGTGGGCTTCCTCGTGGCCTGGCTCCTCGTGCTCCTCCTGGTCGCCGAACTCGTGCGCAACTGCGGCCGGTTCACGCTGGCCGACGTGGTCGCCGCGCGGATGCGGGAGCGGCCGGTGCGGATCGCTGCCGGTACCTCCTGCGTCGTCGTGTCCCTGCTCTACCTGGTGGCGCAGATGGTGGGCGCGGGCAGTCTGGTCGCACTGCTGATGGGCGGGAGCGGCGAGGCGGCGCGGTCGTGGACGGTCGTCGGCGTCGGCGCGCTGATGGTGGTCTACGTGTCGCTGGGCGGGATGCGGGCCACCACGTGGATCCAGATCGTCAAGGCGGTCCTGCTGATCGGCGGGGCCATCACGCTCACCGTGCTCGTCCTGGCGCGCTTCCACGGCGACGTCGACCAGCTGCTGCGCTCGGCGGCGGCACGCAGCGGCCACGGCGAGGCGTTCCTCGCGCCGGGCCTGAAGTACGGCGGTGACTGGACGGCCCGCCTGGACTTCATCAGCCTCGGTCTCGCCCTGGTACTCGGCACCGCCGGGCTGCCGCACATCCTCTCCAGGTTCTACACCGTGCCCACCGCGCGGGCGGCCCGCCGGTCGGCCGTCTGGGCCATCGGACTCATCGGCGGCTTCTATCTGATGACGATCGTCCTCGGTCTCGGCGCCGCCGCCGTCGTCGGACCGGACGCCGTACGGGAGTCCAACGCCGCCGGGAACACGGCCGTACCCCTGCTGGCGCTCGACCTGGGCGGCGGCGCGGACTCGACGGGCGGCGCCGTGCTGTTCGCCGTCGTCGCGGCCGTCGCCTTCGCCACCATCCTCGCCGTGGTCGCCGGGGTCACCCTCGCCTCCTCGGCGTCCGTCGCCCACGACCTGTATGCGTCCCTGCGGCGCCGGGGCACCGCGCCGCGCGGCGAGGTGGCGGTGGCGCGCGCCGCGGCCGTCGGCACCGGCGTCGCCGCCATCGCCCTCGGCCTGCTCGCCCGCGACCTCAATGTCGCCATCCTGGTCGGCCTCGCCTTCGCCGTCGCCGCGTCCGCGAACCTTCCCGCGCTGCTCTACGCGCTGTTCTGGCGCCGCTTCACCACCCGGGGCGCGGTGTGGTCCGTCTACGGCGGCCTCGTCCCGGCGGTCGCCCTCGTCCTGCTCTCGCCGGTCGTGTCCGGCAGCCCCGACGCGCTCTTCCCCGGCGTCGACTTCCAGTGCTTCCCGCTGAACAATCCCGGCTTGGTCTCCGTCCCGCTGGGCTTCCTCGCCGGCTGGCTCGGCACGGTCACGTCCGACGAGGAGCCGGACGAGGCCAGGCACGCGGAGACGGAGGTGCGGTCGCTGACGGGGGCGGGGGCCGTGTAGGGCGCGCCGGTCCGGGCGGGTCCGCAAGGCCGGTCCCGGCCGGGGCTGCCCGGGCCGGTTCGGGCGGGGACCGACAGGGGGCGGACCGCGCGGGGTGTTCCGGCCGGTCCGGGGTCTACCCGGCCCGGCCGCGGGTCGCCCACGCGTAACGGTGCTCCGGGCGGCCCGCGTCGCCGTATCTCAGGCTCAGCGTGGCGCGTCCCGTGCGCTCCAGGAGCTTCAGATAGCGCTGGGCGGTCTGGCGGCTCACCCCCGTCCGCTCGGCGATCTCCTGGGCCGACAGCGGTCCCTCCGCGTTGATCAGGCACTGCCGTACCATCTCCGCCGTGGTGGGGGAGTGGCCCTTGGGCAGCTGGGGCTCGGAGGGCGTGGACAGGGCGGCGAAGATCTGGTCCACCTGCGCCTGCTCCGCCTCGCCGCCGTCGTCCAGGGTGCGGCGCAGGTGCGCGTACGCCTCCAGCCTGGCGCGCAGGCCCGCGAAGGCGAACGGCTTGACCAGGTACTGCAGCGCGCCGTGCCGCATCGCCTCCCGCACGGTGGCGACGTCACGGGCGGCCGTCACCATGATCACGTCGGTCCCGAGGCCGCGCCGGCGCATCTCCCGGACGACCGCCAGACCCGTGCCGTCGGGCAGGTAGTGGTCCATCAGCACCAGATCGACCCGGGGCAGCGTCTCCAGCCGCCGCAGCGCCTCGTCCGCGCTGTGCGCCTCCCCGGCGACGTGGAAGCCGGGCACCTTCGCGACGTACGCGGCGTTCACCCGCGCGACCCGGGTGTCGTCGTCCACGACCAAGACCTCGATCGTCCCGGTCATCGCGCCCCCTCCTCGCCGGTCGGTCGGGCGGCCGGCACGGCGAGCGCCGGCTGCGGCCCCGCCGACGGCCCCGGTTCGGTCAGCGCCTCGGGCAGGACGACGGTGAACTCCGCGCCGCCGCCCGCCGCCTCGCCCACCGTCACGGCGCCGCCCTGCCGCTCGGCCAACCTGCGCACCAGGGACAGCCCGAGGCCGCGCTCACGGTGCGCGGGCGGCGCCTTCGTGGACCACCCCTCCGTGAAGATCACCTCACGCCGGTCGGCCGGGACGCCCGGTCCCGAGTCGCGCACCCGCAGCACCACGCCCCGCCCCTCGGCGTGCACATCGACCTCCACGCGCGCGTGCGGCGCACCGGCCGCCGCGTCCAGCGCGTTGTCCACCAGGTTGCCGGCGATCGTCACCAGCTCCCTGGAGTCGACCAGCCGGTCCGGCAGCCGCGAGCCGTCGGAGATCCGCAGACCCACGCCCCGCTCGGCCGCCACGGTCGCCTTGCCCACCAGCAGCGCGGTGAGCAGCGGGTCGCCGATCCTCTCGGTCACCTCCTCCGCGGTGGCCCGGTGCTCGCCGACCGCCTCCCCCACGAACTCCAGCGCGTCGTCGTACATCTCCAGCTCCAGCAGGCCCAGGAGCGTGTGCATGCGGTTGGCGTGCTCGTGGTCCTGGGCGCGCAGGGCGTCGATCAGGCCGCGGGTGGCGTCCAGCTCCCGGCCGAGCCGCTCCAGTTCGGTGCGGTCGCGCAGGGTGGCGACGGCGCCGCCGTCGTCCGTGGGCATGCGGTTGGCGACCAGCACGCGCCGGCCGCGGACCGTGAGCAGGTCGGCGCCCGTGACCCGGCCGGCCAGCACGTCCGCGGCGCGTCCGGCGCCGAGCGCCTCGTCGGGGGAGCGGCCCACGGCCTCGTCGCCGAGGTCCAGCAGGCGCCGCGCCTCGTCGTTCAGCAGGCGGATGCGGCCGGAGCGGTCCAGGGCGACGACACCCTCCCGGATGCCGTGCAGCATCGCCTCGCGCTCCGCGAGCAGCCCCGCGATGTCCGAGAACGCCAGGTCGCGGGTCTGCCGCTGGACCCTGCGCGCGATCAGCCAGGCCGCCAGGGAGCCGACGGCGAGGGCGCCGCCGGCGTACGCCAGCAGCTCGGGGATCGCGTGCAGAAGCCGCGCGCGGACGCTGTCGTAGGCGATGCCGACCGAGACCGCGCCCACGATCCGACCGCCCGAGTCGCGCAACGGCACCTTGCCGCGCGCGGAGCGGCCCAGGGTGCCCTCGTCGATCTCCATGACCTCCCGGCCGGCGAGCGCGGCACCGGGATCGGTCGACACATGGCGGCCGATCCGCGCGCGGTCGGGGTGCGACCAGCGCACGCCCCGCCGGTCCATCACGACGACGTACTCGGCGCCGGCGGCCCTGCGGATGCGTTCCGCCTCCCGCTGGACCGGACCGTCCGCCGTCGCCGGCGTGGCACGGAGGTCCTCGGCGAGCCGGGGCCGGGCCGCGGTGGTCTGGGCGATGGCGAGTGCGCGGCGCATGGCCTGGTCGTCCAGCTGGTCGCCGAGCGGCGCGAGGAACAGCCCGGTCGCGAGCACCGCGACGCCCGCGGCGATCGCCACCTGCATCAGCAGCACCTGCGAGAACGCCCGGCGGGGCAGAACGAGACGCAGGCGGCGGGCGTGGGAGGTGGTGCGCATACCCACGACGGTACGTGGGCGCGCCCCGAGGCCGAAGACCCCGGACGGGGAGCCCACGGGGCGCGCGCGACGGCGTGAGCCCCGGCGTGCGAGCGCGAAGGTCAGCTCGCGAGCGCCGCGTGCCGCAGTTCGCGCACCGCCACCACGTCCATGCGCGCCGGAGCGCCCAGCACGGACGTCCCGCAGCTCTCGGCCCGGGGCGGCTCGGACGCGGTCTGGGCCACGACGACCCGCCAGTGGCGCCCGTCGGCGTGGGCGACGGTCACCTCCCAGTGGCGGGCCGGGCCGTCCGTCCGTGCCGCGGGCGCGGTCCGCACGACGGTCAGCGCCTGCGCGGCGTACTCCCCGGCGGCCGCGCGGACGGCCAGTTCGGCCGCCTGGCCGGGCCGCTCCCAGGCGGAGCTGCCGCGGCAGCCGTCCACCACGATCCGGCCCTCCCGGACGCCCTGGAGGACCTCCTTGACGGTGTGGGCCTCGGCCCGGCCGTAGGCGTAGCCGTACGGCAGGACGAGCACGGTCGGCGAGAAACGGTGGCCGCCCAGATGGGTGACCTCCCAGACGCCCTCCACGCCCGAGGCGGCCAGCTCGGCCGCGAGGGGGCGGCCCAGCAGGGCGCAGCAGCGGTCGCGCTTGCCGTTGGTGCAGACCAGGGCGAGGGGATCGCCGGTGTGGGGCAGGCCACCGAGGCGGGTGTCGAAAGTGTGCGAGTCACCCATGCCGAGGGCGGTGAAGTCGAGGTCGAGCAGCCCGCTCGGGTCGGTGGTCGTGGCGGTGCGCACCCATGCGTTGCCGGGCGTCGTGTGGGCGGCGTACACCCTGCGTACCTCGGGGGTGCGGCTGTCGGCGTGCCGCCCCGCGCGGCGGATGAGCGCGATGCGGACGCCCGTGCCCTTGGCAGCGGCCTCCAGCGCACGGCCCAAGCGGGGGTCCAGGTGGCTGGAGGTGAGCGCCCGCGCGCCCCAGGGACCCGGCTGCTCCAGCAGGAGCCAGGTCCTGGCGGTGGCCGCGGTTCCGGAAACGGGCTCGTCGAGGTCCCGCGAGACGGTCGCACACGTACTCACGAAGGTGAGCCTAACCTGAGTTTGTCCGACGCGCCTTTCGAATGGGACGGACGGGGCGCGTGTTCTAGTCCGGCAGGGGCTGTGGAGGCCTGGGGCCCACGTAGTGACCGCTGGGGCGCATGCGCAGCGGGCGCTCTGCGTACTCTTCCAGGGCGTGCGCGATCCAGCCCGCCGTGCGGGCCACGGCGAAGATCGTCTCGCCCGCCGCGGGGTCCATTCCGAACGACGCGGTGAGCACGGCGAGCGCCAGGTCGACGTTGGCGTGCAGCGGCGTGTGCCGGGCGGCCGTCTCGACGACGTGCCGGGCGGCGGCGAGGGCGGGCTGGGCGGCGGGGATGGCCTCCAGACGGGTGAACAGGGCCGTCGCGCGGGGGTCCTCGCCGGCGTACAGCCGGTGGCCGAGGCCCGGGATGCGCCGGCCGGCCCGCAGTTCCTCGGCGACCACGGGCATCGCGTCGCCGCGGTCCAGCACCTCGGTGAGCAGCCGGTGGGCGAGTCCGCTCGCCGCGCCGTGCAGGGGGCCCTCGATCACGCCGAGTCCGGCGGAGACGGCGGCGTAGGCGTGCGCCCTGGCCGACGCGGCGACGCGGACCGCGAGCGTGGAGGCGGCCAGGTCGTGGTCGACCAGCAGACCGAGAGCCATGTCGAGGGCGCGCAGCCCCGCCTCGTCCGGCGGGCGCACGCTCAGGCGCGCCCAGAGGCGGTCGGCGAGCGGGCCCTCGTCCTGGTTCCCGTCGCGCCCGACCGGGGGCAGGGCGGCGACGAGGGTGGGGATGAGGGTCCGCGCGGTGCCGAGCACCGCCTGTTCGGACAGGTCGTAGCGGAGCGGGTCGACCGCCGAGGCGGCGATCGCGGCGACCCGGAGCCGGTCGGTGGGGCCGCTGTGCTCGGGCAGCGCGCCGACCGCCCGCCGGGCGGCCGAGACGGCGGCCTTCGGCGCGGTGAACGTGACGCCGGGGGAGAGGACGCCGGTCCACAGCCACTCGGCGATCTCCTCGTAGGAGTGCCGGGTGGCCAGCTCCGTCGCGTCGACGCCGCGGAAGTAGTACCGGTCCTTGTCGATGAACGTGATGCGTGTGCGCACCGAGGGCTCGGCGGCCGGGGCCTGACCGCCGCCGCCGTCCCGGCGGTTGCGCCGGGCGAGCGCCTCGACCTCTTCCGCGTCGAAGGTGCTGCCCCGGCCGCCGGGTTCGCGCCTGCTGCTGAGCTGACCGCGGCTGACGTAGGCGTACACCGTCTCGGGCTTCACGCCGAGGAGTTCGGCGGCCTCCCTGGTGCTCAGCCGCCGGCCCGGCCGGGCCGGGTCGGGTTCTTGATCGCGCATGGGCTCACCGTATCGGCCTAGAGGATGCATTGACTGAACATTGATTTAATCAATGTTGACAGAGATTGAGTCAACCATGGACAGTCGAATCAAGTCCAGGGAGGAAAACATGTCCGTCAACAGGTCAGCAGCCACCTCTGTCGACGTGCCGCGGGGGCTCGCGGGCGTCGTGGTCACCGACACCCGAATCGGTGATGTGCGAGGACTGGAGGGCTTTTACCACTACCGCCAGTACTCGGCCGTCGAGCTCGCGCAGACCCGCGGGTTCGAGGACGTCTGGCACCTGCTGGTCCACGGCGAACTGCCCGACGCCGCGCGTGCCGCCGCCTTCACCGCCGAGACGGCCGCACTGCGCCGGCTGCCCGACGAGGTGTCGGCGGCGCTGCCGGTCATCGCCGCGGCCGGCGCGCGCTCCGGTCCGCTCGCCGGGCTGCGCACGGCCCTGTCCCTGCTCGGCGCGGCCCGGGGCTTCCGCCCCGTGTACGACATCGGCGCCGACCGGCGCCGCGCGGACGCCGTCGCCGCGACGGCCGCCGTGCCCACCCTCCTCACCGCGCTGCACCGGCTCGGCAGGGGGCTGGAGCCCGTACCGCCGCGCGAGGACCTGTCGTACGCGGCCAACTACCTGTACATGGTGACCGGCGAGGAGCCCGATCCCCAGCGGACGCGGGCCGTCGAGCAATACCTCATCTCAACCATTGACCACGGATTCAATGCGTCAACCTTCACCGCCCGGGTGATCGCGTCCACCGGCGCCGACGTCGCCGCCTGTCTCGCCGGTGCGGTGGGCGCCCTGTCCGGGCCGCTGCACGGAGGCGCCCCGAGCCGGGCGCTGGACACCCTGGACGCGATCGGCACGGTGGCCCGCATCGATCCCTGGATCCGGGAACGGGTCCTCGCCGGCGACCGCATCATGGGCTTCGGGCACCCCGTCTACCGGACGGAGGACCCGCGTTCGCGGATGCTGCGCGGCATCGCCCAGAAGTTCGGCGGCCCGCTGGTGGACTTCGCGGTGGAGGTGGAGCGGCGCGTCGAGGCGATCCTCGCCGAGCTGAAGCCCGGCCGCGCACTGCACACCAACGTCGAGTTCTACGCGGGCGTCGTCATGGAACTGTGCGGCATCCCGCGCGAGATGTTCACGCCGACCTTCGCGGCGGCGCGCGCGGTGGGCTGGAGCGCCAACATCCTGGAGCAGGCCGAGGACTCGAAGATCATCCGCCCGGCGGCGCGGTACGTGGGCCCCGAGGCGCCGGTGGACGTGCCCCGCGCCGGGGCGGCGCCGGCGGCCTGAGCCCGGCGGGGGCCGGACATGTGTGTGGCCTGGAGCCGTTCTGGCGCCAGGCCTCATCGGCGGGGCGTCGAGCGGGGTCGGGGTGCCGGGCTGCTCGCCGGCCCGGCTCCGGCGCGGGTGACGGTGGGCGTACGGCCGGGCGGTTGCGGGACGGACGCTCCGGGTGGACGCGTGCGCGTGCGGCGGTCATGCGTCGGGGATGTCCGCCTTGGCTCGGATCAGCGTCTCCCGGCTGACGATGACGATGCGTTCGTAGTCGGCGCGGGCGGCGTCCGCGGGCAACTCATGCTCCAGCGCCTCGGTGGCCTCGGTGCCGATCACGGCGAAGTTGCCGTCGCTCAGCTCGAAGACGTCCGGGCAGGTGGCTCCGGAGTTACTGCCCCGGGCGCTGGGAGGCACACCGATGCGGCGCACGATTTTCAAAGGTACCGATCCTTATGCAGAAGACTGGCCACAGTGGTGGGGAGAACGCTACTGGTGCGGGAGAGGCCGGTGTGACGGGATCGGCGAAAGTCACCGGTCGTCTCACCCGGTCGTCTCAATCGGTCGTCTCACCCGGTCGGCAGGCAGGTCGGCAGGCATGCAGCTCGGCAGGCAGGCAGGCAGGTCGGCAGGCAGGCAGGTCCGGCGATCGGGACGCGGATGGGTCCGCAGGCAGGTCGGCCGGTCCGCGGGTCGGCCGGCCGACGGGGCAGCGGTCGAAAGGCCGGCCGGCGGAAGCAGTCGACCGGCAGGTCAGTCGACCGGAAGGTCAGTCGCTCGGCGGGTTGCCGACCACCCACCACTCGTCCGTGTCGGCCTCGTCCAGATCACGGACCAGACCGTCGACCATGACGCCGAGCCGGGCCTCCTCGGACGACTCGTTGAGGGAGGCGCGCATGTGCCGGGACGCCTCCCAGTACTCGCGGAAGACCGGGCTCTGGAAGAACTCTCGCAGATGCCGGTACAGCTCCTCCCTGTCCAGCAGACCCGCGCGGTGCAGGTGATAGAGGTGGACGTACCAGGCGTTGGCGTAGAAGAACTGGCGGCGGCGCTCCGCCGGGATGCTCTTGTCGTAGGTGTCGATCACCGCGGCGAGCGAGGGGTCGTCGATCGCGCGGGTCAGCAGTTCCCACTGCATGCGCTGCTGGTGGGCCAGCGCCGTGCGCCTGATCGCCAGTTCCTCCAGTTCCAGCCGCCGCTCGTGCAGGCGCGCGTCGCCGTAGCGGCGTTGGCGTGCCGCCAGGGTGGCGGCGGCCGTGGCCGTGGTGGCGGCGAAGAGCGCGAGCGCGGCGGAGCCGAACCTCGCGCGGAACTTCCGTGTGGCCATGTCAACCCCCGGTTCAGGGCGGCGTCCGCCGGTCGTCGGGGTGCGGGCCGAGGGGAGGGGACCGGCGAGCGGTGGGTGGCGCTGGGCGTCTCCCAGGGTGCCGAGCGGCTCTGATCGGCGGGGAGGCGGAGAGAAGGCGCACGGAAGGAAGCGGGGTCGCACAAACCGGCGCCATGCCCAACGTCTGCCCCGCGAGCGCTGCTAACAATCGTTCACTTCGCGGTGATTCTCCGGGCTCGTATCCTGGGACGGCATTCCCATCCCGGTACGTGCGCCGGACCGCGAACCGGTGCACGCGTAGGCGTGAGAGAGGTCGCACAGTGGGGCAGAGCCCGACTCCGCAGCAGGATCCGGGCCGACGGCGGACCCCGGCCCGGCAGATCCCGGTCGTGATCCTCGCCGGGTTCCTGGGTTCCGGCAAGACGACCCTGCTGAACCATCTCCTCCACCACAGCGGAGGCAGCCGTATCGGCGCCGTCGTCAACGACTTCGGGGCGATCGAGATCGACGCGATGGCCGTGGCCGGCGCGCTCGGGGACTCCACCGTCTCGCTCGGCAACGGCTGCCTGTGCTGCGCCGTCGACGCCGGCGAACTGGACGTGTACCTCGACCGGCTGACCCGGCCCGAGGCGGGGATCGACGTCGTCGTCATCGAGGCCAGCGGGCTCGCCGAGCCGCAGGAACTGGTGCGCATGGTGCTGGCCAGTGAGAATCCGGAGATCGTGTACGGCGGCCTGGTGGAGGTCGTGGACGCGGCGGAGTTCGCCGCGACGCGCACCAGGCACCCGGAGATCGACCGGCATCTCGCCCTGGCCGACCTCGTCGTGGTCAACAAGACCGACCGCGCGCCGGACGCCGACGGCGTGCTCGCCGCCGTACGCTCCCTCGCCGACCGCGCGGCCGTCGTACCGGCCGCCTACGGCCGGATCGACCCGGAGTTCCTCTTCGACTGCAGGCCGTCGCGCGAGCGCATCGGCCAGCTGTCCTTCGACGACCTGCACGTCCACGAGGACGGCGAGGACGGCCACGCCGGTCACCTGCACACCGGGTACGACAGCCTGTCGTACGTCTCCGAAGTGCCACTCGACCCGAGGCGGTTGATGGCGTTCCTGGACAGCCGGCCGGACGGGCTGTACCGGATCAAGGGATACGTCGACTTCGGCGTCCACGACCCCCGCAACCGCTACGGCGTGCACGCCGTCGGCCGGTTCCTGCGCTTCTCCCCCGAGCCGTGGGGAGGGGCCGGGCAGCAGCACCTCACCCAGCTCGTCCTCATCGGCTCCGGCATCGACGCCGACGCCCTCCACAAGGAACTCCGGGCGTGCGAGGAGGACGCCCGCCACGCCGACGAACACGGCATGTGGGGCGTCCTGCGCTACGTACGCGACACGCAGGACCCCGATTCCGAGGAACCGCCCGTCTAGACCGGCCCGGCCACCGCCCCCACCGGCTTGGCCAGGGACACGCCCGAGCCGTCGCGGCGCGGGTCCATCTCGGGCAGGGTCGTCGGCGTGCCGTTCTTCTGCGCGGCGCGGGCCGGGGCGGCGCCCGCCCAGGCGAACGACAGGCAGTCCTCGCCCTTCAGGAACCGCTGGCAGCGGACCCCGCCCGTGGCCCGGCCCTTGCGCGGGAACTGGTCGAAGGGGGTCAGCTTGGCGGTCGTCTGGACCGAGTCGTCCAGCGTGCCGCGCGAGCCGGCGACGGTGAAGACGACCGCGTCCGCCGCCGGGTCCACGGCCGTGAAGGAGATCACCTTCGCCCCCTCCGCCAGCTTGATGCCCGTCATGCCGCCGGCCGGGCGGCCCTGCGGGCGGACCTGCGCCGCCTGGTAGCGCAGCAGTTGCGCGTCGTCGGTGATGAAGACCAGGTCCTCCTCGCCGGTGCGCAGCTCCACCGCGCCCACGATCCGGTCGCCCTCCCTGAGACCGATGACCTCCAGCTCGTCCTTGTTGGCGGGGTAGTCCGGGACCACGCGCTTGACCACGCCCTGTTCCGTGCCGATCGCCAGGCCCGGGGAGGACTCGTCCAGCGTGGTCAGGCAGATGACCGTCTCGTCGTCCTCCAGGGAGACGAACTCGGCGAGCGGCGCACCGCCGGACAGGTTCGGCGCGGCGGCCGTGTCCGGCAGCTGGGGCAGGTCGACGACGTTGATGCGCAGCAGCCGGCCGGCCGAGGTGACCGCGCCGATCTCCCCGCGCGCGGTGGCCGGCACCGCCGAGACGATCACGTCGTGCTTGGTGCGGCGGCCGTCGGAGTCCTCCGCGAACGGCTCGGCGTTGGCCGTACGCGCCAGCAGTCCCGTCGAGGACAGCAGCACCCGGCACGGGTCGTCCGCCACCTGCAGCGGCACGGTGGCCGTCGTGGACGCCGCCGACTCCAGCAGGACCGTACGGCGCTCGGTGCCGAACTTCTTGGCCACTGCTGCCAGTTCGGCGGAGACCAGCTTGCGCAGCTCCGCGTCGGAGTCGAGGATCCGCGTCAGCTCCTCGATCTCCGCGGTGAGCCGGTCCTTCTCGGCCTCCAGCTCGATGCGGTCGTACTTGGTCAGCCGGCGCAGCGGCGTGTCGAGGATGTACTGCGTCTGGACCTCGCTCAGCGAGAAGGCCTCCATCAGGCGCTCCTTGGCCTGCGCGGAGTTCTCGCTGGAGCGGATCAGGCGGATCACCTCGTCGATGTCCACCAGGGCCGTCAGCAGGCCCTCGACCAGGTGCAGCCGGTCGCGCTTCTTGCCGCGGCGGAACTCCGAGCGGCGGCGGACGACCTCGAAGCGGTGGTCGAGGTAGACCTCGAGCAGCTCCTTCAGGCCGAGGGTGAGCGGCTGGCCGTCCACCAGCGCGACGTTGTTGATGCCGAAGGACTCCTCCATCGGCGTCAGCTTGTACAGCTGCTCCAGGATCGCCTCGGGCACGAAGCCGTTCTTGACCTCGATGACCAGGCGCAGCCCGTGCTCGCGGTCGGTGAGGTCCTTGACGTCGGCGATGCCCTGGAGCTTCTTCGAGCCGACCAGGTCCTTGATCTTCGCGATGACCTTCTCCGGGCCGACCGCGAAGGGCAGTTCGGTGACGACCAGGCCCTTGCGGCGGGCCGTGACGTCCTCCACGGAGACCGTCGCCCGCATCTTGAAGCTGCCGCGGCCCGTCTCGTAGGCGTCGCGGATGCCGGCCAGGCCGACGATCCGGCCGCCGGTGGGCAGGTCGGGGCCCGGGACGTGCCGCATCAGGGCGTCCAGGTCGGCGTTCGGGTGCTTGATCAGGTGGCGGGCGGCGGCGATGACCTCGCGCAGGTTGTGCGGAGGCATGTTGGTGGCCATGCCGACGGCGATGCCCGACGAGCCGTTGACCAGGAGGTTGGGGAACGCGGCGGGCAGCGCGACCGGCTCGCGCTCCTGGCCGTCGTAGTTGGGATTGAAGTCGACCGTGTCCTCGTCGATCGACTCCGTCATCAGGCTGCTGGCCTCGGCCATACGGCACTCGGTGTACCGCATGGCCGCGGGCGGGTCGTCGTTGCCGAGCGAGCCGAAGTTGCCGTGGCCGTCCACCAGGGGCACGCGCATCGAGAAGGGCTGGGCCATGCGCACCAGGGCGTCGTAGATCGACGCGTCGCCGTGCGGGTGCAGCTTGCCCATGACCTCGCCGACGACGCGGGCGCACTTGACGTAGCCGCGGTCGGGGCGCAGGCCCATCTCGTTCATCTGGTACACGATGCGGCGGTGCACGGGCTTGAGTCCGTCACGGGCGTCCGGCAGGGCGCGGGAGTAGATGACCGAGTACGCGTACTCGAGGAAGGAGCCCTGCATCTCGTCCACGACGTCGATGTCGAGGATCTTCTCCTCGTACGAGTCGTCGGGCGGCGGGGTCTTCGTGCTGCGGCGGGCCATCGCTGCCGGCTCCTTGCTGAAGCGTTGGACGGATCTGACGCGGACCATTGTGGACCGCGGCACTGACAACGCGGACCCAGGACCCGACGTCGGCCACCCGACCCCACGCTGCCCGCAGGCTACGCGCCGTCGCCGTCGGACCTCGCGCCGCCCGCAGCCTACGGGCCGCGGCGGGCGCGTGTGCGCGGTGCGTGGTGGGCCGTCGTCCGCCCGTGGCCCGTCGCCCGTCCGTCGCCCATCCGCCGTCCGTCGGTTGTCCGCCGTCCGCCGTCCGCCGTCCGTCCGTCGGTTGTCGGTCGTCCGCCGGTGAGGGCGGGCGCGCCTCGGTCCGCCGCGCGCCCCTTGGGGCGACGCGCACCCCCCGCGGGCGATCCGCGCTCCCCGCGCGCCTCCGTCCACCCGTCCCGTCGCGTTTCTCGCTCTCGGCGTACCCGGGCCGGGAACTTCGCAGGGGGTCGCGCCGCTTGCATACAGTGGCAGGACCGGCAGGAAATCCGCGGTTTCACGACCGCATCGCGATCGAAGGGACGTACATGCCCATGGGTCACACGGCCACAGCCGAGGCAGGCTCCGGCGGCCTGACAGCGACCGAGCACCGCCTCGCCAACGGGCTGCGGGTGGTGCTCTCCGAGGACCATCTGACCCCGGTCGCGGCGGTGTGCCTCTGGTACGACGTCGGCTCCCGTCACGAGGTCAAGGGGCGCACCGGCCTGGCTCACCTCTTCGAGCACCTGATGTTCCAGGGCTCCGCCCAGGTCAAGGGCAACGGGCACTTCGAACTGGTGCAGGGCGCCGGCGGCTCGCTCAACGGCACCACCAGCTTCGAGCGCACCAACTACTTCGAGACCATGCCCGCCCATCAGCTGGAGCTCGCGCTCTGGCTGGAGGCCGACCGCATGGGCTCCCTGCTCGCCGCCCTCGACGACGAGTCGATGGAGAACCAGCGCGACGTCGTCAAGAACGAGCGCCGCCAGCGCTACGACAACGTCCCCTACGGCACCGCCTTCGAGAAGCTGACCGCCCTCGCCTACCCCGAGGGCCACCCGTACCACCACACGCCGATCGGCTCCATGGCCGACCTGGACGCGGCCACGCTGGAGGACGCCCGCGCGTTCTTCCGCACCTACTACGCGCCCAACAACGCCGTGCTGTCGGTCGTCGGCGACATCGACCCCGAGCAGACCCTCGCCTGGATCGAGAAGTACTTCGGCTCCATCCCGGCCCACGACGGCAAGCCCGCCCCGCGCGACGGCTCGCTGCCCGACGTCATCGGCGAGCAGCTGCGCGAGGTCGTCGAGGAGGAGGTCCCGGCGCGCGCCCTGATGGCCGCCTACCGCCTCCCGCACGACGGCACGCGCGCGTGCGACGCGGCCGACCTCGCCCTGACCGTCCTCGGCGGCGGCGAGTCGTCCCGCCTCTACAACCGGCTGGTGCGCCGCGACCGTACGGCGGTGGCGGCCGGCTTCGGCCTGCTGCGGCTGGCCGGCGCGCCCTCCCTGGGCTGGCTGGACGTGAAGACCTCCGGCGACGTCGAGGTGCCGGTCATCGAGGCCGCGATCGACGAGGAGCTCGCCCGGTTCGCCGAGGAGGGCCCCACGGCCGAGGAGATGGAGCGCGCCCAGGCCCAGCTGGAGCGCGAGTGGCTGGACCGGCTCGGCACCGTCGCGGGCCGCGCCGACGAACTGTGCCGGTACGCCGTCCTGTTCGGCGACCCGCAGCTCGCCCTGACCGCCGTCCAGCGCGTGCTGGAGGTGACGCCGGAGGAGGTCCGGGAGGTCGCCGAGGCCCGCCTGCGCCCCGACAACCGCGCGGTGCTCGTCTACGAGCCCACCCCCGGGGCAGAGACCCCGGCCGATGCCGCCGATGCCGCGGAAGCCGCCGAGTCCGACGACGAGAACGAGGAGGCGGCCAAGTGACCGAGCTCGCCACCATGGAATTCCACCCCCAGCCCCGCGCGGGCGAGCCCAAGCCGTGGGCCTTCCCGGCCCCCGAGCGCGGCAGCCTCGACAACGGCCTGACCGTCCTGCGCTGTCACCGCCCCGGCCAGCAGGTCGTCGCCGTGGAGGTCCTCCTCGACGCCCCCCTGGACGCCGAGCCGACCGGCCTCGACGGCGTCGCCACGATCATGGCGCGGGCCTTCTCCGAGGGCACCGACAAGCACTCCGCCGAGGAGTTCGCCGCCGAGCTGGAGCGCTGCGGCGCCACCCTCGACGCGCACGCCGACCACCCCGGCGTCCGCCTCAGCCTCGAGGTCCCCGTCTCGCGCCTGGCCAAGGCCCTCGGCCTCATCGCCGACGCGCTGCGGGCGCCCGCGTTCGCCGACAGCGAGGTCGAGCGCCTGGTGCGCAACCGCCTCGACGAGATCCCGCACGAGCTGGCCAACCCCTCCCGCCGCGCCGCCAAGGAACTGTCCAAGGAGCTGTTCCCGGCCACCTCACGCATGTCGCGCCCCCGTCAGGGCACCGAGGAGACGGTCTCCGGCATCGACGCGGCGGCCGTGCGCGCCTTCTACGAGAAGCACGTCCGCCCCGCGACCGCCACCGCCGTGGTCGTCGGCGACCTCACCGGCGTCGACCTGGACGGGCTGCTCGGCGACACGCTCGGCGCCTGGACCGGCTCCACGGCGCAGCCCCGCCCGGTGCCGCCGGTCACCGCCGACGACACCGGCCGCGTCGTGATCGTGGACCGGCCCGGCGCCGTCCAGACGCAGCTGCTGATCGGCCGGATCGGCGCCGACCGGCACGACCGCGTGTGGCCCGCGCAGGTGCTCGGCACCTACTGCCTGGGCGGCACCCTCACCTCCCGTCTGGACCGCGTCCTGCGCGAGGAGAAGGGCTACACCTACGGGGTGCGCGCCTTCGGCCAGGTGCTGCGCTCGGCGCCCGACGGCTCGGGCGCCGCGATGCTCGCCATCAGCGGCTCCGTGGACACGCCCAACACCGGCCCGGCGCTCGAGGACCTGTGGAAGGTGCTGCGCACGCTCGCCGCGGAGGGCCTGACCGACGCCGAGCGGGACGTCGCCGTGCAGAACCTCGTCGGCGTCGCGCCGCTGAAGTACGAGACGGCGGCGGCCGTGGCGAGCACCCTCGCCGACCAGGTCGAGCAGCACCTCCCGGACGACTACCAGGCCACCCTCTACCGGCAGTTGGCCGCGACCGGCACCGTCGAGGCCACCGCGGCGGTGGTCAACGCCTTCCCGGTGGACCGGCTGGTGACGATCCTGGTCGGCGACGCCGCGCAGATCAAGGCGCCCGTCGAGGCCCTCGGCATCGGTCCGGTCACCGTCGTGTCGGCCGAGTAACCGCGCCGGGCGGACGCGACGACCGCGCCGGGCGGCTTGCGCGGTACGACCGCGCGTGCGGCCCGCCCGACGGCACGCAAGCGCGTGACGGCCCTGGTGACCCGGGACGCCCCGAGTGTCACCAGGGCCGACGTATGCCCGAATTGGTCCAGGAGATGCCGCTCTGCCCTGTGGGATGCGCTACAAACCCCCGGCTGCGTTTGAGAATTGAAGACAGCCGCGCTTAGCGTCTTGCGGGCTGTCCGTCAGGCAGTGCGCCGCACCCGCGGCACCGGACAGTCATCGCCGAGTCCCCGTACGGCGCGAGCCAGGGGAGCCGGGGACCCAACCACCAAGTCCCTGGGGTGAATCGGACGCCCGCGCGCACGGCGAGGGAGTCCGTAGGAGACCTTCCTGCTCCGAACCCGTCAGCTAACCCGGTAGGCGAGAGGGAAGGAAAGGACAAGCCACTCCATGGCGTTCACCTGCGCCACCGGGAAGCACCGTCGTCCCGGCCGTATGCAGCGCACCACCGCCCGTATGGCCGGCGCCGCCGCCCTCACCACCAGCGGCGTCATGGGCATCCTCGCGGCCCCCGCGGGCGCCGCCGAACCCGCCGCCGGGCAGACCGGCCTGCTGCCGGTCGTCACCATCGGCGACTCGGTCGCCGAGCAGATCGACGCCCAGGCCGCCGCGCAGCACCAGGCCGCGGAGCGCGCCGCCGCCGAGGCGAAGGCGGAGGCCGCCGCGAAGAAGCGGGCCGAGGCCCGGGCCGAGCAGGCCCGCGCGGAGAGGGCCCGAGCGGCCCGCGAGGCCGAGCGGCTGCGCCTCAACACCTACGTGGCGCCGATCGCCGGCTCCTACGTCTCCACCGCCTACCGGGCGGGCGGCGCGGTGTGGTCCTCCGGCAGCCACACGGGCATCGACTTCCACGCCGCGAGCGGCACGCCCGTCCGCGCGGTCGGCTCCGGCACCGTCGTGGAGGCCGGCTGGGGAGGTGCGTACGGCAACCAGGTGGTCCTCCGGATGAACGACGGCACCTACACCCAGTACGGCCACCTGTCCTCCGTCGCCGTGTCCGTGGGCCAGAGCGTCACACCGGGGCAGCAGATCGGCCTGTCCGGCGCCACCGGCAACGTCACCGGGGCGCACCTGCACTTCGAGGCCCGCACGAGCGCGCAGTACGGCTCGGACATCGACCCGCTGGCGTACCTCCGCGCGCACGGCGTGAGCCTGTGACGCAACACGCCGCGTGAGCCTGTGACGGCGCCCCGCCGTGTGGGCCTCTGACGGCGCCCCAACCCGAAACACCCGCGGCCCCGGCTCCCCGAGCCGGGGCTTTCGGTCTTTTCGGACGTGCGTTGTCCAAAAAATATCCCTGGATTCCGGCCTGCCATCGGAAATTCCGGCCCGCTGCCATAGAGTCACTGAACACACGTCAATCGTCGACGTTTCACGGGGATTAAGGCGGAGGTCGGTCATGCGTATTCCGGCGCACTCGGTATGCACGGCGATCCGGGACGACATCGTCGCCGGTGTCTACGAGCGCGGCAGCCGGCTCACCGAGGAACTCCTCGCCCGCCGCTACGGCGTCTCCCGCGTCCCCGTCCGCGAGGCCCTGCGCACGCTGGAGGCCGAGGGCTTCGTGGTGACCCGGCGGCACGCGGGCGCGTGCGTCGCGGAACCCACCGAGCAGGAGGCCGCCGACCTGCTGGAGATGCGCATGCTGCTGGAGCCGCTGGGCGCCTCCCGCGCCGCCCAGCGCCGCACCGAGGCCCATCTGAAGGTGCTGCGCGGGCTGGTCCGGCTGGGCCAGGAACGGGCCCGGCGCGGCAGCAGCGAGGATCTGCGCTCCCTGGGCGGCTGGTTCCACGAGACGCTCGCCCAGGCCTCCGGCAGCCCCGCCCTGACCTCCATGCTGACCCAGTTGCGGCACAAGATCGCCTGGATGTACGCGGTGGACGCGCCCGCCAGCCCGTTGGAGTCCTGGACGGAGCACGGGGCGATCGTGGACGCCGTGGCGCGCGGCGACAGCGAGCGCGCGCGGGCGCTCACGGCGCTGCACACCGAGCGCGCGGCCGGTGCGCACCGGCTGCGTTTCTCGGGCGGCGCCGACCGCGCGGAGCGTGTGAGGACTTCGCAACATCCCGTAAACGTGACGGGCCTCCGATATTAACAAGAGGGCCGTATACAAAGAGAAGCAATTCGGCGGAGGCGTATTTCCGCTGCCCTTTTCCGGGTGCGTCGAATTCTTCCCGCACGCCCGTCGCGGAGAGTGGAAGTCGCGCCGGGCACAGAGCAGAAACCGCGCCACCCGGAACGGGCGACGCGGTTCATGGCATTGCCCCCGAGGGATTCCCGAGGGATCACCGAGGTATCACCGAGGGCTCAGACCGTCTCGGGCAGTTCCTCGAGTCCCTCCGCGACCAGCTTGGCCAGCCGGTCCAGGGCGGCGTCCGCGCCCTCGGCGTCCGAAGCCAGCACGATCTCCTCGCCGCCCCGTGCGCCCAGACCGAGAACGGCCAGCATGGAGGCCGCGTTGACGGGGTTGCCGTCCGCCTTGGCGACCGTCACCGGGACGCCTGCGGCCATGGCGGCTCGGACGAAGATGGAGGCGGGGCGGGCGTGGAGACCCTCGGCCCAGCCGACGTTGACGCGGCGCTCAGCCATGCGATGCTGCCCTTCAGGTGTTCAGGGTTGTCTAGACCAGTTTCCCATACGGTGAGCCCTGCCCGGCGCGCGGCCTGCCGGGTCCGATCCCCGGGCCGGCCCACGGTCTGCCGGCCCCCGGACCGCCGCGCGGCCCGGCAGCCCCAGACTGCCCCGCGCCGCCACCGGACGCGAGCCGTACCCTGGGGCCCATGCAGAGCCCGTCGGACCGGCACGCGTACCCCGCCCACTGGGAGGCCGACGTGGTGCTCCGCGACGGCGGCACCGCGCGCGTGCGCCCTATCACCGTCGACGACGCCGACCGCCTGGTGAGCTTCTACGAGCAGGTGTCGGACGAGTCGAAGTACTACCGCTTCTTCGCCCCCTACCCGCGCCTGTCCGCCAAGGACGTCCACCGCTTCACCCACCACGACTTCGTGGACCGCGTGGGCCTCGCGGCCACGGTCGGCGGCGAGTTCATCGCCACCGTCCGCTACGACCGCATCGGCGCCGACGGCATGCCCGCCTCCGCGCCCGCCGACGAGGCCGAGGTCGCCTTCCTCGTCCAGGACGCCCACCAGGGCAGGGGCGTCGCCTCCGCGCTGCTGGAGCACATCGCCGCCGTCGCCCGCGAACGCGGCATCCGCCGCTTCGCCGCCGAGGTGCTGCCCGCCAACACCAAGATGATCAAGGTGTTCACGGACGCCGGGTACACCCAGAAGCGCAGCTTCGAGGACGGCGTCGTACGCCTGGAGCTGGACCTCGAACCCACCGACCGGTCGCTCGCCGTGCAGCGGGCGCGGGAGCAGCGCGCCGAGGGACGGTCGGTACGGCGGCTGCTGGCGCCCGGCTCGGTCGCCGTCGTCGGCGTCGGCCGCACCCCCGGAGGCGTGGGCCGCGACATCCTCGGCAATCTCAAGGAGGCCGGTTTCACCGGCCCGCTGTTCGCCGTCAACCGCGCCCTGCCCGAGGGGCGGAAGGAGATCGACGGCGTCCCCGCCCACCGCTCGGTGCGCGACATCGAGGGGCCCGTCGACCTCGCCGTCGTCGCGGTGCCCGCGCGGCACGTGCCCGAGGTGGTCGCGGAGTGCGGCGAACACGGCGTGCAGGGGCTCGTGGTGATCTCCGCCGGGTACGCCGAGAGCGGGCCCGAGGGCCGCGAGCGCCAGCGCGAACTGGTGCGGCACGCGCGCGCGTACGGGATGAGGATCATCGGCCCCAACGCCTTCGGCGTCATCAACACCTCCCCGGAGGTGCGGCTCAACGCCTCGCTCGCGCCCGAGATGCCGCGCCCCGGCCGGATCGGTCTCTTCGCCCAGTCCGGGGCCATCGGCGTCGCGCTGCTGTCCCGGCTGCACCGGCGCGGCGGCGGAGTCACCGGCGTCACGGGTGTGTCGACCTTCGTCTCATCCGGCAACCGCGCCGACGTCTCCGGCAACGACGTCCTCCAGTACTGGTACGACGACCCGGACACCGACGTCGCCCTGATGTACCTGGAGTCCATCGGCAATCCGCGCAAGTTCACGCGTCTCGCGCGGCGCACGGCGGCCGTCAAGCCGCTGGTCGTGGTGCAGGGCGCGCGCCACGGCGGAGCCGCCCCCCAGGGACACGCCGTCCGGGCGACCCGGCTCCCGCACGCCACGGTCTCCGCGCTGCTGCGGCAGGCCGGGGTGATCCGCGTGGACACGATCACCGAGCTGGTCGACGCGGGCCTGCTGCTCGCCCGCCAGCCGTTGCCCGCCGGCCCGCGCGTGGCGATCCTCGGCAACTCCGAGTCGCTCGGCCTGCTGTCGTACGACGCCTGCCTCGCCGAAGGGCTGCGTCCGCTGCCCCCGCTGGACCTGACCACGGGCGCGTCACCGGAGGACTTCCGCGCGGCCCTGTCCCGGGCGCTGGCCGACGAGGCCTGCGACGCGGTCGTGGTGACGGCGATCCCGGCCATCGGGGAGGCGCCGGCCGAGGACGCGGCGCTGGCGCAGGCGCTCCGGTCGGCCGCCGCCGCGGTGCCGTCCAAGCCGGTGCTGGTCGTGCACGTGGAGCTGGGCGGCCTGGCGGCGGCGCTCTCCGCGGCGGCCGGCACGGCGCCGCAGCCGGCCGCGCCGCCGGAGCCGGCCGCGGCCGCGGTCCCGCAGTCGCCGGCACCCGCGCCACCACCGCCGGCGCCCGCAGTACCGCGACCGGCCGCGCCGACCGGCCCGCAGGCCCCTGAGCCGACCCCAGCCCCTGCCACAGCCCCTGCCACGCACCCGACCCCCACCCCGTCCCCCGCAGAAGGCCGCCTCATCCCCGCCTACCCCGCCGCCGAGCGGGCCGTCCGCGCCCTCGCCGAAGCCGTCAAGTACGCGCAGTGGCGGCGCGACAACGCCGACCCCGGCAAGGTCCCCGAGTACGAGGACATCGACGAGCGCGCCGCCGCCGAGCTGATCGGCGGCCTCCTCGCGCGCGGACAGGGCCTCACCCTCGGCACGGACGAGACTTGCGACCTGCTCGGCACGTACGGCATCGCCGTCCACCGCGCCCTGCCCGCACCCGCCCCGGACGACGCCGTCGCCGCCGCCCGCACGCTCGGCTACCCCGTCGCCCTCAAGGCCACCGCCCCGCATCTGCGTCACCGCGCGGACCTCGGCGGCGTACGGCTCGACCTCGCCGACGAGGAGCAGCTGCGCCGCGCCTTCGCCGAGCTGACGGAGCTGTTCGGCGACCCCGGGGAGCTGCGGCCGGTCGTGCAGCGGATGGCGCCGCGCGGGGTGGACACCGTCGTACGGACCGTGATCGACCCCGCTGCCGGAGCGGTGCTCTCCTTCGGGCTCGCGGGAGCCGCGTCCCAGCTGCTCGGCGACATGGCGCACCGGCTGGTCCCCGTCACCGACCGGGAGGCGGCCTCGCTGATCCGCTCCATCCGGACCGCGCCGCTGCTGTTCGGCTGGCGTGGCTCGACCCCCGTCGACACCCCCGCCCTGGAGGAACTGCTGCTGCGGGTGTCCCGCCTGGTCGACGACCACCCGGAGGTGGTCGCGGTCACCCTGGAGCCGGTCGTCGTCGCCCCGCACGGCCTGAGCGTCCTCGGCGCCTCCGTCCGGCTGGCGCCCCCGCCCGCCCGCGGCGACCTCGGCCCGCGCACCCTGCCCGCCTACTGAGCCCCGCCCCGCCCGTCGGCCGAGCACGACACCCGAGCACAGCCCCCGCAGCCCGGTGCCCCGCCCGCCCACCCCGGACCGGCGCGAGCGGGCGGGTGGCGCGAGCGGTGCCTCGCAGTCGGTGGGCCCCCGTAGGATGGACCGCATGGCCAAGACCAGTACGACGACCCAGGGGCTGCGTGCGGCGATCGAGCGCAGCGGCTACTACCCGGCCCTCGTGGCCGAGGCGGTGGAGACCGCCGTGGGCGGCGAGCCCATCCGGTCGTACCTGGTCCACCAGGAGACGACGTTCGACCAGAACGAGGTCCGCCGGCACGTCACCGTGCTGGTCCTCACGGACAACCGCTTCATCGTCAGCCACACCGACGAGCAGGCCGCCGACGACACCTCCCCGTCCCCGTACGCCACGACGTCCACCGAATCCGTCAAGCTCGGCCGGATCTCCTCGGTCGTGCTCAGCCGCGTCGTCGCCAACCCGGAGTCGTACACGCCCGGCACCCTGCCGCGCGAGGTCGTCCTGACCATCGGCTGGGGCGCCGTCTCCCGCATCGACCTGGAGCCCGCCGCCTGCGGCGACCCCAACTGCGAGGCCGACCACGGCTACACCGGCAACTCCACGGCCGACGACCTCAGCCTGCGCGTCAGCGAGGCCGGCGACGGTCCCGAGACGGTGCGCCAGGCCCTCGCCTTCGCGCAGGCCATCTCCGAGGCGACCGCGAACGTCGGCCGCTGATGGCGCACCCCACCGCCTGGGACGCCCACCCGGAACCCCTCGCCGTCGCCTCCGCGCCCGTGCCCGAGTACGGCGCCGGATCGCTCGCCGACCTGCTGCCCACCCTCGCCGCCGGCATGGGCGTGCCCGGCGTGACCGCCGCGATACCCGAGCTGGCCCCCGCCGACCGCGCCTGCGTCTTCCTGATCGACGGCCTCGGCTGGGAACAGCTGCGCGACCATCCCGACGAGGCTCCCTTCCTCCACTCCCTCCTCGGCAGCTCCCGCGGCGGCACCGGTCGCCCGATCACCGCCGGCTACCCGGCGACCACCGCCACCTCCCTCGCCTCCGTCGGCACCGGACTGCCGCCGGGCGCGCACGGCCTGCCCGGCTACACGGTGCGCAACCCCGACACCGGCGAGCTGATGAACCAGCTCCGCTGGCAGCCGTGGACCGCCCCGGACGCCTGGCAGCCGTACCCCACCCTCTTCCAGCTGGCCGACGCCGCCGGTGTGCACGCCGCCCAGGTCACCTCCCCGACCTTCCAGAACACCCCGCTGACCAAGGTCGCGCTCAGCGGCGGAACGTTCCTCGGGCGGCTGTCCGGCGAGGAGCGCATGGACGTCGCCGCCGAGCAGCTCGCCGCCGCCGACCGCAGCCTGGTCTACACGTACTACGCCGAGGTCGACGGCTCCGGGCACCGCTTCGGCGTCGAGTCGGACACCTGGCGCGGCCAGCTCATGTACGTCGACCGGCTCGCCCAGCGGCTGGCCGAGCAGCTGCCGCCGCGCAGTGCCCTCTACATCACCGCCGACCACGGCATGATCGACGTGCCCTTCGACGAGCAGCACCGCATCGACTTCGACGAGGACTGGGAGCTGCGCGCCGGCGTCGCCCTGCTCGGCGGCGAGGGCCGGGCCCGTCACGTCTACGCGGTGCCGGGCGCCGCGAACGACGTGCTGACCTGCTGGCGCGAGGTGCTCGGCGAGCAGTTCTGGGTGGCTTCGAGGGACGAGGCGATCGCGGCCGGCTGGTTCGGTCCGCACATCGACGAGCGGGTGTACGCCCGGATCGGCGACGTGGTGGCCGCCGCGCGGGACGACGTGCTGCTCATCGCCTCCGAGCGGGAGCCCAAGGAGTCGTCCATGGTCGGCAACCACGGCTCGATGACCCCGGCCGAGCAGCTGGTCCCGCTGCTCGAAGTACGCTCCTGACGTTTCCCGACCCGTGATGCCGAAAGGTGCTCAACCCCCCATGCCCGAGCTGGTCTTCTTCTCCGGAACGATGGACTGCGGGAAGTCGACGCTGGCACTGCAGATCGAGCACAACCGCTCCGCGCGCGGACTCCAGGGCATGATCTTCACCCGCGACGACCGCGCCGGCGAGGGCAAACTGTCCTCACGGCTCGGCCTGGTCACCGACGCGGTCGAGGTCGAGGACGGCATGGACCTGTACGCGTATCTGGTCGACCACCTCTCCCGGGGCCGCCGCGCCGACTACGTCATCGCCGACGAGGCGCAGTTCCTCGCCCCGGCACAGATCGACCAGCTCGCGCGCGTGGTGGACGACCTGGAGGTGGACGTCTACGCCTTCGGCATCACGACCGACTTCCGCACCAAGCTGTTCCCCGGTTCCCAGCGGCTGGTGGAACTGGCGGACCGGGTGGAGGTGCTCCAGGTGGAGGCCCTGTGCTGGTGCGGCGCCCGCGCCACCCACAACGCCCGCACGGTGGGCGGGGTGATGGTGGTCGAGGGCGCGCAGGTGGTCGTGGGGGACGTCGACCAGGGTGACACGATCGGCTACGAGGTCCTGTGCCGGCGTCACCACCGCCGCCGCATGACGGCCGCATCGGCCCGCGCTGCGGCGCTGTCGCCGGACGTCCTGCCGATCACCTCGGCCTGACCCGCGGCCCGGCCGGCACGGGGACGACGGCCGACCCGACCCGCCGCCCGGTCGGCCGGACGAGGGGGCCGCCGTCCGGCCGACACCTGAACGATGGGCCTCGCCCGGCAGTTGATCAGCCGATGCGGGCCCCGGCGCCGCCGACCCGGACCCGTCGGTCGCCCGCGCGCAGCGTCACCGTCAGCTCGCCGGGCCGGCCGAGATCCTCGCCCTGATGCAGGGTGAGCACGGCATCCTCGGGGACCAGGCCCAGCTCCCGGAGGTACGCGCCGAACGCGGCGGCCGCGGCCCCGGTCGCCGGGTCCTCCACGACACCGCCCACGGGGAACGGGTCGCGGACGTGGAAGACGGTGGCCGACTCCCGCCATGCCAACTGGACGGTGGTCAGGTCCAAGCGGTGCATCAGTGCTTCCAGCCGCGCGAAGTCGTAGGCCAGATCGGCGAGGCGGGCGCGCGTCGCCGCCGCCAGCACGAGATGACGGGCGCCGGCGAACGCGATCCGGGGCGGGAAGGCAGGATCGAGATCGGCAGCCGGCCACCCTAGCGCGGCGAGCGCCTCCGCGAGGTCGGCGTCGGCGATCCCCTCGACGTGCGGCTCGACGCTGGTGAGCGTGGCCCGGAGGGCCCCGTCCACCTCGGCCACCTCCACCGGCACGGTGCCCGCCCGCGTCGCGAACACCAGCTCCCCGGGCCCGATCCGCTCGGCGAGCGCGACGGCGGTCGCGACGGTGGCGTGCCCGCAGAACGGCACCTCGGCCTTGGGACTGAAGTAACGGATCCCGAACGCCCGCCCCTCCTGACCGCCGAGCCCTTCCGGGGGAGCGGTCAGGAACGCGGACTCCGAGTAACCGAGGTCCGCGGCGATGGCCAGCATGTCCTCGTCGCCCAGCCCGGTGGCGTCCAGCACGACACCGGCGGGGTTCCCGCCCTCGGGATCGCCGGAGAAGGCGGTGTACTTCAGTACCTCGGGCTTGGATGCGCTCGTCGTCATGATCGCGGCAACGCGGGGTGGGGCGGGCCTATTCCGGCTACGGACGCCCCGCTGAGACGGGCCCGACGAACTCCGCCCACGCCTGGCGCGAGACGGTGAGGACGGGGCCGGTTATGGCCTTGGAGTCGCGGACGTGCACGACTGCCGTGGCGTCAGCGACCTCGACACATTGACCGCCCTCGGTGTCGCTGTAGCTGCTCTTGAACCAGGTGAGTTCGGACTCGGCGGTGTTCATAGCTCTCCCAGCAATCTCTCGATGAACTGCGAGGACTCTCGCGGACTGAGAGCCTGTGATCGGATGATCCCATAGCGTGCGGCGGCGAGAACCGTCTGTTCAGGGTCGGCTTCGAGCGCGCTGATCGCGTGGGCCTCGGAGTAGACGAACTTCTTGCCGTCCCTACGAGTGACGACGGTGAACGGCCCGTTCACACCCGCGTTGTCCTCGCAGTTGAGCGGCATGACCTGGATCTCAACGTTTCGCTTCTGTCCGACCAGGAGTAGGTGTTCCAGTTGGCCGCGTAGTACGCCGTTGCCGCCGTACAGTTGCCGCAACACCGCCTCGGTCATCACGAAGCCCAGTAGTGGCGCGGGCTGCCGGTCGAAAATGTCCTGTCGGGCCAGCCGCGCGGCCACCCGCTGATCGATCGTTTCTTGTGTGAGGGGCGGTCGCCTCATGCCGAGCAGGGCCCGCATGTACGCCTCGGTCTGGAGGAGGCCGTTGACGATGAGCGCGTCGTACATGAGCAGTTCGATGCACTGCTTCTCCAACTGCGCCATGCCTTGGAATCGCACCGGATACTGCGCCCGCTCCACCTCCTCCTTCCACAGACACAGCAACCCCCCGGCCCCCAGCACCTCGTCCGCCCGGTCGATCGTCCTCGGCGACGGAATCCTCCGCCCCTGCTCGAACGACGCGACCGTGGACGCGGAGTACCCGAGCAGCCGCCCGAACTCCTCGCGCTCCAGCCCCGCCCGCACCCGGAGCGCCTTCATCGTCTGCCCGAAGGCGACGACCACTCCGTGCCCGGCCTCGTCCTCCGGACGCCGCCCCGCCCCGTCGTCGTCCCAGCCGTCCCCGAGCCCCACGACCGACCCGGTGCCGTCGTTCTCACGCTGTCCCGGCACTTCACCGGCCCCCGTCGCACCCTTGCGCTCGGCCATCCGCATCACCGCCTCCTCGAACCAACGCCCCGCAGTGGACGCCGTCACGATCCGCGGCGCAGACACGCGCCGACACCGCGCGTACAGCCGCCCCCTGTCGTAGCGTGACCGATGGTAACGCTACGCGACCGGCGGCATCTTGGTCGGCATGACGACGAACCCCATGGCGGCCCCGACCGCGGCGCGCACGTTCGCGATGTGCTTCACCTCCACACCGCGCGGGGCGCGCCTCGCCCGGAGACTGGCTGCCGTCAGGCTGGACGAGTGGGGAATTCCGTACGGCACCGAGCCGCACGAGGAAATCACCCTGATCGTCGCGGAGCTGGCCGCGAACGCCGTGCGGCACGGACACGTCCCCGGCCGGGACTTCCGCCTGCGGTTGCAGGCCGCGCCCCACGGCGGAGCCGTCCGTGTCGAGGTCGCCGACGCCCGCGCGGAGCGCGTTCCCCGCCGCCCCGCGCTCCGGGAGGGCGACGCCGGTGACGGGGAAACCGGCCGTGGGCTGCTCCTCGTGTCGGAGCTCGCGGCCCGTTGGGACTGGCATCCGCGCCCGGACGGGCCGGGCAAGACGGTGTGGGCGGAGTACGCGCTCGGGTCCCGGCCGGTCACGGGCTGACGCCGGGCGGCCGAGCGGAGAGCGCTACCGCCCGCTCCGGATCAGGGAGAACCGCGCCCCCGCCGGATCGGTCACCGTCGCCGTCCTGCCCCGCCCCGTCTCGTGCGGCGGATCCAGCACCTGTCCGCCCAGGTCGGTCACCAGGTCCGCCGCGGCATCCGGGTCGGCGGTCTCGAAGTACGTCAGCCAGTGCGGGCCCCGGTCGCGGGGCAGGGCTCTGCCGAGGCCGTGCACCCCGGCGACCGGGCGGCCGTCGAGGTGCAGCATCACCCGGTCGAGGCCGGCGGACTCCACCGTCTTGACCTCGTGGCCGAAGAGGGTGCCGTAGAACTTGGCGACGTTCGTGGTCTCGTACGTCAGCAGCTCGTGCCACGCCGGGGCGCCGGGGACGCCGGCGACGTCCGTGCCGCGGTGCGCCGCCGCCTGCCACACGCCGAAGACCGCGCCCGCCGGGTCCGAGCAGATGGCGAGCCGCCCGGCGTCGTCGGCGTCGAGCGGGCCCACGCCGACCGTGCCGCCGCACAGCCGCACCCGCTCGGCCGTCCGGTCGGCGTCGTCGGAGGCGAAGTACGGCGTCCACGCGACCGGCAGATGCCGGTCCGGCGGCAGCAGTCCGATGCCCGCGACGTCGTGGCCGTCGAGCAGGGCCCGCACGTACGGGCCGAGTTGGCGCGGGCCGGGCCGGAACTCCCAGCCGAACAGTGCTCCGTAGAAGTCCTGGGTCGCGGCCATGCCGTGCACCATCAGGCTCACCCAGCAGGGCGCGCCGGGCGTGTACCGGGCGTGTGCTGCGCCGCGTCGGCCGTCCGGCCCCCGTGCCTCGGTCATCGTCAACTCTCTCCTCGGCCCCTCGTGGTGGCCGCGTCGTGTCCGCACTCCGGCCCCCCGGGGGCCGATGCTCGCACCGGCCCCGGCGTCACGCGCTCCGGCGCGCCGCCGCTACCGGACCGTGTCCGAAGGGTGTCCGAAGCGCGGCTTACGTCCGTTCGGTGAGTGGGTTGATCGATGGTTGACCGAGTGACTTGATGCGGCTTGCTGTGGCTCGCTACAGCTTGATGCGGGTGGATGCGGGGTGATTGCGTCTCATTGATCGGCTGCACAGCAGGTACTCGGTCGAGTACGGGCGGTGATGCAGCCTGTCAGGCCGAGCAGAGTAGCCGGACCTGGACGACGCGGCCACCCTGTGCGCCAGGATGGGGCCATGAACGCCATCATCTCCGCATCCGACCTCGCGACCGCGCTGGCGGGCGAGGCGCCGCCCGTACTGCTCGACGTGCGCTGGCAGTTGAGCGTGGCCAAGGCGGCCGGCGAGCCGTCCTTCGACGGGCGGGCCGAGTACGCGGCCGGCCACATCCCCGGTGCGGTCTTCGTCGATCTGGACCGTGAGCTGGCCGGCCCGCCGGGCGCCGGCGGCCGGCATCCGCTGCCGGACCTGGAGGTGTTCGGCGCGGCCATGCGCCGGGCCGGGGTGTCGGCCGGGCGGCCGGTCGTCGTGTACGACGGCGGGCAGGGCTGGGCCGCCGCCCGCGCGTGGTGGCTGCTGCGCTGGACGGGTCACCCGGAAGTGAGCGTCCTCGACGGAGGATTGACCGCCTGGGAGGGACCGCTGTCGGTGGAGGCGCCGTCGCCCGAAGCGGGCGACTTCCGGCCGGCGCCCGGCGCGACGGGGCTGCTGGACGCCGACGGGGCCGCGGCGCTGGCCCGCACCGGCGTGCTGTTCGACGCCCGCGCGGGGGAGCGGTACCGCGGGGATGTGGAGCCGATCGACCGGGTCGGCGGGCACATCCCGGGCGCGGTGTCCGCGCCGACGACCGGGAACGTGGCGGCGGACGGCCGGTTCCGGCCGGCGGATGAACTGGCGGCGCGGTTCGCGTCGCTGGGCGCCTCCGGCGGCACGGAGGTCGGCGTGTACTGCGGGTCGGGTGTCTCGGGAGCGCACGAGGTGCTGGCGCTCGCGGTGGCGGGCATCCCGGCCGCGCTGTACGTCGGCTCGTGGTCGGAGTGGTCCTCGGACCCGGAGCGCCCGGTCGCGGTCGGCCCCGACCCGCAGTAGCTCGCCGTAGGGCCCTCACGGGCCCCGTACGCGACGAGGCCCGCGCCGTTTCGACGGCGCGGGCCTCATGGTCGTACGACCGCCATGGTCGTACGGCCGATTACTCCTGCTTCTTGCGCCGGGTCCCGAACACGATCTCGTCCCAGCTCGGGACCGCCGCGCGGCGGCCCGGGCGGACGCCGTCGGCCTCGGCCTGGCGGTCGGTCGCGCCGACGAGGCGGTCGCGGTGGGCGCCGACCGAGCGGGGCATGAGGACGTCGGCGTAGGCCGAGCCGGCCCCGGCCGAGGCGGCGGGCGCGGGCGGCTCCTCCTCCACGGGGACGGGCGCCGATGCCGCCGGCTCCTCCTCCGGGTCCGTGGGACGCTCGGGCACCACGAGGTCGCCCCGGAAGCTCGGCACCGCCTCCAGCAGGCTGGTCAGCGAGTCGCGCTCGCTCGCGCTCTCCTCGGCCGGCTCCGGCGGACCGGGCAGGCTCGGGCGCTCGCGGTCGCCGCCGCGGTCCAGCGGGCGGTCGCGCGGCAGCCGGGCGATGCGCGGCACGAACGGGAAACTGGGCTCGGGGGCGCCGAGGTCGTCGGTCTCGCCGATCAGCGAGCGCGCCTCGTCGTCCACGGCCTGGACGAGCCGCCGGGGCGGGTCGTAGGTCCAGCTCGCCGAGTGCGGCTCGCCCGCGACGCGGTAGACCAGCAGCACTTCCCAGGTGCCGTCGTCGCGCCGCCAGGAGTCCCACTGGACGGTGTCCTTCTCGGCGCCGCGCAGCAGCAGTCGCTCCTGGACGGCCTCGCCGAGCAGCGGGCCGGAGTTCTCGCCGGGGCGGCGGACGGGGGTCTTGCGGGCACGCTCGGCCATGAAGGCGCGCTCGGCCAGCACGGGGCCCTCGAAGCGGCGGACCCGGTCGACGGGGATGCCCGCCATCTGGGCGACCTCTTCCGCGGTCGCACCCGCGCGTATCCGCGCCTGGATGTCGCGGGGGCGGAGATGGCTCTCCACCTCGATCTCGATCTGGCCGAGGCGAGGACGGTCGCCGCGCACGGCGGCGCGGAGCCGTTCGTCGATCGGAAGCGTGTACTCCGTGCTGTCCGCAGCCTTCAGCACCAGCCGTGTGCCGTCATTGGAGACGGCCACGACACGCAGTTCGGGCATGGGGACCTCCCGGGTGGTGCCTGCCGACGTCACGTGCGTCGCTGCTTCCGCTAGTCGAGTGTGGCCTGCCCGGGTGCAGCCTGCCACAACCTTGCCGAGTTGCCCGGCGTGTCGGGCACGGGCCCTGGAACGCCGTTATGGCACGGTTACCTATTCGCAACGCTAAGTGACCAACTCCGTCACCCTGTGCAACAAGCCCCCTCCCGGCGGTCCTTCGCGGTCCCGGACGCCCAGGTGGGAGACCGGACCCAGGGCTCGCAACAGTACTCCATTCGGGCCAAGAGCGTGGGTCGCCGCGCCGCCCAACTTGCTCGGGGCGACGGGACTTCGCCGTCACGCGGGGGTTTCCCGGATCATGAACGTGGCGAACTTCACGGAATCACCGGAAGCGGAAGCGACGGTTTCCCGGGCCCGGCGGACGGTCCCCGGATCACGCCATCGGGTGACGCCGCGTTCGCGGACTACGGCCCAAGAACCCTCCGCAAGTAGTCGTTCTGGAACAGCCGTTCGGGATCGAGTCGGTCGCGCAGGGCCGTGAACTCACCGAAACGCGGATACACCCGCGCGAAGTACTCCGCGTCACGGGTGTGCACCTTGCCCCAGTGCGGCCGGCCCTCGTGCGCGACGAAGATCCGCTCGGCCTCGGTGAAGTACGCCCGATAGGGGGTGCCGCGGAACATGTGCACGGCGATGTACGCGCTGTCCCGGCCCGACGCGGTGGACAGCGCGATGTCGTCGGCCGGTGCGGTGCGCACCTCGACGGGGAAGCTGATCCGCAGCCGGGACCGGTCCACCATCGCCTTCAGCTCGCGCAGCGCGTCCACGACCGCCGCACGCGGAACGGCGTACTCCATCTCCACGAAGCGCACGCGGCGCGGAGAGGTGAAGACCTTGTAGGGGATGTCGGTGTAGGTCCGCGCGGACAGCGCCCGGCTGGAGACGCGGGCGATCGCCGGGACGGCGGCGGGCGCCGCGCGGCCGACCCAGTTGGCCGCCCGGAAGACGCCGTTGGAGAGGAACTCGTCCTCCAGCCAGCCCCTGACCGGGCTCACCGGCCGTGCCGGGCCCCCGCTGCGGTTGTTGCGCTTGGTGTTGGTGTTGCCGGTGTGCGGGAACCAGTAGAACTCGAAGTGCTCGTTCTCGGCCCACAGCTCGTCGAACGCGCCGGTGACCCGGTCGAGGCTCATCGGCTCCTCGCGGGCCGTGAGCAGGAAGATCGGCTCCACGGCGAACGTGATCGCGCTGACGACGCCCAGGGCGCCCAGGCCGATCCGGGCGGCGGCGAAGACGTCCGGGTTCTCCCGCGCGGAGCAGGTGAGGACCGAGCCGTCGGCGGTGACCAGTTCCAGCGCCCTGATCTGGGCGGCGAGGGAGGCGGAGTCGCGGCCCGTGCCGTGCGTGCCCGTGCCGACGGCCCCGGCGACCGTCTGCTCCATGATGTCGCCCATGTTGGTCAGCGACAGACCCTCGCGGGCCAGGGCGATGTTGAGTCTCTTGAGCGGAGTGCCGGCCTCCACGGTGACCGTCCCGGCCTCCCGGTCGATGTCACGTATGCCGGTCAGCAGTTGAGGGCGGATCAACATGCCGTCCGTCGCCGCTATGGACGTGAACGAGTGCCCGGTGCCGACGGCCTTCACGCGCAGGCCGTCCTCCGCGGCCCGCCGCACCGCGGCGCACAGCTCCTCCACGGAGGCGGGCGCGACCTCCCGCGCCGGCCGGGCCGAGACGTTGCCGGCCCAGTTACGCCAGGTGCCGTTCTTTCCGTTCGCTGTGCTGCCCAACGGTGCCTCCCCGACCCGGAACCGGCCGCTTGAGCCGGCGGTACCCGAGGAAACCGACCGCGACCGCGACGGCTCCGGACACCGCCGGAACCCCGTACCCGGCGCGCGCCCCGGCGGCGTCGATCACCCAGCCGGCCACGGCGGAGCCCAGCGCGACCCCCACCGCGAGCCCGGTGCTCACCCAGGTCATGCCCTCGGTCAGCTGCGCGCGTGGTACGTGCTCCTCGATCAGGGACATCGTCGTGATCATCGTGGGAGCGATGGCCAGACCCGCGACGAAGAGCGCCACGGCCAGAAACGGCAGGTTCCCGACCAGTAGGAGGGGGATCATACTCACGCCCATCGCACACACGCCCAGCAGCCAGCGAGGTTCGGGCGCCCCCTTGAAGTGCAGCAGCCCGAACACGGCGCCCGCCACACAGGAGCCCGCCGCGTACAGCGCGAGGACGATGCTGGCCGCGGCCTTGTGGCCCTGCTCCTCGGCGAAGGCCACGGTGACCACGTCGACCGCGCCGAAGACCGCGCCGGTGGCGACGAACGTCATGACCAGCACCTGGAGGCCCGGGGCGCGCAGGGCGCTGCCGCCGCCGTGGCGCTCGCGCGGATGAGGCTCGGGTTCGGTCGAGCGCTGCGCGGTCAGCCAGAAGACGCCGGCCGCCAGGAAGCAGGCCGCCAGCAGCGGCCCGGCCTCGGGGAACCACGCGGTGGACAGACCGATGGAGATGATCGGCCCGAAGATGAAGCAGACCTCGTCCACCACGGACTCGAAGGAGTACGCGGTGTGCAGCTGCGGGGTGCCCCGGTACAGGGCCGCCCAGCGGGCCCGGACCATCGCACCCACGCTGGGCACGCAGCCGACGCCGACGCACGCGACGAACAGCGTCCAGTCCGGCCACCGGTAGTGCGCGGCCAGCAGCAGCACGCCCGCGGCGACCAGCGACACCAGCGTCGCCGGGCGCAGCACCCGCCGCTGCCCGTGCCGGTCCACCAGCCGGGACACCTGCGGACCGGCCACCGCCGCCGACAGGGCGATGGTGGCCGACAGCGCGCCCGCGAGGCCGTAGCGGCCGGTCAGCTGGGAGACCATCGTGACCACGCCGATGCCCATCATCGACAGCGGCATCCGGCCGAGGAGACCCGCCGCGGAGAAGGCCTTGGAGCCGGGGGCGGCGAACAGGGCGCTGTAAGGGCTGGGCACGGGGTCTCCGACGGCAGGGTAAGGCGTGAACGCTGCGGATACAGCTTACGAGTTAGGTGACCCTAACGCACCTCGTGCGCGTCCCGATCGGCACCCCACCGTTTCCCGGCCGTCAGTGCCGGGTGGCAGGATCGACCTCATGCCAGACGCGCTCGATTCCGCCCCTTCCACCCCTTACGACGCCCTGCTCCTGCTCTCGTTCGGCGGCCCGGAGGGGCCGGACGACGTCGTCCCGTTCCTGGAGAACGTGACGCGCGGACGCGGCATCCCGGCCGAACGCCTCAAGGAGGTCGGCAAGCACTACTTCCTGTTCGGCGGGGTCAGCCCGATCAACGACCAGAACCGCGCCCTGCTCCAGGCCCTGCGCGAGGACTTCGCCGACCACGGCCTCGACCTGCCGGTCTACTGGGGCAACCGCAACTGGGCCCCCTACCTGACCGACACCCTGCGCGACATGGTCCGGGACGGCCGCCGGCGCGTCCTGGTCCTCGCCACCAGCGCGTACGCCTCCTACTCGGGCTGCCGCCAGTACCGCGAGAACCTCGCCGAGTCGCTGGAGGCGCTGAAGGCCGAGGGCCTCGAGCCGCCGCGGATCGACAAGCTGCGGCACTACTTCAACCACCCCGGCTTCCTGGAGCCCATGATCGACGGCGTCCTCGAGTCCCTCGCCGACCTCCCCGGGCACGTACGCGACCAGGCGCACATCGCGTTCACCACCCACTCCATCCCGGTCTCCGCGGCGGACACCTCCGGTCCGGTGGAGGGCCACGGCGACGGCGGCGCCTACGTCAGGCAGCACCTGGACGTGGCCCGGCTGATCGCCGACGCCGTCCGCGAGCGCACCGGCGTCGACCACCCGTGGCAGCTCGTCTACCAGTCCCGCTCCGGCGCCCCGCACATCCCCTGGCTGGAGCCCGACATCTGCGACCACCTCGAGGAGCGGCACGCGGCCGGCGTCCCGGCCGTCGTGATGGCCCCGATCGGTTTCGTCTCCGACCACATGGAGGTCCTCTACGACCTCGACACGGAGGCGAAGGCCAAGGCCGAGGAACTGGGCCTGCCGGTGCGCCGTTCGGCCACCGTCGGCGCGGACCCCCGGTTCGCCGCCGCCGTGCGCGACCTCGTCCTGGAGCGCGCCGCCCTGGAACGCGGCCAGGACGTCACGCCCTGCGCGCTCGGCGCCCTCGGCCCGAGCCACCAGCTCTGCCCCGTGGGCTGCTGCCCGGCCCGCGCCCCGCGCCCCGCCGCCGCGGGCGCCGACAGCCCCGTCGCCTGAATCCCCGAGTCCCCGCATCCGGAACCGAAGCCGGAATCCCGAAGCCGGAATCCCGACTCCCGAATCCGGGATTGCGGCTCCCCACCCGGAATCCGAAGCCGAAGCGCGAACAAGGAGCACCGTGACCGACGCCCTGCCCACCGAACTGCTGCGGCTCGCCCGGGAGGCCGCCCGGCGCGCGGGCGAGCTGCTGCGGGACGGCCGCCCGGCCGACCTCGCGGTGGCCGCCACCAAGTCGAGCCCCATCGACGTGGTGACCGAGATGGACATCGCGGCGGAGAAACTGATCACCGGCCTGATCGCCGAGCACCGCCCCGACGACGGCTTCCTCGGCGAGGAGGGCGCCGCCACCGAGGGCACCAGCGGCGTCCGCTGGGTCATCGACCCGCTCGACGGCACCGTCAACTACCTCTACGGCCTGCCCACCTGGGCCGTGTCCATCGCGGCCGAGCAGGACGGCGAGACCGTCGTCGGCGTGGTCGCGGCGCCCATGCGCGGCGAGACGTACCACGCGGTGCGCGGCGGCGGGGCCTGGGCCACCGGCGCCTGGGACGGCGAACGCCGGCTCTCCTGCCGCCCGGCGCCGCCCCTGGACCAGGCCCTGGTCTCCACCGGGTTCAACTACGTCACCGAGGTCAAGATCCACCAGGCCGAGGTGGCCCACCGGCTGATCCCGCTGCTGCGCGACATCCGCCGAGGCGGCTCGGCCGCGGTCGACCTGTGCGACCTGGCCGCCGGCCGCCTGGACGGCTACTACGAGCGCGGCCTCAACGCCTGGGACTACGCCGCGGGCGACCTGATCGCCCGGGAAGCGGGCGCGCTGACCGGTGGACGCCCCGGAGAGCGCCCCTCACGCGACCTGACGGTCGCGGCCACCCCCGGCGTCTTCGAGCCCCTCCAGCGCCTCCTGGAGGACTTCGGCGCCTGGCACGACTGATCGCGGGGCCTGCCCTCGGTGCCTGCGGTGGACACACCACTGCCCCGGCGATGGATTCGCCGGGGCAGTGGCGCACGGATCGGTCGGCCGGTTGGTCGCTCGGCCGGTCAGACGCCGGACATGCCGACTTCCACGCCGTGTTCGGCCGCGAGGCGGCGCAGGTCGTCGAGCTCGCCCTGCTCCACCTCGACGAGGAAGTCGTCGCCCTCGTCCCGGGCCCGCGTCAGGTCGGACTCGGTCGCCCTTATGCGCTGCAGAAGTCCTGCGGTGAAAGCGTCCATGCTGCGCCCCCTCGTCCTGGGTCGGTGGGTCGTCGGCACGGGGGTGTGCCGTACTGGAAGGGGCGATCACGTCTCCCATGGGTGCCCAGCGCAGCCCTGCCGGGCGGCGACGGTGCCGGACACCCACGCCCACTCTGCGGAAAGCGGACCCGATGTACCGCATGGTGGCGCGGCACAAGCAGAGCGTGATCGCGGGGTGTAAACCGTCCTCCCCCCGCCGTCCTTCGCGGAAACCTCCACTCGGGGAGAAAATCTCGCATTCCCGGACCCGCCGCCCTCCAGTCGCCCTCCGGTCGCAGTCCCGCCACCGTCCCGCCGCCGTCCCGGCGCGGGGCCGCCCGGCCGCCTTACCGCCGACTTATGGCCGAAAAAGGCAGGATGGAGGCAACAGACCACAGAGGAAGGACAACCGACGTGCGCGTACTCGTCGTCGAGGACGAGCAGCTGCTCGCCGATGCGGTGGCCACCGGACTGCGCCGGGAGGCCATGGCCGTCGACGTCGTGTACGACGGTGCGGCCGCCCTGGAGCGCATCGGCGTCAACGACTACGACGTGGTCGTCCTCGACCGCGACCTCCCGCTGGTGCACGGCGACGACGTCTGCCGCAGGATCGTGGAGCTGGGGATGCCCACGCGCGTGCTGATGCTCACGGCCTCCGGCGACGTCAGCGACCGCGTCGAGGGGCTGGAGCTGGGCGCCGACGACTACCTCCCCAAGCCCTTCGCCTTCAGCGAGCTGACGGCACGCGTGCGTGCCCTCGGCCGGCGCACCAGCGTGCCGCTGCCGCCGGTCCTGGAGCGCGCCGGGATCAAGCTCGACCCCAACCGCCGCGAGGTCTTCCGCGACGGCAGGGAGGTCCAGCTCGCCCCCAAGGAGTTCGCCGTCCTGGAGGTGCTGATGCGCAGCGAGGGCGCCGTCGTCTCCGCCGAGCAGCTCCTGGAGAAGGCGTGGGACGAGAACACCGACCCGTTCACCAACGTCGTCCGGGTCACCGTGATGACCCTGCGCCGCAAGCTGGGCGAGCCGCCCGTCATCGTCACCGTCCCCGGCTCCGGTTACCGGATCTGATTCGATGGCGACCACCCCCGTACCTCCCCAGGCGCCTCCCAAGCCCACCTGGGACCCGAGGAAGCCGCCCCCCTTCCCGCTGCTGCGCCCGACCATCCGGATAAGGCTCACGCTGCTGTACGGCGGGATGTTCCTGATCGCCGGCATCCTGCTGCTGTCGATCATCTACCTGCTGGCCGCGAACGCGCTGAACGTCGGCAGCGACCTGCCCTTCAAGATCGTCTCCGGCGCGGTCTCCAGCGACGTGTGCAACCTGCGCAGCAGCGAGCTGGAGGCGGTCGAGCTCAACCGGGCCCTGAACGAGTGCGTCAACGAGCAGCGCCAGCACGCCCTGGACGACCTGCTCAGCCGCTCCCTGCTGGCCCTGCTCGGGCTCGCGGTCATCGCCTTCGCGTTCGGCTACGCCATGGCCGGCCGGGTGCTCTCCCCGCTCGGCCGGATCCTGCGCACCGCGCGCGCGGTGGCCGGCTCGGACCTGTCCCGGCGGATCGAGCTGGACGGCCCCGACGACGAGCTGAAGGAGCTGGCCGACACCTTCGACGACATGCTGGAGCGGCTCCAGCGGGCGTTCACCGCCCAGCAGCGCTTCGTCGGCAACGCCTCCCACGAGCTGCGCACCCCCCTGGCGATCAACCGCACGCTCCTGGAGGTGCACCTGTCCGACCCGGACGCCCCGGTGGAACTCCAGCAGCTGGGCAGGACGCTGCTGGCCACCAACGAGCGCAGCGAACAGCTCGTGGAGGGTCTGCTGCTGCTCGCCCGCAGCGACAACCAGATCGTGGAGCGCAAGCCGGTCGACCTGGCCGAGGTGGCCTCACGGGCCGTCGACCAGGTGCACGGCGAGGCCGAGGCCAAGGGCGTGGAGATCCGCGGCGCGCGCGAGCCCGTGATCGTCCAGGGCAACGGCGTCCTGCTGGAGCGCATCGCCCTGAACCTGGTGCAGAACGCCGTGCGCTACAACATCCCCGAGGGCGGCTGGGTCGAGGTCACCACCGAGAGCCGGCCGGGCCAGGCCGTCCTGGTCGTCGCCAACACGGGGCCGGTGGTGCCGGCGTACGAGATCGACAACCTCTTCGAGCCGTTCCGGCGGCTGCGCACCGAGCGCACGGGCAGCGACAAGGGCGTCGGCCTCGGCCTGTCCATCGTGCGGTCGGTGACCCGGGCGCACGGCGGGCACATCACGGCGCAGCCGCGCGAGGGGGGTGGTCTCGTGATGCGGGTGACCTTCCCTGTCTGAGATCATGTCGCGACACACTCGAGGATGTTCGCTTTGCGCGGAATTTTCGGGGCACTCTTCAAGTTGCTTCATGTGTGATCGATCACAGGGAGGATTTTCCGGCCATCTACTCTCCGTGATCATGTGACCGGACGGAAAGCCCGTAAACTCCGGGTTTTCCAGCGGTCCGATCACGGGAAGTACCGGATGGGACCCCTTTGTAGTGCGACATTCGGACCGTGTACGGTCCCGATCGCCATCCAAGCCGATCGCTCCTGCGGAGTCCGGTTGGGTGTCGATTGAGTAACAGACCTTGATGTGAGGCAAAATCTCCGCCTCGGGTCGGGCACAAGTCCGGCCTCTCACGCGTTACGTGCGCTGGAGACACCGCAGACACCCGGAGGGGGAGAGCGACCATGGCCACCGATTACGACACTCCACGCAAGACCGACGACGACGTCGACTCGGACAGCCTCGAAGAGCTGAAGGCACGGCGGAACGACAAGTCGGCCTCTGCGGTCGACGTCGACGAGTTCGAGGCCGCGGAAGGCCTCGAACTGCCCGGCGCCGACCTCTCGAACGAGGAACTGGCAGTCCGCGTGCTGCCGAAGCAGCAGGACGAGTTCACCTGCATGAGCTGCTTCCTGGTCCACCACCGCAGCCAGCTGGCCCGCGAGAAGAACGGCCAGCCGATCTGCCGCGACTGCGACTGAGGCGGGGTCGGCCGTGACTGGCTCGACCCCACCCTGGAAGCGCCGCTTCCCCCGGGGAGCGGACTCGGGGCCGTCCGACGGCCCTCACGGCGTGCGTGACGACGAGCGGGGCTCCTCCGGCACGGGACCGGTTCCTCCGGGGCCGGCCTCGCTCGAACCGGCCGGTGACCGGGCCGACCACCCGGTACCGGCGCCCGTTCCCGTTCCCGCACCCGCCGCCCGACGGCGCGCGGCGGTGCTGCGGGAGAAGGCCGGGGAACTGGCCAGAGAAGGGGTCCGCAAGGGCTCGGACCGCGCCAGAGCGGGTCTCGGGTACCTCGCCGACCGGGTCATCGAGCTGGCTCCGCGAGTGCCCGTACGGGACCTCGCGACGCTGCGTCTGCAGTTCCCGGGCCTGGGGCCCGAGGAACTCGCGGACAAGCTCGTCGCGGGCGCCGCCAAGGCGTCGGCGACGGTCGGAGCCGGCGTCGGCGCGGCGGCGATGCTGCCCGTGCCCCCCGCCATGCCCGCCGAACTGGCCGCGGAGGTCACCGGCGTCGCCGCGGTAGAACTGAAGCTCATCGCCGAGCTGCACGAGGTGTACGGCGTGCGCCCGCCCGGCGGCCTGAAGGACCGCAGCAGCGCCTACCTGAAGGCCTGGACCGAGGAGCGCGGCGTCGATCCGCTCAAGCCCGCCTCGCTCAACTCCGCCCTCGGCGGCCACATGAAGCGGGAACTGCGGCAGCAGATCATGAAGCGCATGGTGCGCAACCTGCCGAACCTCATGCCGTTCATGGTGGGAGCCGCGGTCGGCGCGGCCATGAACCGCCGCGACACCAGAAAGCTCGCCGCCCGCGTCCGCGAGGACCTCCGCAGGATGCAGGTGCCCTGGGAGAAGCTCCCGGAACTGCCCCCGCTGGAGCGCCCCGCCGACCCCCTGGCCCTGGACGAGGGCCCCGGCAGCACCGAGCACAAGCTCTGACCCCGGCCTGACGGCCCGCCGCGGCGGGCCGTGCGGTGGTGCGTCCCTGCGGTCATGGGGTGGTGCGATGGAACGTGCGGTGGTGCGGCTATGCGGCGGTCGCCGCCTTCGCCGCCCGCAGCGCCTCGGCCAGCCGCTCCGGCTCCCGCGTCGACAGATACAGGTACGGCGTCGGGTCCGCCGGATCCACCACCTCCACGCGCAGCGCGGTCGGGATGTAGGCCCGCAGCAGCAGGAAGGCGCGGGTGTCCGCCTTGTGCGTGCGCCAGGCGCGGGCCTCCTCGGCGTCCAGCACCTCCGCCTCGCCCAGTGCCGACACCGGGATCTTCGCCTCGCCCGCGATCAGCGAGTCGCCCACCACGCGGATGCGCACCGAACCGTACGAACTCGCCGCCACGGCCGCCGCGGCGGTGCCCCCGGCCAGCCCGGCCAGCATCGGCAGCACGCCGAACGGCAGCAGGATCAGCGCCATCGAGACCCCGACCAGGAAGCTGATCAGCCACCAGGTCCGGGGCGCGGTGAGGCGTTCTTCGTAGGGGGCGGCGGAGAGCTGCATGAAGTCAAGCTTGGCACGGTGTCCGCAAGAAGCCGACGCGCGGGTAAGGTCTGCGCCTGTGAGTGGTACATCCCCGGCCCTGCAGCCCCCCGCCGACGCGGCCAAGCCCGTACGGCACCCCGACGCGCCCGCGCCCGGCGAACTCCTCGGCCCGCACTACGCCCAGTGCTTCGGCTGCGGCGGCGAGCAGCCCCACGGACTGCACCTGGAGGCGCGGGCCGGCGACGGCGTGACGATCACCGCCGAGTTCACGGTGCGCCCCGAGCACCAGGGCGCCCCCGGCCTCGCCCACGGCGGTGTGCTCACCTCCGCGCTGGACGAGACCCTCGGCTCGCTGAACTGGCTGCTGCGCACCATCGCCGTGACCGGACGGCTGGAGACCGACTTCGTACGGCCCGTGCCGGTCGGCACCACCCTCCACTTGGCCGCCGAGGTGACCGCGGTCGCCGGACGCAAGATCTACTCGACCGCCACCGGACGCGTCGGCGGCCCCGACGGGCCCGTCGCCGTGCGCGCCGACGCCCTCTTCATCGAGGTCAAGGTCGACCACTTCATCGACCACGGCCGCGAGGAGGAGATCCGGGCGGCCATGAACGACCCCGACCAGATCAGGCGGGCCCGCGCGTTCGAGGTGAACCCGTGAGCCGTGACCCCCTGGACGTGCTGATCCGCCGGGTGGACCCGGACGTGCCGCTCCCGTCGTACGCGCACCCCGGCGACGCGGGCGCCGACCTGCGCACCACCGTCGCCGCAAAGCTGCTGCCCGGAGAGCGGGCCGTGCTGCCCACGGGGGTGTCCGTGGCCCTGCCCGAGGGGTACGCGGCCTTCGTGCACCCCCGGTCCGGCCTCGCCGCCCGCTGCGGTGTGGCCCTGGTGAATGCCCCGGGGACGGTTGATGCCGGGTACCGTGGGGAGATCAAGGTGATCGTGGTGAATCTCGACCCGTACGAGCCGGTGCGGTTCGAGCGCTTCGACCGGATTGCCCAACTGGTCGTCCAGCAGGTCGAGAAGGTCCGCTTCCGGGAAGTCGCGGAGCTTCCCGGCTCCGCGCGGGCCGAGGGGGGCTTCGGGTCCACCGGCGGGCACGCCGCGGTGGGCGACGGGGCAGGCACAAACGGTCGTGCCGCCATGGGCGGCGACACGGGTGGGAATCGATACGCTTCGGTCGTATCCGACCGGGAAGGACAGTGACGTGTTCGGACGTCGCAAGAAGAAGGGTGCCGCCGAGGACGCGGCCGGCGAGGCCGAGCAGGTCGTCGACACCGTCGACACCGACGACGCTGAGGCGGACGGCGAGGGCGCACGCGCGCGCGTGCGGCTGGAGCCGGAGCCGCGTCCCGACGGGCCCTGGGACAGTACCGAGGTGCGCGACCCGGGCGAGGGCCGGGTGGACCTGGGCGGCCTGTTCGTGCCGGGCGTCGACGGCATGGAACTGCGCGTGGAGGTCGCGGGCGACGCGATCGTCGCGGCGACCGTGGTGCTGCGCGACAGCGCCATCCAGCTCCAGGCCTTCGCCGCCCCCAAGCGCGAGGGCATCTGGGGCGAGGTGCGCGAGGAGATCGCGACCGGCATCACCCAGCAGGGCGGCATCGTCGACGAGGTCGAGGGCCCCCTCGGCTGGGAGCTGCGGGCCCAGGTGCCGGTGCAGCTGCCCGACGGCACCGGCGGCTTCCAGGTCGTGCGGTTCGTCGGCGTGGACGGCCCCCGCTGGTTCCTGCGCGGTGTGATCTCCGGCCAGGGCGCGGTCCAGCCGCAGGCCGCCGGGCTGCTGGAGCAGATCTTCCGGGACACCGTCGTCGTCCGCGGCGACGGCCCCATGGCGCCCCGCGACCCGATCGTCCTCAAGCTGCCCAACGACGCCCAGATGGTGCCCGAGGGCGTCCAGCAGGACGAACAGGCCGGCTCCCGCTTCTCCGGCGGCATGGGCCAGCTCCAGCGCGGACCGGAGATCACCGAGGTCCGCTGACGAACGTATCCGGACGTCGAGGGCCGCGCCCCCCACGGGGGCCGCGGCCCTCGTCGTGTGTGGGGGCGGGGCGGTGGCTGGGAGCGGGGCTCTCGTCGTCGTGGGGGGAGGGCTTCGTCGCCCCGTCCCCGTGCCAGAGGTCCGGGGCCGGCCGGGGCGTGGCCCTCGCCGTCGCGCACTTCGGGCAGGACGGACAATGAGGCCATGGCACGCGGCAAGCTCAGGATCTACCTCGGCGCGGCGCCCGGCGTGGGCAAGACCTACGCCATGCTCTCCGAGGCCCGGCGCAGGACCGAGCGGGGCACGGACTGCGTGGTGGCGTACGCCGAGCACCACGACCGGCCGCGCACCGAGGCGCTGCTCCTCGGCCTGGAGATCGTCCCACGCCGCCGCCTGGAACACCCGGGGGTGGCCGCCTTCGAGATGGACGTCGACGCCGTCCTCGCCCGCCGCCCGCGCGTGGCCCTGGTGGACGAACTCGCGCACACCAACGACCCCGGCTCGCGCAACGCCAAGCGCTGGCAGGACGTCGAGGAACTGCTCGCGGCCGGCATCGACGTGATCTCCACCGTCAACATCCAGGACCTGGAGTCCCTCGGCGACGTCGTGGAGTCGATCACCGGCGTACGGCAGCGGGAGACCGTGCCGGACGAGGTGGTGCGCCGCGCCGACCAGATCGAGCTGGTCGACATGTCTCCCGAGGCGCTGCGCCGGCGGCTGGCGCACGGCAACGTCTACCGGCCCGACGAGGTGGACGCCGCCCTGTCCAACTACTTCCGGCCCGGCAACCTCACCGCCCTGCGCGAGCTGGCGCTCCTGTGGGTGGCCGACCGGGTCGACGAGTACCTCAAGCGGTACCGCAGCGACCACCGAGTCTCCCGGATCTGGGGCTCCCGGGAGCGCATCGTGGTCGGCCTGACCGGCGGCCCCGAAGGACGCACGCTGATACGGCGGGCCGCGCGGCTCGCCGAGAAGGGCGCCGGCGGCGAGGTACTGGCCGCCCACGTCGCCCGAAGCGACGGCCTCACCTCCGCCTCCCCCGAGGAACTCGCGGTCCAGCGCACCCTGGTGGAGGACCTCGGCGGCACCTTCCACCACGTCGTCGGCGACGACGTGCCGGCCGCGCTGCTGGACTTCGCCCGCGGCGTCAACGCCACCCAGATAGTGCTCGGCTCGTCCCGGCGCAAGACCTGGCAGTACGTCTTCGGACCCGGCGTCGGCGCCACCGTCGCCCGCGAGTCCGGCCCCGACCTGGACGTGCACATCGTCACGCACGAGGAGGCCGCCAAGGGCCGCGGACTGCCGGTGGCGCGCGGGGCGAGGCTCGGGCGGGCCCGCATCGTCTCCGGCTGGCTCGTCGGCCTCGCCGGCCCGCCGCTGCTCGCGCTGCTGCTGAACGCCGTCCACCTCGGCCTCGCCAACGACATGCTGCTGTTCCTCGCGCTGACGGTGGCGGCGGCGCTGCTCGGCGGCCTCTTCCCGGCGCTCGCCGCGGCGGCCTTCGGCACCTTCCTGCTGAACTACTTCCACGCGCCCCCACTCCACCGCCTGACCATCGCCGACCCCCGCAACATCGTCGCCCTGGTGATCTTCGTGGCCGTCGCCGTGTCCGTGGCGTCGGTCGTGGACCTCGCCGCCCGGCGCACCCACCAGGCGGCCCGGCTGCGCGCCGAGTCGGAAATCCTCTCCGTCCTCGCCGGGAACGTGCTGCGCGGCGAGACCAGCGTCGAGGCGCTGCTGGAACGCGTCCGCGAGACCTTCGGCATGGAGTCCGCCGCCCTGCTGGAGCGGGCCAGCGACGTCGAACCGTGGGCCTGCGTCGGCCGCGTCGGCCACGGCGCCCCCGTGGAACGGCCCGAGGACGCCGACGTCGACATGCCGGTCGGCGACCAGCTCGCGCTCGCGCTGACCGGACGCGTGCTGCCCGCCGAGGACCGCCGGGTGCTCGCCGCGTTCGCCGCCCAGGCCGTCGTCGTACTGGACCGCAGGCGCCTGCAGGAAGAGGCGGACCGCGCGCGGGCGCTGGCCGAGGGCAACCGCATCCGCACGGCCCTGCTGGCCGCCGTCAGCCACGACCTGCGCACCCCCCTCGCCGGTATCAAGGCGGCCGTCTCCAGCCTCCGCTCCGACGACGTGCAATGGTCCGAGGAGGACCGGGCGGAACTGCTCCAGGGCATCGAGGAGGGCGCCGACCGCCTCGACCACCTGGTCGGCAACCTGCTCGACATGTCCCGCCTCCAGACCGGCACCGTCACGCCGATCATCCGCGAGGTCGACCTCGACGAGATCGTGCCGAGGGCACTCGGCGGGGTCCCGGAGGACAGCGTCCACCTCGACATCCCCGAGACGCTGCCCATGGTCGACGTCGACGGCGGGCTGCTGGAGCGGGCCGTCGCCAACGTCGTGGAGAACGCCGTCAAGTACAGCCCGCCCGGAACGCCCGTGCTGGTCTCGGCCAGCGCGCTCGCCGACCGCGTCGAGGTCCGGGTCGTGGACCGCGGGCCCGGCGTCCCCGACGAGGCGAAGGAACGCATATTCGAACCCTTCCAGCGGCACGGCGACGCCCCGCGCGGCGCCGGGGTCGGCCTCGGCCTCGCCGTCGCCCGTGGTTTCGCCGAGGCCATGCACGGCACCCTCGACGCCGAGGACACCCCCGGCGGCGGCCTGACCATGGTCCTCACCCTCCGCGCGGCCGGCCACCCCCGTACCCTGTCCCTCGCACAAGCGGAAAGGCAGGTCCGATGGTGAGCAGTGCCGCGGGGACGCCCAGGACCCCCAGGGTGCTCGTGGTCGACGACGAGCCGCAGATCGTGCGCGCGCTCGTGATCAACCTCCGGGCGCGCGCGTACGAGGTCGACGCGGCCCACGACGGCGCCACCGCCCTCCGGCTCGCCACGGCCCGCCACCCCGACGTCGTCGTCCTGGACCTCGGACTGCCCGACATGGAGGGCGTCGAGGTGATCCGCACCCTGCGCAGCCGGACCCGCGTGCCGATCATCGTCCTGTCCGCCCGGCACTCCTCCGACGAGAAGGTCGAGGCGCTGGACGCCGGCGCCGACGACTACGTGACCAAACCCTTCGGCATGGACGAGTTCCTCGCCCGGCTGCGGGCTGCCGTCCGCCGTGCCGAGCCCGTCGGCCCCGGCGAGGACGAGACGGTCGTGGAGACCGACGAGTTCACCGTCGACCTCGCCGCGAAGAAGGTCAACCGCGGCGGCCGGGACGTACGGCTGACCCCGACCGAATGGCATCTGCTGGAGGTGCTGGTCCGCAACGCCGGCCGGCTGGTCGGCCAGAAGCAGCTGCTCCAGGAGGTCTGGGGGCCGTCGTACGGGACGGAGACCAACTACCTGCGGGTCTACATGGCCCAGCTGCGCCGCAAGCTGGAGGCGGACCCCTCGCACCCCAAGCACTTCGTCACCGAGCCCGGCATGGGCTACCGGTTCGAGCGGTAGGCGGGCCGCCGGCTGGGGCGGAGGCAGGGCTGTCGGCTCGGGCGGTGGCCGGGCCGGCGGTTCGGCGGTGGGCGCGGGCTCCCGGTCCGGTGGTGGCCGGGCCGGCGGTCCGGGTGGTGGTGCGGCAGCGCGCGGACAAGGGCCGATACGGGGGTTACCGGGCTGTCGGTGCACCCCGGTACGCTTCAGGTATGAGTGCTGTTCCTCGTTCCGAAAAGCCGGTGGGCCGGTTCCGGCGCATGCTCGACCGGCTCTCCTCCTCGCAGGAGGACCTGGAGTCGGAGGAACTGCGGGAGGACGCCGAGACCGCCGGCTGCACCCGGATCGGCGACTGCCACGACCGGCAGATCGTCACGGTCACTGGTACCTTGCGCACGGTGACGCTGCGCCCCAGGGCCGGGGTACCGGCCCTGGAGGCCGAGCTGTTCGACGGCTCCGCGGCGCTGGACGTGGTGTGGCTCGGCAGACGCTCCATCGTCGGCATAGAGCCGGGACGCAAGCTGATCGCGTCCGGGAGGGTCTCGATGAGCCGGGGCCGCCGGGTGCTGTTCAATCCCAAGTACGAACTGAGACCCCTCGGACGGGAGTAGCCGGTGACGTCGCTCGACAAGCCGACCGAAGACACCGAAGCCATCGAAACCGCCGACGCCGACGGGGCCGCCGACCGGGATGCCCGCGCGGTCACCGAGGCCGCGCTCTTCGAGGCGTTCGGCGGGCTGCGGGGCATGATCGAGACGGTCCTGCCGGGTCTGCTCTTCGTGACCATCTACACGATCAACAAGGACCTGCACCTGTCGGCCATCGCCGCGCTGGGCGTGTCCCTGCTGCTCGTGGTGGTCCGCCTGGTCCGCCGGGACACCGTCAAGCACGCGTTCAGCGGCGTCTTCGGCGTGGCCTTCGGCGTCGTCTTCGCGATGATGACCGGCAACGCCAAGGACTTCTACCTGCCCGGCATGCTCTACACGCTGGGCCTGGCGCTCGCCTACATCATCACCACCCTGTGCGGCGTGCCGCTGATCGGCCTGATGCTCGGCCCGGTCTTCAAGGAGAACCTCTCCTGGCGCACCCGCAACCCCGGCCGCAAGAAGGCGTACGCCAAGGCCAGCTGGGCCTGGGGGCTGATCCTGCTCGGCAAGTGCGCCATCCTCTTCCCGCTGTACTGGTGGGCGGACACCACCCAGCTGGGCTGGGTCCTGGTGGCGCTGAAGATCCCGCCCTTCCTGCTCGCGGTGTGGCTGACCTGGGTGTTCCTGGCCAAGGCGCCCGCGCCGATCGACGTCTTCGCGGAGATGGAGGCGGAGGAGAGGGCGCGGGAGGAACGCGAGGAGCGGGAGCGCGAGGAGCGCGAAAGCGGGGAGCGGGAGGCTCCGGCTCGGGCGGGGGAGTAGACCGCACGGGCGTGCAAGGCGGCGTGGGCGACGCCCCGTCACAGCAGGACCATGCAGGACCATGAGAGAAGGGCGCCCCGGGATTCCCGGGGCGCCCTTCTCGTCGTCCGCCACGACGGCCCGCCGAGCGTCGGCTACGACGGCCCGCCAGCCGTCCGTGCCGACGGTCCGCCGATCGTTCGCTACGACGGGCCGCCAGCCGTCCGTTGCGACGGCCCGCTACTCCGCAGACCCCTCCCGGCGCACCGACAGCAGGTCCTCCAGCTGCTCCTCCCTGGCCTGGGCGGCGACGAAGAGGAGTTCGTCGCCCGCCTCCAGGGAGTCCTCGCGGGACGGGGTCAGGACCCGGGTGCCGCGGATGATCGTGACCAGGGAGGTGTCCTCCGGCCACTCCACGTCGCCCACCTGCGTGCCGGCCAGCGCCGACTCCTCCGGCAGGGTCAGCTCCACCAGGTTGGCGTCGCCGTGGCTGAAGCGCAGCAGCCGGACCAGGTCGCCGACGCTCACCGCCTCCTCCACCAGGGCCGACATCAGGCGCGGGGTGGAGACGGCGACGTCCACGCCCCAGGCCTCGTTGAACAGCCACTCGTTCTTGGGGTTGTTGACGCGGGCGACGACGCGCGGGACGCCGTACTCCGTCTTGGCGAGGAGCGAGACGACCAGGTTGACCTTGTCGTCGCCCGTCGCGGCGATCACGACGTTGCAGCGCTGGAGCGCCGCTTCGTCCAGGGACGTGATCTCACAGGCGTCGGCGAGCAGCCACTCCGCCTGCGGGACGCGCTCGACCGAGATGGCGGTCGGCGCCTTGTCGACGAGCAGGACCTCGTGGCCGTTCTCCAGCAGTTCGCCGGCGATCGACCGGCCGACCGCGCCGGCTCCGGCAATGGCGACCCGCATCAGTGACCGGCCTCCCTCTCAGGTCCCTCGGCGAACGCCGCCTCGACCTTCTCGACGTCGTCCGAGCGCATCATCACATGCACCAGGTCGCCCTCCTGCAGCACGGTCTGCGAGGTGGGCAGTATGGCCTCGCCGAGCCGGGTGAGGAACGCGACGCGGACGCCGGTCTCCTCCTGCATCGTGCTGATCCTGTGACCGACCCAGGCGGCGGAGGCGTGCACCTCGGCGAGCTGGACGCCGCCGGTGGGGTCGCGCCACAGCGGCTCCGAGCCGGACGGCAGCAGCCGGCGCAGCATCTGGTCGGCCGTCCAGCGGACCGTGGCCACGGTCGGGATGCCGAGGCGCTGGTAGACCTCGGCGCGGCGGGGGTCGTAGATGCGGGCCGCGACGTTCTCCACGCCGAACATCTCCCGGGCCACCCGGGCCGCGATGATGTTGGAGTTGTCGCCGCTGGAGACGGCGGCGAACGCCCCCGCCTCCTCGATGCCGGCCTCGCGCAGGGTGTCCTGGTCGAAACCGACCCCGGTGACCCTGCGGCCGCCGAAAGAGGAGCCCAGTCGTCGGAAGGCGGTGGGGTCCTGGTCGATCACGGCGACCGTGTGCCCCTGTTGCTCCAAGTTCTGCGCGAGAGCGGAACCCACTCTGCCGCAGCCCATGATGACGATGTGCACGACCGTCCTTCCGAGATCAAGTGTGGTGACTTGGCTTGAACAGGGTCTCAGACCGCCGACCAAGCTACACACGCACGGTCCGCGGGGGGACCCCCGTGCACCGTGCGCGGCCGGCCGGATCAGCGGCGGCTGATGCTCCAGACGCTGAGGAAGGTGAGCACGGCGAGTCCCGCGAGGGCGGCGGCGGCGCCGATCAGCTCTGCGGTGGCGGGCATGGTGCCTCCGGAGGGGCCCTGGTGGACGGGGGTGACGGGTCGGGGGAGGGAGGTGGACGGGGGTTGTTCATCTAGGCATGAGGGCCGGCCGCGGCGGCGAAACCGCTGCGCGAGCCGTGCGCTATTTCACTCGGGGAGCAGATGTCCGTGCGCCCCCGGAGCCTCACCGCGTCGAGGTCGCGTAGAGGCCCGCGTCAAGGTCGCGTATGGGTCCGCGTCAAGGTCGCGTATAGGTCGGGTGGCGCGGAGGCGCCCCTCAGTTCGAAGGCTTACGATCCTCAGTTGTGTCCAAACTGACCGACGTGCCCAAACGGATCCTGATCGGGCGCGCACTGCGCAGTGACCGGCTGGGCGAAACGCTCCTGCCGAAGCGCGTCGCACTCCCCGTCTTCGCCTCCGACCCGCTGTCCTCCGTGGCCTACGCGCCCGGCGAGGTGCTGCTGGTCCTGTCCGTCGCGGGCGTGTCGGCGTACCACTTCAGCCCCTGGATCGCCGCCGCGGTGGTCGTGCTGATGTTCACGGTCGTCGCCTCCTACCGGCAGAACGTCCACGCCTACCCGAGCGGCGGCGGCGACTACGAGGTGGCCAACACCAACCTCGGTCCCAAGGCCGGCCTCACCGTCGCCAGCGCCCTGCTGGTCGACTACGTCCTGACCGTCGCCGTCTCCATCTCCTCCGGCATCGAGAACCTCGGCTCCGCGATCCCCTTCGTGGTCGAGCACAAGGTGATGTGCGCGATCGCCGTGATCGCGCTGCTGACGGTGATGAACCTGCGCGGCGTCAAGGAGTCCGGTTCGCTCTTCGCCATCCCGACGTACGTGTTCGTCTCGGGCGTCTTCCTCATGATCGCGTGGGGGGCGTTCCGGGGGCTGGTGCTGGACGACACGATGCGGGCGCCCACGGCCGGGTACGAGATCAAGGCCGAGCACGAGGGCCTCGCCGGATTCGCGCTCCTCTTCCTCCTGCTGCGCGCGTTCTCCTCGGGCTGCGCCGCGCTCACCGGCGTGGAGGCGATCTCCAACGGCGTGCCGGCCTTCCGCAAGCCCAAGTCCCGCAACGCGGCCACCACCCTGGCCCTGATGGGCCTGCTGGCCGTCACCATGTTCTGCGGCATCATCGGCCTGGCCATGGCCTCCAAGGTCCGGATGGCCGAGAACCCGGCCCACGACCTGCTCGACAACGGCGTCCCGGTCGGCGCGGACTACGTCCAGAACCCGGTGATCTCCCAGGTCGCCCAGGCCGTCTTCGGCAAGGACAGCCTCCTGTTCATCGTGCTGGCCGCGGCCACCGCGCTGGTGCTGTTCCTCGCCGCGAACACCGCGTACAACGGCTTCCCCGTCCTCGGCTCGATCCTCGCCCAGGACCGCTACCTCCCGCGCCAGCTGCACACCCGCGGCGACCGCCTCGCCTTCTCCAACGGCATCGTGCTGCTGGCCGGCGCCGCCGGACTGCTGGTGTGGATCTACGGCGCCGACTCGACGCGGCTGATCCAGCTGTACATCGTCGGCGTGTTCGTCTCCTTCACGCTCAGCCAGACCGGCATGGTCCGGCACTGGAACCGGCACCTGGCCACCGAGCGGGACCCCGCCAAGCGCCGCCACATGGTCCGCTCCCGCGCGATCAACGCGTTCGGCGCCTTCTTCACCGGCCTGGTCCTGGTCGTCGTCCTCGGCACCAAGTTCACCCACGGCGCCTGGGTCGCCCTGCTCGGCATGGTCATCTTCTACGGCGTGATGACCGCGATCCGCCGCCACTACGACCACGTCGCCAAGGAACTCGCCGCCCCCGAGGGCCCGAGCGACGACAGCGTGCGCCCCTCCCGAGTCCACTCCGTCGTCCTCATCTCCAAGATCCACCGCCCCACCCTGCGGGCCCTGGCCTACGCCAAGCTGATGCGCTCGGACACCCTGGAGGCGCTCAGCGTCAACGTGGACCCGGCCGAGACCAAGGCGCTGCGCGAGGAGTGGGAACGGCGCGGGATCGACGTACCGCTGAAGGTGCTGGACTCGCCGTACCGCGAGGTCACGCGGCCGGTCATCGAGTACGTCAAGAACCTGCGCCGGGAATCGCCGCGCGACGCGGTGTCGGTGATCATCCCCGAGTACGTCGTGGGCCACTGGTACGAGCAGCTGCTGCACAACCAGAGCGCCCTGCGCCTGAAGGGCCGGCTGCTGTTCACGCCGGGGGTGATGGTGACGTCGGTGCCGTACCAGCTGGCCTCGTCGGAGATCGCGAAGAAGCGGGCCCGCAAGCAGGCGGAGTGGGTCGCGCCGGGCTCGGTGCGGCGGGGGCCTGCACAGGAGCGGCCGAAGGGCTGAGGCCGGGGCTCGGGCTTGGGGCTTGGGGCTTGGGGCTGGGGCAGACGCGCGGACGCGGGCGCGGCGGCTGCCGGCTGGTGAACGGCCGGGCGGCGCCGACGTAGACTGGTGGGCTGTTGTCCGGCCGTACAGCCGTTACAGCCCTGGGGCCGGACGGCCGTACCCTCCCTCTCATCTCTGGAGCCACCCCGCCATGCAGGCAGAACCGAAGAATCCGCAGTCGGGGCACGTACGGGCCGGGCAGGCGCCGACCGGTCGCTCGCTGGTCGGCGAGGAGTACGAGGTGGAGGTGGGCCCCGTCGCGCACGGCGGCCACTGCATCGCCCGCACCGACGCCGGCCAGGTGCTGTTCGTCCGGCACACGCTGCCCGGCGAGCGGGTCGTGGCCCGGGTGACCGAGGGAGAGGAGGGCGCCCGGTTCCTGCGCGCGGACGCGGTACGGGTACTGGACGCGTCCAAGGACCGCATCGAGGCCCCCTGCCCCTACGCCGGCCCCGGCCGCTGCGGCGGCTGCGACTGGCAGCACGCCAAGCCGGGGGCCCAGCGCCGGCTCAAGGGCGAGGTCGTCGCCGAGCAGCTCAGGCGCCTGGCGGGTCTCACGCCGGAGGAGGCCGGCTGGGACGGCACGGTGATGCCGGCCGGGGGCGACAAGCTGCCTGCGGGTCAGGTACCGCAGTGGCGGACGCGAGTGCAGTACGCCGTCGACGCGGAGGGGCGGGCGGGACTGCGCCGGCACCGCTCGCACGAGGTGGAGCACATCGACCACTGCATGATCGCCGCCGAGGGGGTCAGCGAGCTGGGCGTCGAGAAGCGGGACTGGACCGGCATGGAGTCGGTCGAGGCGATCGCGGCGACGGGCTCGCAGGACCGGCAGGTCATCCTCACCCCGAGGCCGGGCGCCCGCCTGCCGATCGTCGAGCTGGACCGCCCGGTCTCCGTGATGCGGGTCGGCGAGAAGGACGGCGGCGTCCACCGCGTCCACGGTCGGCCCTTCGTCCGGGAGCGCGCGGACGGCCGTACCTACCGCGTCGGCAGCGGCGGCTTCTGGCAGGTCCACCCGAAGGCCGCCGACACCCTGGTCACGGCGGTCATGCAGGGCCTGCTGCCGCGCAAGGGCGACATGGCGCTCGACCTGTACTGCGGCGTCGGCCTCTTCGCGGGCGCCCTGGCGGACCGGGTCGGCGAGGCGGGCGCGGTCCTCGGCATCGAGTCCGGCAAGCGCGCGGTGGAGGACGCCCGGCACAACCTGGCCGACTTCGACCGCGTCCGCATCGAGCAGGGCAAGGTCGAGAGCGTGCTGCCGCGCACGGGGATCACGGAGGTCGACCTCATCGTCCTCGACCCACCGCGAGCGGGCGCCGGCCGCAGGACGGTCGAACATCTGGCCTCCCTGGGAGCCCGCCGGATCGCGTACGTGGCGTGCGATCCGGCGGCACTGGCCCGGGATCTGGGGTACTTCCGGGACGGGGGGTATCGGGTGCGGATGCTGCGGGTGTTCGATCTGTTTCCGATGACGCATCACGTGGAGTGCGTGGCGATTCTGGAGCCGGCAGGGAAGGGCTCCTGACAGTACGGCGGGTTCCATGAGCCGCAGGTGTCCGAAGTACAGGGAGCCGGCATCCGGTTCTGGTCCTCCCGGCTCCTTCCCGAGCCGGGGAGAAACAGCCCATGCGGCACAACAGGCACCCGCCAGGATGAGCACGAATCCGCCTCGGCCGTCGCATCCGCGACGGCCGACTGGATCTTCCACGCTGTTTCGGTCGGCTCAGTCGGCACCGTGGCATCCCCCCGGGTGCAGCGATTAGCACTCACTGGTGCTGCGCTGAAGGCTGCGCAGGCATGGGGCGGACGTCGCGCGGAGGCGATGGAGATATGCCGCACGAGCGGATTTCCCTGGGGTCGCACTACGCTTTCCCCGTTCGGTCGAGCGGGTGTCGAAGGACAGCCGGCTTCCGCTGGTGAGACCAATCAGCAACTCGTCACTGTCAATCAGGGGTTAGTCGAGCGCGCCGGGTTGGCTCCGTGGACCACTACGATCGCAGTGCGAGTCGGCTTCGCTGCGAGGTGACGTACGCGCTGAGGAATGACCGAAAAGGGACCTCTGGAGTGCTGGTTCGGGTGTCGGCTGCTGTAGTCGTGGCGGCCGTGCGGTCGCGTCGAAGGTCGAGGTCCGCGGGGTGTCGGGTGTGGCTGTCGGCGGCTTCGTGACGAGATTTCGTAGCGTCCTCGCTTGACTTGATTATTCAGGTCGTGGCGACTGGAATAGCGATTATCTGCAAGATCTTCCCTCTCTGTCGATGGGTTGTTTCCTGAAGCCGGTTGTATTGATCGGTCATTGCGGCGTAAGCGGGCCAGAGTTTCGACTGTTGTCCGTCCGGTGAAGGAAAGCAGGGCGAACAGGAAAACGGCCCTGTCCCGCTCGTATCTGCTCCATGAGGAGGTCCCCTCCGCGGTACGGCGAGGGCTGGACACTCTGGCGCCGGTGGGTACGCCCGTGCCTCCGAGCGGCGTCGACGCGAGGCCGTTGTGCTCCGGATGGTGCGCTCGCACCGCCGGACGCCGCCGAGGCGTTGGTGTCTCACGCCCGGCCGTTCGCGCACGGTCGCTCCAGTGAGGGCCGCCGTAGTCCCGCCACCCCGGTTCGAAACTTTCGAACAGGGTGCTCATGCTTGCGTTGTCGCCCCTCCTCATCTCATTCAATCCCCCCTGGCAGTCCGCGCGAAGAAAGGTCTGACCAGCGGCGATGCATTCGCCGAGCCCACTCCTGATTGCGTAGTTGTTTCCGAAAGCCTGTCGAAACTGTTGACAGGCTCATGGCGCTCTACGAAAACTGTCGCCACCGAACGACAGGAGACCGTCGTCCCCTCTCCCCTGTACCGGGGATGGCGGTCGGTCGTTGCGGCACGACGACGGGCGACCCCCGCCGTGTTCCATGCAAGGCCGGCGGGCAGCAGGAGTCGCCCGCCCCCACCAGCCTTCATCGGGAGGACGCATGCACCAGGACGGCACGCAGCAGCACCAGATCCAGCAGAACCCCGCTCCCTTCAGCGGCTTGAGCCGACGTGGCTTCCTCGGCGGCGCCGGCACCGTCGCGATCGCCACCGCGTCGGGACTGCTGCTGCCCGGCACCGCCCACGCCGCCACCACCATCACCACCAACCAGACCGGGTACGACGGCATGTACTACTCGTTCTGGACCGACGGCGGCGGCTCCGTCTCCATGACGCTCAACGGCGGCGGCAGTTACAGCACCCGGTGGACCAACTGCGGCAACTTCGTCGCCGGCAAGGGCTGGAACACCGGCGGGCGCAGGACGGTCCGCTACACCGGCTGGTTCAACCCGTCGGGCAACGGCTACGGCTGCCTCTACGGCTGGACGTCGAACCCGCTGGTGGAGTACTACATCGTCGACAACTGGGGCAGCTACCGGCCCACCGGCCAGCACAGGGGCACGGTCTACAGCGACGGCGGCACGTACGACATCTACCGGACGACGCGGTACAACGCCCCCTCCGTCGAGGGCACCCGCACCTTCGACCAGTACTGGAGCGTCCGGCAGACGAAGGTGACCAGTGGCTCCGGCACCATCACCACCGGCAACCACTTCGACGCCTGGGCGCGCGCGGGCATGAACCTGGGACAGTTCAGGTACTACATGATCATGGCCACCGAGGGCTACCAGAGCAGCGGAAGCTCGAGCATCACGGTCAGCGGCTGACGTAGGGCCGGCGAACGACCGGTTGCGGGCTCCGTCCTCGTGGCGGGGCCCGCAGCCATGACACTCCCGGCACCGTCGTGGGAGTCTTCCGGTCGCCCATGGCATGGTCGGCACGCCGTGCCGACCGCCAGGACCTGGCCGGTGAACCCAGGGGGCGCCGTCGGCCGGACACCGAGAGTGGGCGGCCCGCCTGTCGTGCACAAGCGCCGCGCAGACCACGGCCGGGGGCACGCCGACTTCGGCGGCGACGCAGGCGACGGCGTCACGTGTCGCTGCGCCGCAACGGTGGGCCGGGGCCGGCCCGCGGAGGCGGGCCGGCCCCGAACGAAGTGCTCCGCGATCGCCGCGACCGCGACGAAGTCCCCTGTCAGTCGCGGTAGGAGCCGAGGTGCCAGACGCGGGCATGGTCCAGCTTCACCGAGCCGTGCTCGGCGAAGACCTTCACCCCCCGGCTGTCAGGGTCCGGGAAGATCAGGTCGGTGATCACCGCTTCACCGCTGCCGCCGAAGACCTCGACGGACGACCGGTCGACGAGGATCCGCAGTCTCACCTTGCCGTCCTTCGCCTTCAGCGGCGCCCGCTGGACACCCGGGAAGGTGGTGCTGAAGTCCGCCGTGCCCGAGCGGGTCCGGTCGACGTACAACTCCTCGGTCGTGGCGTCGTAGCCGATGACCGTCTCCTCGCCGTCGGCGCCGGTGCGGACCTTCAGGCCGAAGCGTTCGGCGTCCTTCAGGGAGAACCTGGCCTCGATGTCGAGGGCCTCGCCCTCGGCGGCCGGGCCGATCAAGGGCTTGACGCCGTCCGTGACGGTGACGCCGGCAGCCGTCGCCGGTCCGCCCTGCCGTCTGAGGGATCTCAGGGCGCCCACCGGCTCGCTGGTCAGCCGGATCCGGCCGTCGACGGTGCGCAGGGCCATCTCGCGGGGGACGCTCTGCGCGCCGCGCCAGGGGGAGGTGGGGACGGCGCCGCCGTACTCCCAGTTGCTCATCCAGCCGATCATGTGCCGCTTGCCGCCGGGGGTGTTCTCCCAGGACACGGCCGCGTAGTAGTCCTTGCCGTAGTCCGCCCAGTCGGCGCGCTCCACGACGGAGCGGGCGGGTGCGTCGGCGGCCGTGAACCGGTCGACGAGGATGTGGCCCCAGCCGGCGGTGTTCATGTCGACGACCTGGAGACGCGCCTTCTTCCCGGCGTAGGCGCGCGTGTCGAAGGAGGCCCAGTCGAGGGTCTCGCTGTTGGGGCCGGTGGCGCTGCGGACGACCTTGCCGTCGACGATCAGGTTGACGGAGGTCTCCTGGGAGACCCGCCGGGCGGCGGTGTCGGACAGCATGATGTGGTCGACGTTGATGTGACCCCAGCCGCCGGTGTGCTGGTCGACGATCCTGATCCGCGCCTCCTTGCCGGCGAGGTCGCCGACGTCCCACGACGCCCAGTTGAGCGCCTCGCCGTCCCTGCCGGTGGCGCTGCGGACGACCTTGCCGTCGACGAGGAGTTCGAGGGCGGTGGGATCGAAGGAGCCGGAGGGGTGGTTGCCGCCGCCGATCAGGAAGTTGATGTGCTTCCTGTCGATGGTGAACGCCGGCGAGGTGAGGGTGCCGGTCGTCGCGTCGCCGTTCAGGAAGCTGTTGACCAGGCCGCTGCCGAGGAAACCGGAGACCTCCTGCTGGCCGGGGAGGGTTCCGGGGGCCGGCGCGTCGCCGAAGGCGTCCCCGGTCTTCGTCCAGTCGCCGTAGGCGCCGCCCTCGAAGTCGGCGAGGACCGTGCCGGCGGGCGGCGGCCCCTGCTCCATGACGGTGCCGGGCTCGTGCGGGTGGCGTCCGCCGCCCACCTTGAAGTTCAGGTAGGGGCTGTCGACGGTGAACTCGGGCGAGGTGAGGGTGCCGGTGGCGCCGTCCCCGCCGTGGAAGCTGTTGGCGAGGCCCTTGCCCTCGAAACCCTCGACGGGGAGCTGACCGGACAGGGACCCGGCCGACGGTCCGCCGCCGAAGGCCGTGCCGGTGGTCGTCCACCCGCCGAAGTCGCCGCTCTCGAAGTCCTCAAGGACCGTGCCGGCGGGCGGCGTGTAGGTCCCCTTGTCCTCGGCGGTGAAGGTGGTGCCGTCGAAGTCGCCGATGAAGTACTGGGCGGCCGAGCCTCCGGCGATGCCGCCGGGGTTGATGTTGACGACCAGGACCCACTTGATGTTGTTCTCGTCCCCGTCGACCGCGAGCGGGAAGAGGTCGGGGCACTCCCACACGCCGCCGGTGGCGCCGGCCGGGCCGAACTCGCTGAGCAGCTCCCAGTCCTTGAGGTTCTTGGACGAGTAGAACCGCACCTTGCGCTCGGTGGACAGCGACACCGTCATCAGCCAGCTCCCGGTCGGCTCGTGCCACTGGACCTTGGGATCGCGGAACTCCTTGGAGCCGATGTCGATCACCGGGTTGTCCTGGTACTTCGTCCAGGTGCGCCCGCGGTCGGTGCTGTAGGCGAGCGACTGGGCCTGTGTGCCGTCCTTCTTGGAGGCGCTGGTGTAGACCGCCACCATGGGCGGGTTCTTCTCCGTGCCGAAGCCGGTGGTGTTCTTCCAGTCGACGACCGCACTGCCGGAGAACGCCATCTCCTCGTCGTCGTGCGAGATGGCGACCGGAAGTTCCTCCCAGTGCACGAGGTCCTTGCTCACCGCGTGGCCCCAGGAGATGTCGCCCCAGGAGTCGCCGTTCGGGTTGTACTGGTAGAAGAGGTGGTACTCGCCCTGGTAGTACACGAGACCGTTGGGATCGTTCATCCAGTTCTTCTCCGGGGTGAAGTGGAACCGGGGCCGGTGGGTCTCGGAGTACGGCGGGGTCTCGGCGCCGGCGGCCTGAGGGGCGAGCGAGGCCGAGGACAGAGCGCAGACGGTCGCCACCGCCGCGATCAGCCGCATGCGGGCATGACGGGATACACGTCCTGAGCTCATGGGATCTCCGTGGGTTGCTGCGGCCGTCCACACTGCGGGGCCTGCTGCCCGGCACGGACGGAGGGGTGATGACTTGACGGGCGCCGTCGTCCACGGCGCCCGTCGAGACGGTGAGGGAATGTGGTCGACGACTTGTGTCATCGATGACATCGAGGGCCCGATGATGAGGGCTCTTCGGCCGTCACGTCAACGGCCCGGCATCGAATCACCGCGCGAACCGTCCACCTGCTCAGCCGTTCCCGCCCGTCGCGAGCCGCTCCACCTCGGTCCGCCACGGCGGGTTGGGGCCGGAGACCGAGCAGGTCAGCGCCGCGACCCGGACCGCGAACCGGCAGGCTTCGGCGACGTCGTCGAGCCGCAGCCGCGTCAGCCGGCCGCCGAGGAGGCCGCGGTCCCCGAGGTGGTGCAGCAGTCCGGCGGTGAAGGAGTCCCCGGCCCCCACCGTGTCGACGACCCGCGCACGCACGGCCGGCACCTCGACCCGTTCGCCGTCCAGCGAGGCCAGGACGCCGCCGGAGCCGCGCGTGATCACCACCAGCCGCGCCCCTGCCCGGTGCCAGATGTCGCACGCCTGCTCGGGGGGCGTGCCCGGCAGCAGCAGTTGCAGGTCGTCCTCGCTCATCCGGAGCACATCGGCGAGGGAGCACCAGTGGGCCATCCGCGCACGGTAGACCTCCGGGTCCACCAGCAGCGGCCGGACGTTGGGGTCGATGCTGACGGTCGCCCGAGGGGCCGCGGCGGCCAGGAAGTCCTCCACCGCCGCCGACCCGGGCTCCCGGACGAGGGCCAGCGATCCGGTGTGCAGGCAGACCGTTCCGGTCAGGTCCACCCGGGCCAGTTCCCCGGCCGTCCACTGCCAGTCGGCCGTGTTCTGGGCGTGGAAGGAGAAGGCGGCCTGTCCCTGTCCGTCCAGTTCCGCGACGGCCAGGGTGCTGGGCTCCGCCGCCTCGACGGCGCTCGACAGATCCACCCCGGACGCCTCCAGACGCGTCCGGAACAGGCGGCCGAACACGTCGCCCGACAGTCGCGCCAGGAAACGGGCCGGGGTGCCGAGGCGGGCCAGCGCGACCGCCGTGTTCGCAGGTCCGCCGCCCGGCAGCACGCGCAGGGCGAGCTCGTTCGAGGCGCCGGCGGGTTCGGTGAACGCGTCCGCGATGCATTCCCCCAGGACGGTGATCTGGCTCGGGCTCATGGGCTGCTCTTCTCTGCGAAGGTACGGGCGGCTGCGGGCGCGCACCGTGCACGGACCGGGCGCTCGCCGGGCCGTTACGAACTTGTGTCGGAGGCAAGGCATTGACGTTGCCGGGACGGGGAGTCCATCATCCTCGGCAAGCGAGTGTCAACGATGACATAAGTCATCGATGACACTCCGGGACGGCAATATCCGATGCCGCCGCACCACCCCACGATCCCGCTGGAGTCGTTCATGTCTCGCACCTCTCGCCTGCCCTCGGCCCTCCTGCGGGCCGCCGCGTGCACCGGCCTGGCAGCCCTCACCCTGACGGCCTGCGGCTCCGGCGCCGGCACGGACGGCTCCGGATCCGGCTCGGAAGCCGTCAAGGTCGGCCTGATCACCAAGACCGACACCAACCCGTTCTTCGTGAAGATGAAGGAGGGGGCGGAGAAGGCCGCCGAGGAAGAGGGCGTCCAGCTGTCGACCGCCGCCGGCAAGTTCGACGGCGACAACGCCGGTCAGGTCACCGCCATCGAGAACATGGTGGCCGCCGGGGTGAAGGGCATCCTGATCACGCCCAGCGACTCCAAGGCGATCGTGCCCGCGATCGAGAAGGCCAGGGCGAAGGGCGTGATGGTGATCGCCCTGGACACCCCGACCGACCCGCAGAGCGCCTCCGACGCCCTCTTCGCCACCGACAACTTCAAGGCCGGCGAGCTGATCGGCCAGTACGCCAAGGCCGCCATGAAGGGCAAGGAGGCCAGGATCGCCACCCTCGACCTCGCCCCCGGCGTCTCCGTCGGCGTCCAGCGGCACGACGGCTTCCTCAAGGGCTTCGGCGTCGACGGCGGCAGCCCTGCCGTCGTCTGCTCCCAGGACACCGGCGGCGACCAGGCCAAGGGCCAGACGGCGATGGAGAACTGCCTGCAGAAGGAGCCGGGCATCAACGTCGTCTACACCATCAACGAGCCGGCGGCGCTGGGCGCGTACACCGCGCTGAAGGCGAAGGGCAGGGAGAAGGACGTGCTGATCGTCTCCGTCGACGGCGGCTGCACCGGCACCCGGGCGGTCCAGGAAGGCAAGATCGCCGCCACGTCCCAGCAGTACCCGCTCAAGATGGCCGCCGAGGGCGTCAAGGCCGTGGTGGCGTACGCGAAGGACGGCAAGAAGGCGTCCGGCTACACCGACACCGGCGTCACCCTGATCACCGACAAGACGCAGACGGGCGTCACCTCCAAGGACACCGCCTTCGGCCTGGAGAACTGCTGGGGCTGAGCCGCCGCCCGCCGATCCCGACCACCGTTCGACCTCCTTGGTGGGGCGGCCGGCTCCTCCTCCCCGACCGGGGACGGCCGCCTCCTTCCGCCCTCGACCCGCGCCCGGCGCTCCTTTGCCCGGTCCGGCCGAGGGCGGACAAGGCCGACAAGGACTTCTGTCTTCCGACAAGGACTTCGCATGACCGCCACGTCCACGCCCTCGCCGTACGCCGGGCTGAAAGCTCCGTCCACGGCCCGCAGACTGCTCACGGCACCGACCACCGGACCGCTGGCCGCTCTCCTTCTGGCCTGCGCGTTCTTCTCCCTCTCCACCGACCGGTTCCTCACGGGCGGGAACTTCTCCCTGATCGTGCAGCAGGTCATGGTCGTCGGCACGCTCGCCATCGGACAGACCCTGATCATCCTCACGGCGGGCATCGACCTGTCGTGCGGCGCCGTGATGGCCTTCGGCAGCATCGTGATCGCCAGAATGGCCGCCGAGGGCTCCCTGCCGCCGCTCGCGGCCATCGCCCTGGGCCTGGTCGTCTGCGGCGGCTTCGGCCTGCTCAACGGGCTCCTGGTGCAGAAGATCCCGCTGCCGCCGTTCATCGTCACCCTCGGCATGCTCAACGTGGCGTTCGCCCTGACCCACATCTACTCCGAGGAACAGACCGTCACCGACCTGCCCGGCCCGCTGACGGCCCTGGGGCAGACCTTCCCGCTCGGCAACACCGACATCACCTACGGCTCCCTGGTCACCATCGCCCTCTTCCTCCTGTTCGCCTACGCCCTGAGCAGCACCGGCTGGGGCCGGCACGTCTACGCCCTGGGCAACAGCCCGGAAGCGGCACGCCTGAACGGCATCCGCACCTCCCGCCTGACCATCGGCGTCTACACCGTCGCCGGCCTCCTCTACGGCGTCGCCGCCCTCCTGCTCATCTCCCGCACCGGAGTGGGCGACCCGCAGGCGGGCCAGACCGACAACCTCGACAGCATCACCGCCGTGGTCCTCGGCGGCACCAGCCTCTTCGGCGGACGCGGATCGGTCCTGGGCACCTTCATCGGCGTCCTCATCGTCGGCGTCTTCCGCAACGGCCTGCAGCTGATGGGCGTCGCCTCCATCTACCAGACCCTGATCACCGGAATCCTGGTCATCCTCGCGGTGACCGTCGACCAGATCTCCCGGAGGAAGGCCCGATGACCACCCCCGCCCCCACCCCCGTCCTGCAGGCCCGCGGCCTGGTCAAGCGGTACGGCCAGGTCACCGCGATCGACGGCGCCGACTTCGACCTGCTGCCCGGCGAGGTGCTCGCCGTCATCGGCGACAACGGCGCCGGCAAGACCAGCCTGATCAAGGCGCTCACCGGAGCACTCGTCCCGGACGCGGGCGAGATCCTCCTCAACGGCGAACCCGTCCACTTCTCCGGACCGCAGAGCGCCCGCGCCCACGGCATCGAGACGGTCTACCAGGACCTCGCCGTCGCCGCCTCCATGGACATCGCCTCCAACATGTTCCTCGGCCGCGAACTGCGCCGCCCCGGCGTCCTGGGCAGCGTCCTGCGCATGCTCGACAAGAAGCGCATGCGCCGGGAGGCCGCCGAGCACATGGCCGACCTCAAGATCGGCCTGCGCTCGCTCACCCAGGCCGTCGAGACCCTCTCCGGCGGCCAGCGGCAGGCCGTGGCCGTCGCCCGCTCGGTCGCCTGGGCCCGCAGCGTCGTCGTCATGGACGAACCCACCGCCGCCCTCGGCGTCAAGGAGTCCGGCCAGGTCCTCGAACTCATCCGCCGCGTCCGCGACAAGGGCATGCCGGTCGTCCTGATCAGCCACAACATGCCGCACGTCTTCGAGATCGCCGACCGGATCCACGTCCACCGGCTCGGCCGGCGCGCCGCCGTGATCAAGCCCTCCGACTACTCCATGGCCGAAGTCGTCGCCATCATGACCGGGGCGCTCACCGTCGACGCGGGCGGGGATACTGTCGTGGCGGATTCCGAGGCGGCCAAGGCCGCAGGCGTCCGCGCCACCTGACCGCATCACCCGACAACTCGACACTCGACGGATTCCGGCCGGGGCCGCGGCCGGATCCGCCCGGCACAGGAGACCGTCCATGGCAGCGAACCGCCGCCCCACCCTGGCCGACGTCGCCCGAGAAGTGGGCGTCAGCGCCAAGACCGTCTCCCGTGTCCTCAACGAGGACGGGCCCGCCTCGGCCCGCACCAGGGAACAGGTGCTGGCCGCAGTGGCCAAGCTCGGCTTCCAGCCGAACCTGATGGCCCGCAACATCCGGGTCGGCGGGCCCGACACCACCATCGGGCTGGTCGTCCCCGACCTGGGCAACCCCTTCTTCGGAGCCGTGGCCCAGAGCATCGAGGACACCGTCCGCGACCGCGGCCTGACCCTGCTGATGGGCTCGTCCGCGGACGACCCCGACCGCGAACGCGCCCTGACGGACAAGTTCCTGGCCCGCCGCGTCAGCGTCCTGATGGTGGTGCCGTCCGTGGGCGCCGACCACTCCGCTCTGAAGACCCACCGCGCCGGGGGTCTGCCCGTCGTCTTCCTCGACCGGCCGGGCGCGGGCCTGACCACGGACAGCGTCGTCAGCTCCAACCGCACCGGCGCTCAGGACGGCGTCGCCCACCTGATCGCCCACGGACACCGGCGCATCGGCTTCGTCGGCGACCTCCCCGCCAAGCTGTACACCCGCCGCGAGCGTCTGGCCGGGTACCGCACGGCCCTCCAGGACGCCGGCATCGCGTACGACCGGTCCCTCGTCGTCGACGCCCACGGCCTCGGCGAGGCGTCCGCCGTGACCTCCCGGCTGCTGAACCTGGCGGATCCGCCGACCGCGCTGTTCGCCGGCAACAACATCGTCGGCCTGGGCATCGTCACCGAACTCGCCCGCCGCGGGCGGAAGGACGTCGCCGTCGTCGTCTTCGACGACGTGGAGCTCGCCGAGGCGCTGGAGCCGGCGCTGACGGTCGTCGCCCAGAACCCCGGGGAGATCGGCCGGGCTGCGGCGACCACCGCACTGGCCCGCCTGGACGGCGACCGCTCCCGTGCCCGCAGCATCACCGTCCCCACCCGCCTGATAGCCCGCGGGTCGGGGGAACAGCCGGCGCCGGGGCGGTAGGGAAGCCCGGTGCCGCCGGCCCGGCCCGCGAGGGATTCGCGGACCGGGCCGGCCGGGAGCGGGCCGGTCGTCGGTGTCCGCGGGCCGGGACCGATCGGGACTCGGCTGCCCATGCCGACTGCCGCCCGGTGAGGACGCCGGGCGGCGCGCGGACGGGCAACCGGTCAAGCAGCCGCCGCTGCCGTCATCCGGTGTCCCTCGGCCTCGTGCAGGGACTCCAGCAGGGAGGTCCGCGCGCGGGCCACGCGGGAGCGTACGGTGCCGACCGGGCAGCCGCTGACCAGGGCCGCCTCCGCGTAGGACAGTCCCAGCAGCTGGGTCAGGACGAACGCCTCGCGGCGTCCGACGGGGAGTGCGGCCAGCAGCTCGGCGAGGGCGATGCCGTCGTCGAATCCCGGGAGGCCGCGCGGCTGGGCGCGTTCGACCGCCGACTGCCAGTCCTCGGTGGGTGACAGGCGGGGCCGGGCGGCGGCGTGCCGGAAGTTGTCGATCACCGTACGGCGTGCGATGGACAGCAGCCAGCTGCGCGCCGAGGAGCGGCCCTGGAAGCGGTGGAGGCTGCCGAGGGCGCGCAGGAAGGTCTCCTGGGTCAGGTCGTCGGCGGACTGCGGGTCGGCGCCGAGGTAGGTGATGTAACGGCTGACGTCCCTGTGCAGGGCGCGGACGAGCTTCTCGGCGGCCTCGGTGTCGCCGCCGCGGGCGGCGAGCGCCCATAACGTGATCGACTCGTCGGTCGGGCGCGGCGAAACGCGCGGGGTGGAAGTGGGCACCTGATGTCCTTCTCGGGGTCCTGGAACCGCGCGGGCGCGGCGCGAACCGGCGGTTCCGGTGAGTGTCGAGCGACATGTCGAGTGACGTGTCGAGTGACATGGCGTACGGCGCGCGCACGGGAGGGCGCGGCCGATGCCCGAGGCGGGAAGGGCCGTTGGCGGCGCTTCGTGACGGGCCTCGGGGAACCGGCTGTCGTCAGGCGACAGCGGGCCCGGCGGGCGGGCCCCGAGAGGTGACGGCGTGGACGAGGAGCAGCCTGCGCAGGGCGCGTTGCGCACCCCGCCGGCGGGCGCGGACGCGGGGGCGGTACGGCGGAGCGGGCAGTCGGAGCAGCAGGCCCAGGGGTGCGACGAGCCAGCCGGTCAGGACGCGCAGGATGCGGAAGGCGGCGCGTTCGCCGTGGGCGAGCCACAGGGCGCAGAGCAGGGCGCTCACCAGGTGGACCGCGACCATGCCGGTCGGGGACATGCCGTCCATGGCGTGGCCCGCGGGCGCCGGTGCGTCCGGGGACGTACCGCCGTCCACGCCGGTGCTCGCGACGATGGACCACGTGGAGCCCGTGGGCGTCATGGAGTGCGCGGCGGACGCGCCCGCCCTGCCATGGCCCGCGGCGTGAGCAGCGGTGACCCCGGCCGATTCCCCCGGTAACACGGCCACGCCCGCCTGGGCGAGTGAGAACAACGCGTGGAGGACCGCCTGTCCGGCGACCGCGAGTGAGCCCACCACGACGGGTCCGCGTTCGCGGCCGGCCAGGCGCCAGGCCGCCCCGCCCGTCACCACCGCACCGCCGATCAAGGCCCAACGGGGCACCGCGGCATGGGACATCATCACGTGCCCCTGGACAGCGAACAGCACGCTGATGACCGCGAACACGGCGGCCCTCAGCGCGCGGGAACTCCGTCCAACCGTCATGGCGGCCTCATCCTCGCACCGGAACCCCCTCCGTCACAGGGCTCGTGCGGCGACAGAAACCGCGCAGCCTTCCCAACGTCCCCTCATCGTGCGGGAGTTCCGCCGTCGGCCCGGAACTTCCCCGCACCCGCGGGAACTATCGGGCCGTCGTGGCCGACTACTGGGCAGCAGGCGGCGCTCGGGCATCCCGTGGACCAACCGCCCTGAAGCACCGTGGACCGACCGACCCCGAAGCAGGAGACCTCATGGCCGAGGCCGCACCGACACCGCCGCCGACAGGTCCCGCCGTCGTCGTCTCCTCGCCCGGAGCGGCGGGCGTGTTCTCGTCCGGGCCGGCGGGCGCGTCCTCGTCCGGGCCGGCGGGCGCGTCCCCGCCCGGCCGGGAGCCGCGGACGCGTGCCGCCGGTCGCGGTCGGCTGCCGGTCACGCTGGTGGCGTTGTCCGTGACGCTGGTCGTCTCCGTCCTGGCCGGCATCGCGCTGGGGCCGACGGTCGTCCCGCCGGGCGACGTCGTGCGTTTTCTGTACGCGGCGCTCACCGGGGGCGCCATCGGGGCGGACGAGGTGACCGGGTACTCCATCGTCTGGCACGTGCGCACCCCACGGGTGCTGCTGGCGGCGGTCGTGGGGGCGGGGCTCTCCGTCGTGGGCGTCGCCATCCAGGCGCTGGTGCGCAACGCCCTCGCGGACCCGTTCGTGCTGGGAATCTCCTCCGGCGCCTCGGTCGGGGCGACCGCGGTCGTGGTGTTCGGGATCTTCGCGGGCCTGGGGGTCTTCGCCCTGTCGGCCGCCGCGTTCCTGGGCGCCCTCGGCGCGACGGTGCTGGTGTATCTGGCCGCGCGCGGACCCCTGGGGCTGACGCCGCTGAGGCTGGTGCTGACCGGGGTGGCGCTGGCGTACGGCTTCCAGGCGCTGATGAGCGTCCTGGTCTTCCTCGCGCCGAACGGGCAGGCCGCCCGGACCATGCTGTTCTGGCTGCTGGGCAGTCTGGGGTCCGCGTCCTGGGAGTCGTTGCCGCTGGTGGCGGGCGCGGTCCTGGCCGCGGTGGTGGTGCTGCTGCGGCAGAGCCGGTCCCTGGACGTGCTGTCCCTGGGGGACGAGACCGCGGCGAGCCTGGGTGTGGACGCGGACGCGCTGCGGCGCGGGCTGTTCGTGCTCACGGCGGCCGTCACCGGGCTGATCGTGGCGGTCAGCGGCGCGATCGGCTTCGTCGGACTGGTCCTGCCGCACGTCGTGCGGATCTGGGTGGGCTCCACGCACCGGCGGGTGCTCGCGGTCGCCCCGCTGGCCGGGGCCTGCTTCATGGTGTGGGTCGATCTGGTGGCCCGTACCGCCTTCGCACCCGAGGAACTGCCGCTCGGGGTCATCACGGCGCTGATCGGCGTCCCCGTCTTCGTGGTGCTGATGCGGCGCCGCGGTTATCTCTTCGGAGGTCGGTGAATGGTCGGGACGGACTCCACGGTTGTCTCCCTGCGCGGCCTGTCGGTCGTGGCAGCCGGGCGCGCCCTGGTCGACCGGCTGCACCTCGACGTGCCCGCCGGGCGGGTGGTCGGGCTCGTCGGCCCCAACGGCAGCGGCAAGTCGACCGCGCTGCGATGCGTCTACCGGGCGCTGCGGCCCACCTCGGGCGCCGTCCTGCTCGACGGCGCCGATCTGACCTCCCTGAAACTGCGCGACAGCGCCCGGTCGATCGCCGCCCTGACCCAGGAGAGTCACACCGAACTCGACTTCACCGTCGAGGAGGTGGTGGCCCTGGGCCGGGCGCCGCACGCCCGCGGCAACCACCCCCTGACGGCTCGGGAGCGCGAGCTGTGCCGGCGGGCGATGGACCGGCTGGACGTCGCCCACCTCGCGGACCGCAGCGTGCTCACCCTCTCCGGCGGCGAGCGCCAGCGCGTCCTCGTCGCACGCGCGCTGGTCCAGGAGCCCCGCGTCCTGGTCCTGGACGAGCCCACCAACCACCTCGACGTACGGCACCAGGTGGAGCTGCTGTCCTTCCTGCACGGGTCGGGGCTGACCGTGCTGACCGCCCTGCACGACCTGAACCTGGCCGCCCAGGTCTGCGGCCGGGTCGCCGTCCTCAGCTCCGGCCGCCTGGTCGCCTGCGGTGCGCCGGCCGAGATCCTCACCCCCGAGCTGGTCCGCAAGGTGTTCGGCGTCGACGCCACGGTCGTGCCCCATCCGCGCACCGGCGTTCCCCAGCTGCTCTACGACTTCGCTCCGTCCCCGTCCGACGCTCCCGCATCCGCCGACGCTCCCGCACTCGCCGAAGGACCCCACTCGTGACCGGATCCCGCTCTCCCCAGACCACACCCCGCTCGCCCGCGAGCGCACCCGGATCCTCCCGGACCCGCCCCCGTTCCCCCCGCGTCCTCGCCGCCGGGCTGCTGACCGCCGCGCTGCTGCTGACCACCGGCTGCGGCGCCGAGGTCGAACCCGTTGCGGGCGGCCCGTCCGGCACGGTCACCGTCTCCAACTGCGGGCAGGACGTCACGTACACCGTCCCCGAGCGGGCGGTGGCCTACGACGTCAGCGGCGCGGAGAAGATGTTCGCCCTCGGGCTGGCCGACCGGATGCGCGGCTACGTCATGAACAAGCTCGGCGACCCCGCCATCAAGGGCTCCCCCTGGCGTGAGGACTACGCCTCGGTCGAGCGGCTCGGCACCGAGCGCATCACCCGGGAGATCGTCGTCGACGCCAGGGCCGACTGGGTGCTGGCCGGCTGGAACTCCGGCTTCAGCGAGGAACGCGGCATCACCCCGGCCCTCCTCGAGGACGTCGGCATCGCCAGTTACCTCCACACCGAGACCTGCTGGAGCTACGGCGACCGCGGCGTCGACGTGGCACCGCTGGAGGCCCTCTACACCGACCTGGACAACCTGGGGCGGATATTCGGCGTCGAGAAGCGGGCCGCCGAACTCGTCGCCGACCTCAAGGACCGCATCGCCGCGCTGAAGAAGACCTGGCCCGCCGAGGGCGACCCCGCCAGGGTGTTCGTCTACGACTCGGGCACCGACCAGCCCTACACCGCGGGCCGTCACGCCGCGCCGAACGACATCATCAAGGCCGCCGGCGGAACCAACATCTTCGGCGACCTCGACAAGGGCTGGACGACGGTCGGCTGGGAGCCGGTGATCCGGGCCAAGCCCGAGGTCATCGTCATCATCGACTACGCCGACCAGCCCGCCAAGGACAAGATCGCCCACCTCAAGTCGCTGCCGAGCCTCAGAGCCGTACCGGCCGTGAAGAACGACCGCTTCCTGGTCATGTCCTACGGCGACGCCGTCAGCGGCCCGCGCAACGTCACGGGCGCCGAGAACCTCGGCCGTTACCTGCGATCGATCGGGCGGTGACGGTGGCCTCCCCATGCGCCCCTGCCCCTGCCCCTGCCCCTGCCGCAGCCGCAGCCGCAGTCACTGCACCCGCACCCGCCACCCCTGTCCACCGGCACGAACGGGGCTCCCCATGCTGACCCTCGCCGAAGGCTCCCCGCCACCGCACCGGGCGGCCCCCAGCGTGTCCGGGGTCTGCCACGGCACGCTGGGCGAGCTGTACCAGGGCCCCCTGCGGGCGGGGCCGGACCCGGACATCGCGCTGGTGTCCTTCCCCGTGGACCGCCACACGTGGGTGCATTTCACGCGGGGCCCGCACGCGCCGACGCCGCCGCCGACCGGGGAGAAGTCGGCGACGGCGGCCCGGCTGTTCCTCGAGCACTTCGGGCTGACCCTGCCGCCGGGCCGCTGGACCGCCCACTCCGATCTGCGGGTGGGGGTGGGCATGGCCAGTTCCACCGCCGACATCGTGGCGACGCTGCGCTGCCTGTTCCGCCTCTTCGACCTGCCGTACGACCCGGAGGTGGTGCTCGGCGTGCTGGCGGCGATCGAGCGGGCCGACAGCGTGTTCCTGGACGAATGGGCGCTTCACCTCAGCGGCCGGCACCGCGTGGTCCGGCGGCTGGGCACCGGCATCGGCTTCCACACCGCCTACATCGTCGAGCCCGGCACGGTGGACACCGCGGCCGTCACCGGCCTGCTGCTCGCCCACTACCGGCGCCACGGCGAGGAGTACGAGCACTGCCTGGCGGACCTGCTGAAAGGCTTCGCCTCCGCCGACCCGGCCGTCGTCGCCCGGGCGGCGACCACCAGCGCCGCACTGTCCCAGCGCGTCCTTCCCAAGTCGACGTTCGACGACGTGCTGGCGCACCGCGAGCGCTTCGGCGCCGACGGGATCTTCGTCGCCCACACCGGCTCCCTGATCGGCTACCTCTTCCGGCGCCGGCCCGGCGCCGAGGTCAAGTCCGAACTGTCCGCGTTCTTCCACTCGCTCGGCCACCAGTGCTCATTCGCCCAAGGAGGCTACGGGTGATCCACCCCCACATCGCCGACGCCCTGAAGGTTCCCGACCTGGTCCGGCTCACCGACGGCCTGGTGCTGCTCCGGTTCGAGTCGATGAAGATATATTCGGCGCTCGCCGCCGTGCGGCACCTGCTGGAGCGGGGCACGATCCGCCCGGGGCAGACCCTGGTCGACAGTTCCAGCGGCATCTACGCCTACGCGCTGGCGCTCGCCTGCCACCGCTACGGCATGCGGTGTCACATCGTGGCGTCCACCACCGTCGACACCACCACACGCGCCCAGCTGGAGATCCTCGGCGCCACCGTCGAACAGGTCGCACCGTCGCAGAGCCTCAAACTCGACCAGCAGTTGCGGGTGCGGCGGGTGAAGGAGATCCTCGGCCGGCACCCCGACTGCCACTGGATGCGGCAGTACCACGACGACGTGCACTATCTCGGCTACCACGAGGTCGCCGACCGCGTCACCGCCGCGTTCCCCGGCCGGCCGCTGACCGTGGTGGGCGGCCTGGGCTCGGGAGCCTCCACCGGGGGCCTCGCGCAGCGCATGAGGGCCACCGACCCCTCGGTGCGGCTGGTGGGCGTGCAGCCCTTCGGCAGCGTCACCTTCGGCAGCCAGGACCACCACGACCCCGAGGCGATCATCGCCGGCATCGGGTCGTCGATCGTCTTCGACAACGTCCGCCACCACCTCTACGACGCCGTGCACTGGCTGGACTTCACCCACGCCATGGCCGGCACGGTCGCCCTGCTGCGCCACCACGCCGTCTTCGCCGGCCTGTCCACCGGCGCCGCCTACCTGGCCGCGACGCACGAGGCCCGCCGCCACCCCGACCGGCTGCACCTGGTGATCGGCGCCGACACCGGCCACCGCTACGTCGAGCGCGTCTTCGCCCGGCACGGGGAGGCCCTCGACCCGGCGGCGCTCAAGCCCGTCGAGATCGCCGCACCCGAGGAGATGACCATGCCCTGGTCGACGATGGCCTGGCGACGCGCCGCCTGCCCGGCGCACTGGAAGGAGCAGGCGGCATGAGCACCACCTGCCCGGCGCACCGGAAGGAACGAGCGGCATGAGCGTCGTCTGCCTGGAGTCCCTGACCTTCGGACTCGGTCACCTGGTCCGCGCCGCCGACGCGCTCGGTGAACGCCTGATACTGCTGACCCGCGACCCCGGCTACTACGCCTACGAACTGGAGCGGCTGGCCCCGGACGCCCTCGACGTCGTCGTGACGGACACCTTCGACACCGAGCAGGTCGCACAGGCCCTGCACCGCACGCCGGACCTGCGCGGACTGATCAGCTCGACGGACACCTGGACGCTGGTCGGCGCCGACCTCACCGCCCGCTTCGGGCTGCCCGGCCTCGACCCGGCCGTGCTGCGGCTGACCCGCGACAAGGCGGCCGTACGCAATCTGCTGCACGGGGCCGGGCTCACGCGCGGCCGGGCCGCCGAGCCCACGCCCGGTGGGGCCGGAATGCGGGAGCTGCTGCTCAAGGAGACCGGCCTGCCCGCGATCCTGAAGGACACCGCGGGCACCGGCAGCCAGAACGTCTGGCTGGTCCGCGACGAGACCGAACTGGACGCGGCGCTGGCGGAAGCGGCCGGCCGGGACCTGAAGGGACGGCTGTTCGCCGAGCCCTACTTCAGCGGCCCGGTGTACAGCGCCGAGACCCTCACCTGGGCGGGCGACACCCGACTGCTCGGCGTCTCCAGCCGGCTGATGTCGCCCGAGCCGCACTTCCGGGAGGAGATCACCGCCTTCCCCGTGGCGTTCCCCGCACCCCGCAGGGCCGCACTGGAGCAGTGGCTCGGGCAGGTGCTCGCGGCCGTCGGCTACACGGACCGCTTCGCGCACGTGGAGTTCGTCCTCACCTCCGGCGGCCCCGAGGTGGTGGAGATCAACCCCCGGATCGGGGGCGCCCTGGTGGGCGAGGGACTGTGCCGGGCGCTCGGCGTCAACGTGTACGAGGCGATGATCGAGACGGCGCTGGGCCGCCGCCCCCGCCTCATGGACGCGGACCTGCCCGGCGGCCCCGCCGTCGCCTTCGTCCTCGGCTACCCGGCCGCCCCCGGCCTGTACGCCGGGGTGGCCGGGCTCGACCGGCTGGCGGACATGCCGGGAGCGCCGGCCTGGTACCCGGTCAAACAACTCGGCGCCCCCGTCGAGCACTTGGACGACAGCCGCGGTTACGCCGGCATCGTCTACGCCGAGGCCGAGACGGCCGAACTCGCCACGCACCGGGCAGTGGCCGCCGCCAACGCCGTTCGCGTGCTCACCGAGCCGTTCCCGGCCCCCGAGGCGCCCGGTGGGTGAACGCGCCGCGGTGGGCGCGAGGCTGCGGGCGGCGCTGGCCACGGTCGACGGACCGCTGCGCTTCCTGCTGCTCAGCTCGTTCCTGATCCCGCTCGGCAGCTTCATGGTCCTGCCGTTCATGTCGGTGTTCCTGCACGAACGGCTCGGCATGGGGCTGGGCACGGTCGGTGTCGTGCTGGCCGCGGCGTCCTTCGTGCAGTTCTCCGGCGGGATCGTGGGCGGCGCCCTCGCGGACCGGATCGGACTGCGCCGCACCATGCTGTGGGCGCTGGTCGTCCGCACGGCCGGGTTCGTCGGACTGCTCCTGGCGCTGCGCTGGCCGCCCCTGGCCGTCGGCGCGCTGATCCTCACCTGCTGCGGCGCCGCGTTGTACCTGCCCGCCAACAAGGCGTATCTGATCCACGGAGTCGACGACGAACGCCGTCCGGCCTTCCTGTCGGCGGGCAACGCGGCCCTCAACGCCGGCATGGCGGTGGGCCCGCTGATCGCCGGGCCGTTCGTGCTGTCCGCACCGGGCGGGCTGTTCGTCGCCGTCACCGCGCTGTTCGTCATGGTCACCGCGGGCCACGCCCGGCTCCCCGACGCCGGGGCCGCGCACGAGCCGGACCCGCAGCAGGCGTCGCGGCCGGCCGCCGCGGACGGGCGGTCCACGCCGCCGGGGCGGCCGGGGACGGACGGTCGGGGCGGGGGCCTGTTCGCCGGGGTGGCGGTGCTGCCCTTCGCCGCCAACGCCCTCGCCTTCTACCTGTACTTCCACTTCCAGCACTACCTGGCGGTGTACGCCGTCGAGCGGGCCTCCAGCGCCTTCTACAGCCTGGTCCTGCTGCTCTGCTTCACCCTGGTGATCGTCGTGCAGCCGCTCGCGTCCGGCCTGATCCGGCGCATGCCCTACGCCACCGCCCTCGCCGTCGGCTTCACCGGCCTCGCGGCCGGCCTGGCCGTGCTCGCGGTCGGCAACCGGCCGGCCCTGCTGGCCGGCGGAGCGCTGATCACTCTCGGCGACATCGTGCTGTTCCTCAAGAACGACCTGGAAGCGCTGCGCCGCAGCGCGCGTTCCGACGCCGTCGTCTTCGGCCGGCAGCGGCTGGCCGCGGGACTCGGCGCCGGCCTGAGCGGGCTCGTGGGCGGACAGTTCTACGGCCTTGCCGAAGGGGCCGGGAACACCGGCCGGTTCTGGCTGCTGGCCGCCGCGCAGTGCCTGCTGCTCCCCCTGCTGCTGCCGGTACTGCGCGGTCGCGCGACGAAACCACCTCCCCTCGACGACGAAGGAGCACTGAGACCGCATGACACGGACGGGCGGATTCCAGGACGATGACTTCTGGACCGAGTTCCACGACTTCCTCTTCTCCGAGCAGCGCCACGACCAGGCCGAAGAACTCCTGGACGGCTCGCCCCTGCTGTCCTTCCCGCCCGGCTCGCGGGTGCTGGACCTGTGCTGCGGACCCGGCGTGTTCACCGTGCCGCTCGCCCGCCGCGGGTACGACGTGACGGGGGTGGACCTGAGTGAGGCCATGCTGGACCGGGCACGCGAACGGGCGGCCGGCCTCGGCGCCCGGGTCACGTACGTGCGGGCCGACGCCCGCGACTACGAGGCGCCGGGCCGCTTCGACGTCGTCCTCAACATGTTCACCTCGTTCGGATACTTCGAGGACCCCGCCGACAACGCCCGCGTGCTGCGCACCATGCACGACTGCCTGGCCCCCGGCGGCACCCTGATCCTGGACCTGGCAGGCAAGGAACTGCTGGCCCGCAGGGTCACCCCGCCCAAGGTGGTGCACCGCGGCGACGACCTCGTGGTGCAGACCGACACCGTCCTGGACGACTGGGCACGGCTGCGCAGCGACTGGGTCCTGGTGCGCGGCGAGCGGGTGACGCGGGCCACGCTGGAGTGGTTCGTGTACAGCGCGGTGGAACTGCGGCACATGGCGCGCGAGGCGGGGTTCGGCCGGGTGGAGATCTTCGGCGGCTTCGACGGCCGCCCCTACGACGAGAACGCCGAGCGCCTGGTGCTGCGGGGGATGCGGGGGGAGTGAGGGGGAGCGCGGGACGGTCTCACGGTCATCCGTGCCGCGGGACCGATCCCGCATCCGGGCCCAGCCGGTCGAGGCCGGGGCTTGACCTGGAGCGCGCTCCAGGTCCGAGGATGGCGGCGTGGAAACCACCGAACCCCAAATCGTCCTGGGCACCATGGATTTCGGCACCCGCGTCGAACCCGACCAGGCCTTCGCGATCCTTGATTCCTTCGTCGCCGGCGGCGGTGTCTGGCTCGACACCGCGAACTGCTACTCCTTCTGGAACGACCCCAGTGGCGTGGGCGGCGCCAGCGAGCGCGTCATCGGGGCGTGGCTTCGCGCCCGTCCGGGTGCGCGCGACTCGGTGCGGATCGCGACGAAGGTCCGGCAGAATCCGCTGGTCGCCCACTCCTGGCCGGACAGCGCCGAAGGGCTCTCCGCGCGCGCGATCCACGCCGGTGTCGAGGCGAGTCTGGAACGGCTGGGAGTCGATCACGTCGATCTGCTGTGGGCCCACGCCGAGGACCGTGCCGTGCCGCTGGAGGAGACGGTCGGCGCCTTCGGCGAGCTGGTGGCGAAGGGGACGGCCCTGCGGGTCGGGGCGGCGAACCATGCCGCCTGGCGGGTCGAGCGCGCCCGGTCACTCGCGCGGGAGCGGGGCGTGGAACCGTGGACGGCCCTGCAACTGCGCCACTCGCTCGTCCAGCCGCGCCCGCTCACTCCCCTCGCCGAGGCCGGCCACCGCATGCTCACCGCCGAGGACCTCGACCTCGCGCGCTCGGAAGGGCTCGCCGTGTGGTCGTACAGCTCGCTGCTGTGGGGCTCCTACGAGCGCGCGGACAAGCCGCTGCCGTCCACCTATGATCATCCCGGAACCACGCGGGTGCTCGACGCCCTGGACGACGTCGCCGGCGATCTCTCGGCCACGAGGAACCAGGTCGTCCTGGCATGGCTGATGCGACAGGGGATCGATCCCATCGTCGGCGCCAGCCGGGTGGAGCACGTCGAACAGGCACTTGACGCACGCGCTGTGCGACTTGGCGACGAGCATCTGACGCGGTTCGCCGAAGCGCGGTAGCGGCCCTCACCGGAGGAATCGTCATGACCATCCTGACCCCCGCGGCGGCCGCCGACCGCACCGGCGTCTCCATCGACACGCTGCGCTACTACGAACGCGAGGGGCTCATCGGCCCGATCCGGCGCTCCGCCGGAGGGCGAAGGGAGTACACGGAGGACGACGTCTTCTGGATCGGCCTGGTGACGTGTTTCCGCGAAGCCGGCCTCGGCATCGCGGACTTGCGGGAGTTCGTCGCGATCCTGCGCGCCGAGCACTCTCCGCAGGAGCGGGTCGCCTTCCTCCACGAACGCCGGGCCGCCCTGGAGCAGCGGGTGACGGCACTGCGCCGGGCCATGGACGTGCTCGACGACAAGATCGCCTATTACAGCTGAGCGCCGGGAGCAGGTTCGCCGTGCCGTCCCGGCGACGGCGGCCGCCGAACTCGTCGGCGCCGTGCCCCGGTTCGAGGAAGGCCAGCTGCTCCGCTACGCCCGCGGCCCGGAGGGCGTCGTCGGGCCGGCGGCGCAGCGACTGCGCCGAGGGGGAGACGGCGGACACGGCGCCCCGGCTTCTCCTAACCTGGCGCCATGAATGTGCCGGGGGAGCTGGTCGACGAGCGGTTCGAGTTGGTCGAGCGGCTCGGCAGCGGAGGCATGGGCACGGTGTGGCGGGCCCGCGACACCGTGCTCCACCGCGACGTCGCCCTCAAGGCGGTCAGATCGGACGCGGCGGCGAGCGACGCCGTGCGCGAGCGCGTGCTGCGCGAGGCCCGGGCCCTTGCCCGCCTCAGCCATCCGTACGTGGTGACGGTCCATCACATCGTGGACGCCCAGCCGCATCCGTGGATCGTGATGGAGTTCGTGCCCGGCTCCTCGCTCCAGGACCGGCTCGCCGCCCAGGGGCCGCTGCCGCCGGCGGAGGCGGCTCGCATCGGCCGGCAGGTGCTCTCCGCGCTGGCCGCCGCGCACGCCGTCGGCATCCTGCACCGGGACGTCAAACCGGCCAACATCCTGCTGCGACCCGACGGAACCGCGGTGCTCACCGACTTCGGGATCGCGGCGCTCCAGGGATCCGTCTCCCTGACGGCCACCAACGAGCTGATCGGCTCCCCCGAGTACGTCGCGCCGGAGAGGGCGCGCGGCCGGGACAGCGGTCCCTCGTCCGACCTGTGGTCACTGGGGCTGGTGCTGTACGTGTGCACCGAGGGCGTCAGTCCACTGCGCCGGGAGTCGACCCTGGCCACGCTGGCCGCCGTGCTCGACGACCCGGTGCCGCCCCCGGTGCGGTCGGGGCCCCTCGCCCCCGTGCTCCAGGCCCTGCTCGTACGGGACCCCGCGGCGCGCCCCGACGCGGTGCGACTGGACGCGATGCTGGCGCAGGCGGAGGCGGGGACGGCTCCGCACTGGGCCCTGCCGACGATGACGGGCCCGGTCGCGCCGGCGCCGGCGCCGGTGGTTCCCACGCAACTGGACAGCCCACGGCCGACGCTTCCGCAGCCGCCGGGCGGTGCACCGGCACGGCAGCGCAGTACCACCGCCGTCGTCGTCGCCGTGATCGCCCTGGCCGTCGCGGTCGTGGCCGCCACCGCGCTCGCCCTCACCCAGTACGACGCGGGCCGGGACACCGCGGACGGCACCCGCGGCGGGACGGGCACGAGCGCCCCGGCCACCCCCACGGCGCAGCCCACACCCGCCCCGACCCGGACGCCCACTCCCACGCCGGTGCCGACGCCGACGGTGACCGTCACCAGGTCGGTCACCCCGAGCACCGCCCCGCCGCCGGCCCCCGGGCGGTGGATCGCCCAGCTCCTGTCCGAGCCCGTCGGCTCCGGCGCCGGCGTCCGCGACCGGCGGCTCGCCAAGATCCGCGAAACCGTCCCCGAGGCCGAGTACCTCCGCAGCGACGACTACGCCTCGCTGCGCCGGGGCCACTGGGTGATCTACGCGCCGGGTCCGTTCAGCGACGGCAGGGCGGCGCTCGCCTTCTGCGCCGAGCGCGGCAGGACCACGGCCAACAGCTGCTTCGGACGCTATCTGTCCGCGGACCCCGCCGACTCGGTGCTCCAGTGCCACCCTCCGGCGAGCAGCCCGTCGGGCCGCTGCACCCGCCTCGGGTCCGAGGACACTGGAAGAACCCCGTCGAACCGCCCGGCCCCGGCCGCTCCGGCCGCCTCACGCCCTCGTCCCTCCGAACCGCCGTCGAA
>NZ_JBEXOP010000028.1:0-106972 GCF_040611575.1 Streptomyces sp. NPDC006610
ACATCACCCTCCCCGACCACACCCACCCCGACGCCACCCGCTTCACCCTCCACCCCGCCCTCCTCGACGCCGCCCTCCACCCCGCCCTCCTCGGCGGCGGCGACCGGACAGCCCTGCCCTTCGTCTGGAACCAGGTCCGCCTCTACGCCACCGGAGCGACGACGGTCCGCGTCCGGCTCACCCGGCCCACCCCCGAGAGCCTCAGCCTGGAGGCCACGGACGCCATGGGCCGACCGGTCGTCTCGGTGGGCTCGGTGGTCAGCCGCCCGGCGTCGGAGCAGCAACTCGCCCTCGCACGGGCCGACTTCCACGAGAATCTCTTCACCTTCGAGTGGCTGCCCGAACCGAGCCCGGCGGCCCCGGCCGCCCCCCGCACCCGCACCGCGACCGACTGGGACACGTTGGACCCCCGGGCTCCGGTCCCGGACGTCGTCGTCCTCACGACCGAACCGGGCACGACGGCCGAAGCGGTGCACACTCGGGTCAACAGCGTGCTCGGCGTTCTCCAGACCTGGCTCACCGAGGAGCGCTTCAGCGATTCGACCCTGTTGATCGTCACGCACGGCGCGGTGGCCGTGCTGCCCGGCGAGGACGTGACGGACCTGGCCGGCGCCGCCGTTTGGGGGCTGGTGCGGGCGGCCCAGATGGAGCACCCCGGCCGGTTCGTCATGGCAGACCTGGACGGACCCGTCACCGAGGCCCGCCTCGCGACGGTACTCGGCACCGGCGAGCCCCAGGCGGCCCTCCGGGACGACACACCCCACACCCCACGTCTGACCCGCACCCCCCTGACTCCCACCCGCACCAGCCCCGGCACCACCGCCGCCCCCACCACAAACACCACTCCAGCCACTCCCACCACCTCCACTCCCACCGCCTCCACTCCCACCGCCTCCACTCCCACCACCTCCACTCCCACCACCTCCACTCCCACCGCCCCCGCCACCACCCCCTTCTCCACCGGCACCATCCTGCTGACCGGCGCCACCGGCGCCCTCGGCCGTCTCCTCGCCCGGCATCTGATCACCGAGCACGGCGCACGCCACCTGCTCCTGGCCGGCCGGCGAGGCCCCGCCGCCCCCGCCGCGGCGCAGCTGTCCGACGAACTCACCGCCCTCGGCGCCGGCGTCACCCTCGCGGCCTGCGACGCGTCCGACCGCGACGCACTCGCCGGGCTGCTGGCCGGCATTCCCGCCGACCGCCCGCTGACCGCGGTGATCCACCTGGCCGGCGTCCTGGACGACGGCCTCCTCGGCACCCTCACCCCGGAGCGGATGTCCGGCGTCCTGCGCCCCAAGGTGGACGCCGCGCTGAACCTGCACGAGTTGACCGCGGACCTCGACCTCGCCGCCTTCGTGCTCTTCTCCTCCGGCACGGGCGTCGTCGGCGGCGCGGGCCAGGCCAACTACGCCGCGGCCAACGCCTTCCTCGACGCCCTCGCCGCCCACCGGCGGGCGAAGGGCCTGCCGGGACAGTCGCTGGCCTGGGGACTGTGGACGGCGGGTATGGCCGACGGGCTCGGCGACGCCGACCTCCGGCGCATGAGCCGTAACGGCGTCGGCGCGCTCGACGCCGACCGTGGCCTGGCCCTGTTCGACGCCGCCACGGCGACGGACGCGGCGCTGCTGGTGCCGATGGTGCTCGATTCGAAGGTACTGGCCGAGGCGGGCGAGGCACTGCCGCACGTCTTCCGGGCACTCGTACGCCCGCTCACACGTCGAACAGCCACCGCCCCAGCCCGTCCGGCGGGACACGCCGATAACGGAGCCGTGAGCGGAGCCGGGACCGGAACCGCAATCGGAGCCGGACTCGGAGCCGAAAGGCAGGCACTGGAAAGCCGGCTGACGGGTCTCGCCGTCGAGGAGCGCGAGGCCCTGCTGCTGGACCTGGTCCGCGGGTACGCCGCCGGCGTGCTGGGCCACGCCTCGGGCGACACCATCGAACCGGACCGGGCCTTCAGCGAGCTGGGCTTCGACTCGCTCACCGCGGTGGAGTTCCGCAACGCCCTCGGCCGGGCCGCCGGCGTCCGGCTGCCCGCCACCCTGGTCTTCGACCACCCGACCCCTGCCGTGCTGGCGCGGCATCTGCTCGACGAGCTCTCGGAACGTGACGAGCGGCGACAGCCCGGCGCGGCGCGGACCGGCGCCGCCGATCCGGCGGATCGGGACGATCCGATCGCGATCGTCGCCATGGCCTGCCGTTACCCGGGCGGGGTGGCCACACCGGAGGACCTGTGGCGGCTGGTGGCGGAGCAGGCCGACGCCGTCTCCGGTTTCCCCGTCGACCGCGGCTGGGACGAGAACGTCTACGACCCGGAGGTCGGCAAGCCCGGCAGGACGTACACCCGGTCCGGCGGTTTCCTGCACGACGCCGCCGAGTTCGACGCCGGCTTCTTCGGCATTTCGCCGCGTGAGGCGCTCGGCATGGACCCGCAGCAGCGGCTCCTGCTGGAGACCTCCTGGGAGGCCCTGGAGCGGGCCGGGATCGACCCGGCGACGCTGAAGGGCAGTTCGACCGGCGTGTATGCCGGCGTGATGTACCACGACTACGGTGGCGACAACGCGGGCAGCGTCGTCTCCGGCCGCGTCGCCTACACCCTGGGCCTTCAGGGCCCGGCGATGACCGTGGACACGGCCTGCTCCTCCTCCCTGGTGTCCCTGCACCTCGCGGCGCAGGCACTGCGCTCGGGCGAGTGCTCCCTGGCGCTCGCCGGCGGTGTGACCGTCATGGCCACCCCGCAGACGCTGATCTACTTCAGCGAACAGCGGGGCCTCGCCCCCGACGGGCGCTGCAAGTCCTTCGCCGGGGCCGCGGACGGCACCGGATGGGCGGAAGGGGCGGGCGTGCTGCTGCTGGAGCGCCTCTCCGACGCCCGGCGCCACGGTCACCCCGTCCTCGCGGTGATCCGCGGCTCGGCGGTCAACTCCGACGGCGCGTCCAACGGGTTCACCGCCCCCAACGGGCCGGCCCAGCAGCGCGTGATCCGGCAGGCCCTCGCCAACGCGGGCCTGTCCGCCGCCGAGGTGGACGCCGTGGAGGCGCACGGTACGGGCACGCGGCTCGGCGACCCGATCGAGGCACAGGCACTGCTCGCGACGTACGGCCGGGAGAGGCCGGAGGACCGGCCGCTGTGGCTCGGCTCGATCAAGTCCAACATCGGGCACACGCAGGCGGCCGCCGGTGCGGCGGGCATCATCAAAATGGTGATGGCCATGCGGCACGGCACGCTGCCGCCGACCCTGCACATCGACGAGCCGAGCCCGCACGTCGACTGGACCGAGGGCAACATCGCCCTGCTCACCGAGGCGCGCCCGTGGCCGGCCGGGACCGGCCCCCGACGCGCCGCGGTCTCCTCCTTCGGGCTGAGCGGCACCAACGCCCACGTCATCATCGAGGCCGCCCCGGCGGCCGACGCCCCGGCTGTCGAACCGGCCGGTGAAGCGCCGCAGCAGACGGCGCCCCTGCCGGTGCTCCCTTGGATACTGTCCGCCCGCACCCCCGCCGCGCTCGCCGCCCAGGCCCGCAAACTCCTCCGGTTCACCACCGATCACACCCAGCACACCGAAGACGCCGAGGAGGCCGAGCCCACCGGACCCGGCAGCCGCGCCGACCACAGCGCGCCGCCCACCCCCCTGAACCTGGCCTACTCGCTGGCCACTTCGCGTGTCGCCCTCCCGCACCGGGCCGCGATCACCGGCACCGGACCGGAAGACCTGCGCCGCGGACTGACCGCCCTCGCCGAGGGCGCGTCCGACCCGGGCGTCATCCTCGGTGCGGCCCGCCGCGCCGGCCGCACCGCCTTCCTCTTCCCGGGACAGGGGGCGCAACGGATCGGCATGGGACGGGAGTTGTACGAGGCGTTCCCGGTGTTCGCGGAGGCCTTCGACGCCGTGGTCGGGGAGCTGGACGCCCATCTGGGGCAGCCGCTGCGGGACGTGATGTGGGGAGAGGACCAGGAGGCGCTGAACCGGACGGGGTTCGCGCAGCCCGCGCTGTTCGCCCACGGAGTGGCGTTGTTCCGGCTGGTGGAGTCGTGGGGGGTGCGGCCTGACCTCCTGGCCGGTCATTCGGTCGGCGAGCTCGCCGCCGCCCACGTCGCCGGCGTGCTGTCCCTGCCCGACGCCGCCGAACTCGTCGCGGCCCGCGCCCGGTCGATGCAGGCGCTGCCCGCCGGCGGCGCCATGGTGGCGGTGCAGGCGACCGAGGACGAGATACGGCCCTGGCTCACCGACCGGGTCGGCATCGCCGCGGTCAACGGGCCGCGGGCGGTGGTGATCTCCGGGCCGGAGGACGACGTCGTCGAACTGGCGGCGCGCTTCGAGGCCGAGGGGCGCCTGACGTCCTGGCTGCGGGTGTCGCACGCCTTCCACTCACCGCTCATGGAACCGATGCTGGCCGGCTTCCGGGAGACGGCGGCCAGGCTGTCGTACGAGCGACCGCGCACACCCGTCGTGTCCACGGTGACCGGCGGGATCGCCGAGGAGCTGACCGACCCCGAGTACTGGGTGCGGCAGGTGCGCGAGCCGGTGCGGTTCGCCGACGCGGTGCGGTGCCTGGAGGAGCAAGGAGCCGTCCGATTCCTGGAGTTGGGGCCCGACCGGGCGGCCGTGGCGCTCGCCGGCCAGTCGGTCGCCGACGAGCGGGCGGTGCTGGTCGCGGCGGCCCGCCGTGACCACCCCGAGCCCGCGACGCTGGTCGCCGCCCTGGCCCGGCTGCACACGTCCGGCGCGGCGGTGGACTGGCGGGCGTTCTTCGCCGGCTCGGGCGCCCGCCGCACGGACCTGCCGACGTACGCCTTCCAGCGGGAGCGGTACTGGGTCGAGTCGGAGCGGACGGCGTCCGACGCCTCCTCCGTCGGCCAGCTCGCGCTGGACCACCCCCTGCTCGCGGCGGCGGTCCCCGAGCCCGACTCGGGCGCCGTCACCTTCACCGCCCGGCTGTCGCTGTCCGGGCAGACCTGGATCGCCGACCACCAGGTGCTGGGCAGCGTCCTGCTGCCGGGCACGGGCTTCGTGGAACTGGCGGTCCGCGCCGGCGACCACGTCGGCTGCGACACGCTGGACGAGCTCACGCTCCAGGCGCCGCTGACGCTCACCGAGGACGGCGGCGTCTGCCTGCAGACCGTCCTCGGGGCACCGGACGAACACGGCCGACGACGCGTGCGCGTCCACTCCCGCGCCGAGGGCGAGCCCGGCGCCCCGTGGACCTGCCACGCGGACGGAACGCTGTCCACGGGCGCCCCGGCCCGCGCGGACGGCCTCGCGCACTGGCCCCCGGCGGACGCCGCCGAACTCGACACGGGCGGCGTCTACGACGTGATGCGCGAGCACGGCTTCGGCTACGGGCCGGTCTTCCAGGGGCTCACGTCGGCCTGGCGACGCGGCGAGGAGCTGTTCGCCGAGGTGACCCTGCCCGAGCGGGCGCACACCGACGCGGCACGGTACGGGATCCACCCCGCTCTCCTCGACGCCGCCCTGCACGCCCTGGGGCTCGGCGGCCCCGTCACGGACGCCAACGAGGCGGCGCAAACCCTCGTGCCGTTCTCCTGGAACGGCGTCACCCTGCACGCGGCCGGCGCGACCTCGCTGCGCGTACGGCTCTCTCCCGCCGAGGGACGGAAGGACGCCGTACGCCTGGACCTCGCCGACTCCGGCGGCGCCCCGGTCGCCTCGGTGGCCGCGCTGGTGCTGCGCCCGGTGACCACGGAACAACTCGGGGGAGCGGCAAGCGGCTACGGCGACTCCCTGCTGGGCGTCGAATGGCGCCCGGCAGCGGAAACCGGGCGGACCGCGACGGTGGCGCCGAGCTGGGCAGTGATCGGCGACGCGGCACAACTCCCCCCGGGCATCACGCGGTTCACCGATCTGGACGCCCTGGCCGAGTCCGGTGGGACCGTGCCCGAGGCGGTGGTCCTCCTGGTGCCCGCCGCCGACGGGGAGCACGTTCCCGACGGGGTCCGCGCGGCGGTCCGGTCCGTACTCGAGCCGGTGCGGGCGTGGGCGGCCGACGAGCGGTTCGCCGCGTCGCGGCTGGTCGTGGCGACGCGGGGCGCGGTGGCCACGGCCGACGGCGACCCGGTCGACGTGCGGCAGGCCCCGGTGTGGGGACTGGTGCGCGCGGCTCGGGCGGAGAACCCGGGCCGGTTCGCGCTCGTGGACCTGGAGGGCCCGGAGGACCCGCGAGGCCGGGAGGAGCGCGCGGCCGGCGCCCGGCCGGGCCCCTGGTCCGGCCTCGCGGCGGCACTCGCGTCCGGTGAGCCCGAGGCGGCCGTCCGGGACGGGCGGGTGCTCGTGCCCCGGCTGGCGCGGGTGCCGGTCGCGGACGACCGGGCCCCCGGGTGGGACCCCGACGGCACAGTGCTGATCACCGGCGGCACCGGAGGGCTCGGCGCGCTGCTGGCCCGGCATCTGGTGGCCGAGCACGGGGTCCGGCAACTGCTGCTCACCAGCCGTCGTGGCCCGCAGGCGCCCGGCGCCGCCGAGCTGACGGCCGAGCTGGCGCGGCTCGGCGCCCGGGCGGTCGTGGCCGCCTGCGACGTGGCGGACCGGGACGCCCTGGCACGGCTGCTGGCGGACATCCCCGCGGAGCATCCGCTGCGCGCGGTGGTGCACGCGGCCGGCGTGGCCGACAACGGGCTGGTCGGCGCGCTCACCCCCGAACGCTTCGACGGGGTGCTCGCGCCGAAGGCGGACGCGGCCTGGCATCTGCACGAGCTGACCCGGGACCTGGACCTGTCGGCGTTCGTGCTGCTGTCCTCCGCCGGCGGTCTGGTCATGGCCGCCGGACAGGGCAGTTACGCGGCGGCCAACGTGTTCCTCGACGGGCTGGCCCAGCGCCGCCGGGCCGAAGGGCTCCCGGCGACCGCGCTGGCGTACGGGCTGTGGGACGTGGACACGGGCCTCAGCCAGTGGTTGACCGAGGCCGACCGGCAGCGCATGCGCCGCTCGGGCACACCGGCGATGCCCCTGGCGGAGGCGCTGTGGCTCTTCGACGCGGCCCCGGCGACCGGGCGGGCCGCACTGGCGCCCCTGCGGGTGGACACGGCCGCCCTGCGCACCAGGACCGACGAGGTCCCGGCCCTGCTGCGCGGACTGGCTCCCACGGCCCGCCGACGGGCCGCGGCGGCCGGGCCCGTGCCGGACGGCGGCGCACTGCGCGAGCGGCTCACCGGGCTCGGCGACGACGAGGCCGCCCGGCTGGTCCTGGACACCGTGCTCGGCTGCGCCGCCCAGGTGCTCGGGCACGCCGACGCGTCCGCCGTCGACCCCGAGAGCGGCTTCCTGGAAGCCGGCTTCGACTCGCTGACCGCGGTGGAGCTGCGCAACCTGCTCAACACCGCGACCGGGCTGAACCTCTCGGCCATGGCGATCCTCGACAGCAAGAACCCGGCCGAACTCGCCCAGCACCTGCACGCCCGTCTCACCGCCCCGGCCGGCACCGCGGATCCCGTGGGACGGACTCCCGGCCGACCCGGCGCCTCACCGGTCGCCGGACGGCGCGAGGAGACCCTGTACGACCTGTTCCTCGGCGCGATCCTGAGAGGCAACGCACGGCAGGGCATGGCGATGCTCCAGGCCGTCGCCGCCCTGCGGCCCACCTTCGGGAGCACCGCCGATCTGCCCGCCCTGCCGGCTCCGGTGGCCTTCCCGGCCCGCCCGCAGCCCGCGGACGGGCCCGAGCGGCCCCGGCTGATCTGCCTGAGCACGCCGACCGTGGCCGGCGGAGTGCACCAGCACGCCCGCCTCGCGGCCCGCCTCTCCCTGCCCGTCGTCGCGCTGCCCACCCCGGGCTTCGGCCGGGACGAGAGCCTGCCCGCCACCTGGGACGCGGCCGTGCGCGTACTGACCGACAGCGTGCTGGCGGCGGCCGGCGGACAGCCGTTCGTCCTGTACGGCTTCTCATCCGGAGGCCTGCTCGCCCACGCGACCGTCGCCCGCCTCGAACGGGAGCACGACGTTCGGCCGGTGGCGCTCATCATGGCCGACACCTATCGGGTGGGCCACGGCATCAACGAGGCGATCTTCGACCGGATGGCGTACGCGGTCGAGGAACGAGCGGCCGTCCTCGGTGAGTTCAGCAGTGCGGAACTCACCGCCATGGGCCGCTACGCCGAACTCCTGCCGCAGTTCCGGCAGGAGAGCATCGACACCCCGCTGCTGTTCGTCCAGGCGGGCGACCCCTTCGCGACGGACGCGGAAACCACGTCGGGAAGGGAACCCACGACGGGACCGGAACCCGCCACGACCCCGGAACCCGCCACGACCCGGGAACCCTTGTCGGACCGAGAATCCGCCGCGGACGCGGAGTCCACGGCACCGCCCGCGCCCCGGGCGACGGACTGGCAGGCGACCTGGGACGCCGCCGACGCCGTGCGCACGGTGCCCGGCACCCACTTCACCATCGCCGAACAGGACGCCCCGACCACCGCGCAGGCCATCGACGAGTGGCTGGCGCGACTGTCGCGCGCCGCGACCGGGTGGCGGGACGCATGAGGCGGACACAGCCACCGAGCAAGAGAGAGGGAGGGATTCCGGTGACCCCGAACAGAGCGGCCGCCGACGCCGAGCGCGGCGCGGCCCAGCGGATCCATAAATTCATGCTGGCCGAGGCCCGGTTCGCCCCCGACCGGCCGGCGATCCTCGACGACGCCACGGACGGCGCCCCGGTCCTGCTGACCTACCGTCGGCTCGAACAGCGGACGCAGGACTACGCCCTCGCCCTGGACAAGCTCGGCCTCGACATCGGCGACCGGGTCGTCCTGGAGACGGACAACTCGGCGTCGGCCGTGGCCATGCTGCTGGCCTGCTCCTCACTGGGGCTGACCTTCATCCCGGTCGGCCCCGAGGTGCCGGCGCCGCGCCTGGCGTCGATCATCGAGGCCGCGGAGCCCGCACTGCACCTCCAGACCCGCGAAGGACGCCGCGACGGCATCCCGGAGCAGGTGGGCACCGCACGGTTCGGCCCGGACGGGGTGATCGTGGAGCGCCCGCCGCTGCCCCGCACCCGGCGCCGGCGCGAGGCGGTCGGCACCGACGCGGCGTACATCATCTTCACCTCCGGCACCACGGGCCGTCCCAAGGGCGTGGTGATGAGTCACCGCGGCGTCCTCTCCTTCTACCGGGGCATGCTCCAGCACGGCATCGTCGGCCCCGAGGACCGGGTGGCCACGACCTCGCCGCTGCAGTTCGACTTCTCGCTGCTGGACATCGGCCTCGCCCTCGGCAGCGGCGCCACCCTGCTCCCCGTGCCGCGCGAACTGCTCAACTGGCCGCGCCGACTGCTGCGGTTCCTCCGGGAAACCGGCGCCACCCAGGTCAACGGGGTGCCGTCCATCTGGCGTTCGGCGCTGCGGCACGAGAGCGAGGGGATCGGCGCGCTCGCCGACCAGGTGCGCGGGGTGCTGTTCTCCGGCGAGGCGTTCCCGCTTCCGGAGCTGCGCCGGCTGCAGTCGCTGCTGCCCCGGGCACGCGTCGTCAACTGCTTCGGGCCGACCGAGACCATGGCGTTCTCCCTGACCGACGTGCCGAACCCGCTCCCGCCCGACCAGGACCGGCTCTCCATCGGATACGCCTACCCCGGCGCCGAGATGCTGCTGATCGACGAGGACGGCAGTCCGGTCGACGCGGCCGGCGTGACGGGGGAGATCCATCTGCGCGGGCCGTCGCTGTTCACCGGCTACTGGGACGACCCGGAGGCGACCCGGCGGGCCCTGGTGCCCGACCCGCTCGACCCGCGCTCCGGGCAGGTGGTGTACCGCTCGCGGGACCTCGCGCAGTACGGCGAGAACGGCGAGCTGTACTTCGTCGGCCGGGCCGACCTCCAGGTCAAGATCCGCGGGAACCGGGTCGAACTCGGCGAGATCGAACGCCGCCTGCTGGAGTACCCCGGCGTCGCCGCCGCGGCCGCAGTGGCGCTGCCGAAGGAGGGGGACAGCCCCGAACTGGGCGCCTTCGTCGTGCCGGAACCCGGCGCGGACGCCCTCGACGGCAAGGCGCTCGGCGCGTTCTGCAAGCAGACGCTGCCCGCGTACATGGTCCCCCGGCAAGTGGAGTCGATCGGCGCCCTCCCGGTCACCGCCAACGGCAAGACCGACCGCCGGGCACTGACGGAGTGGGCGAGGGCCCGAACCCCGTAGGACCACGGTCACCGGCGAACGGCGAACGACTGGACGACCGGCGACCGGTGACAGACGACCAGCGACCGGCGACAGACGGCGACCGCCGACCCCGGGCGGCCGTCGGCCGCCGATCCCCGGCCCACGCCGACCGCCGGGCGCGCCCCAAGCTCCCCCCGCACCCCCGCTCCGGACCCCGCGTAAGGGTCCGGCTGGGGTTGCCTGGGGGGTACCGGGTACGGCGCCGTCACTACCGTCGGTCTCGCAATCAGCATGCTCCGGTCGACAGCAGACGGAGTCCTCGACGCACTCCACCGAGAGGAATGTCCGCATGTCCCTGCTGGCAGCCAATCTCCTCGAGACTCCGCGATTCCGTGCCCACGGGCCACGCCAGTGCGACGAGATCGCGGACCGCTACGGTCTGCCGGCCGAGGTCCGGGAAGCCGTGCGGCTGGTGTCGAAGGTCCTGCCCTTCCGCGTCAACGACTACGTCCTGCAGCACCTCGTCGACTGGGACCGCGTCCCCGACGACCCGATGTTCCGGCTCGTCTTCCCGCAGACGGGCATGCTCCCCGCCGAGGACGAGCGCCACCTCGCCGAACTGTCCGCGACCCCGGACACCAAGGCCGAACTCGCCGCGCTGGTCCAGCGGATCAGGGCCCGCCTCAATCCGCACCCCTCCGGGCAGAAGGAACTGAACGTCCCCACCCGGGACGGCGCCCAACTGCCCGGGATGCAGCACAAGTACCGCGAGACCGTGCTCTACTTCCCCGGCCAGGGCCAGACCTGCCACGCCTACTGCACCTACTGCTTCCGCTGGGCGCAGTTCGTCGGCGACGCCGAACTGCGCTTCGCCGCGCCCGACCCGCGGCTGCTCGTCGAGTACCTCGGCGAACGGCCCGAGGTCACCGACGTCCTGGTCACCGGCGGCGACCCGATGGTGATGTCGACCGAGCGGCTGCGCGGGCACCTGGAACCGCTGCTCGCCGTGGACACCGTGCGGACGATCCGGATCGGCACCAAGTCGCTGGCCTACTGGCCCCAGCGGTTCGTCACCGACCAGGACGCCGACGACGTGCTGCGGCTGTTCGAGCAGGTGGTCGCGTCCGGCCGCAACCTCGCCGTGATGGCGCACTTCAGTCACCCGCGGGAACTCGGCACGGACGTCGTCCGCCGGGCCCTGGCCCGGATCCGCGCCACCGGCGCCCTCGTCTACGGCCAGGCGCCGCTGATCGCCAGGATCAACGACGACGCCGAGACGTGGAGCGAGATGTGGCGGGCCGAACTCGCCGCCGGAGTGGTCCCGTACTACATGTTCGTCGAGCGGGACACCGGCCCCTACGACTACTTCAAGGTGCCCCTCGCCCGGGCCGCCCGGATCTTCCAGGACGCCTACCGCACCCTGCCCGGCCTCGCCCGCACCGTGCGCGGACCGGTCATGTCGGCCACCCCGGGCAAGGTCGTCGTCGACGGCGTCGAGGAGACCCCGCACGGACGCTACTTCCAGCTGCGGATGCTCCAGGCCCGTGACCCGGAGCTGGTCGGCCGCCCCTTCCGGGCGCACTACAGCGACAGCGCGGCCTGGCTCGACGAGCTGAAGTTCGACGAGAACGCCCCGGACGACCTCACCGCGGCGCACACCGGACTGGTCTGACCGAGCACCCCCCCGAGGCCGGCTCCGATCCGGCCGTCGATCACGCTGAGAGGAGCCGGCCATGGCCGACGCCAAGGTCTCCCCCAATCTGGCGCTCAACCACATCGTGGACCAGCGCAGGGCGGAGGGCGAGTCCATCGTGCACCTCGGCTTCGGCGAGGCCCGGCTGCCCCCCTTCCGGCCGCTGACCGAGCGGCTCGCCCAGGGTGCGGGGCGCAACGCCTACGGCCCCGTCGCCGGCGGGCTCCCCGTGCGCGCGGCCGTCGCGGGCTACTTCGGCCGCCGCGGCCTGCCGACCGACCCCGACCAGGTGGTGGTCGCGCCGGGCAGCAAGCCGCTGCTGATGGCCCTGCAGCTCACCGCCCCCGGCGACCTGCTGCTGCCCCGGCCGGCCTGGAACACATACGCCCCGCAGGCGCGGCTGGCGGGCAAGCGGGCCTTCGGCGTGCCGATCCCCGACGAATGCGGCGGAGTGCCCGAGCCCGGTGCGCTGCGCGAGACCGTCGCCGCCGCCCGCACCCTCGGGCACGACCCGCGCATCGTGGTGCTCACCCTGCCCGACAACCCCACCGGGACCCTCGCCCCGCCCGACCTGGTGCGCGCGGTGTGCGCGGTCGCGGAGGAGGAGGACCTGCTCGTCGTCTCCGACGAGATCTACCGCGACATCGTCCACGACCCCGCGCTGCCCGTGCTCAGCCCGGCCGAGGTGGCGCCCCGGCGGACGGTGGTGACGACAGGGCTGAGCAAGAGCCTCGCGCTGGGCGGCTGGCGCATCGGCGCGGCCCGCTTCCCCGAGGGCCCCTGGGGGACCCGGCTGCGGGAGGGCGTGGTCTCGGTGGCCAGCGAGGTCTGGTCCACCCTGGCGGGACCCATGCAGGCCGTCGCGGAGTACGCGTTCGCCGAGCCGCCCGAGGTGCGCGAGCGGCTCGCCGCGAGCGCCCGGCTGCACGGGGCGGTGGCCCGCGCGGTGCACGGCATCATGCTCTCGGCCGGGGCCCGGTGCCGCCCGCCGACGGGCGGGTTCTACGTCTACCCGGACTTTGAACCCGTGCGGCCCGTGCTCGCCGAGCACGGCGTGTGCGACTCGGCGTCGCTGTTCCAGTACCTGTTCGACACCTACGGCATCGCCGTCCTGGCCGGGCACCACCTGGGCGACTCCCCGCAGGCCCTGCGCTTCAAGGCCGCCACGAGCATGCTCTACGGCGACACGCAGGAGGAGCAGCAGCAGGCCCTGGACTCGGCCGACCCGGTGCGGCTGCCCCACGTCCGGAGCGTGCTCCAGCGGCTCGAGAAGAGTTTCACCGCATTGTGTTCGTAAACCGTCCGGCCATTGCATCGATCAGGTATCACGGATTTCCGCGGGGCGTGGCGGGGCCAGTCGTGGAGAGGGCGTTCGGAATGCCCGGAGAGCGGTGGCGCCGATTCGCCGCTCATTCGCTTCTCCGGGCCCTGCGCCCGAATTCCTTTCAGGCGGGCAGCTCCCTCATCCGGTCCAGGGTGTGGCGCAGCCTCCCCGGGCTCGCGAAGTTCTCCAGGCTCAGCGCGTCGTCCCTGAATCGCACGTCAAAGGCCCTCTCCAGGGCGGCGAGCAGCTCCACGACACCCATGGAGTCCAGGCCGAGGTCGCGCAGGGGGGCGTCCTCGGCAAGGGGTTCGTCGGCGGGCAGAAAAGGCAGGAAACGGCGCAGGAGAGCCTCGAACATCTCGTTCCGGCCGGAAGTGCCGCCGATGTTTTCGGTGATGATTTCTTCAGACATGCGGAAATGATGAAGCCGGTGTCCGGACATTGTCAACGGCGGGTATTTCCGGCCGAACGAACGGAAGGGAAACGGGATGGACGGGCCGGCGGACGTCGCGCTGCACGCTCGCTTTCTGCGCGGACTGGCCGCCTCGCCCCACGGCGTGGCGGTCCGCGTGGGTGAGGAGACGGTGACCTACGAACAGGCGCACACGACGGCGCTGTCGTGGGCGGGCGCGCTGCTCGCCGCGCCCGGCGGACCCCCCGCCGCGGTGGGTGTGCTCGCCGGGCGCGGGGTGCGGGCGTACGTCGGCATCCTGGCGTGCGTCTACGCCGGCGTGCCGGTGGCGCCGCTGCTGACCGACTTCCCGGCGGAGCGGACCGGGCGGATGCTGGAGGCCGCCGACGTGTCCGCGCTGATCGTGGACGAGGAGGGCGCCGCGCTCCTGCCCGGCCTGGCCCAACTGCCCGTCGGGCAGCGGGACCTGGCCGTACTCGCCCCGGAACCGCCGGCCGGGACGGCCGTACTCGACGCGATGCGCGAATCACGGACGGCCGTGTCCGCCGCGGAACCGGTGACCGGCCTGCCGGCCGGCTTCCACCGGCTGGAGCCGAAGCCGCACGAGGCCCTGGCCGGGCCGAGGCCCGTGCCGGCCGACCGGGTCGCCTATGTGCTGTTCACCTCGGGATCCACCGGCCGCCCCAAGGGCGTGCGGCTCACCCACGGCAACCTCGCCCACTACTTCGGCCTCATGGACGCCTGGTACGACTTCACCGCCGCGGACGTCTTCTCCCAGGCCGCCAACCTCAACTGGGACTCGGCCGTCTCCGACCTGTGGTGCGCCTGGGCCGTCGGGGCGCCGCTGGTGTCGGTCCCGCCGCACGCCTACCGCGACCTGCCCGCCTTCGTCGCGCGGCACGGGATCACCGTCTGGTTCTCCGCGCCGAGCGTCATCGCGCTCGCCCGCCGCACCGGTGGACTGGCCCCCGCCGCGATGCCGTCGCTGCGGTGGACCTTCTTCGGCGGGGAGGCCCTGCAGTGCCGCGACGCGGACGACTGGCAGCGCGCCGCGCCCGGCTCCGCCGTCATCAACGTCTACGGGCCGACCGAGACGACCATCACCACCCACCGGCACCGCTGGTCGCCCGAGTCGTCGCCCGCGCTCGGCGTGAACGGAGTGGTGCCCCTCGGCCGCCTCCACGACGGCCACGAGGAACTGCTCCTGGACGAGGACGGCGAGCCCGCCGGGACCGAGGGCGAGCTGTGGCTGTCCGGACCGCAGGTGTGCGCGGGCTATCTCGACCCCGCCGACGGCGAGGGCAGGTACCTGCGCCGGGACTCCCGGCTCTGGTACCGCACCGGAGACCGGGTGCGCCGCACCGGGGGCGGCGAACTGGTCTACCTCGGCCGGGTCGACGCCCAGGTGCAGGTGCAGGGCCACCGGGTGGAACTCGCCGAGGTCGAACACGCCCTGCGCGGCTGCCCCACCGTGCAGGACGCGGTCGTCGTCGGGGTGCCGGTGGACCACAGCACCGAACTCTTCGTGTTCTACCTGGGACAGCACACCTCCCCGCGGGAACTGGCCGGCGGACTCGCCCGGACGCTGCCGCAGCAGATGATCCCGAGGCACTACCACCGCCTCGAGGAGTGGCCGCTGAACACCAACAAGAAGACCGACCGGCTGCGGCTCACCGCACTGGCCGCCGAACTGCTCGGACGGCACGGCCCCTCGGCGGGCGCGCCACGACGGCAGCAGCCCCGGTAGGGGGCCGTAGGGGCTGTCCCGGGCCACCGGCGCCGCTACTTTCCGGCCAGGACGATCTTCGCCGATCGTGTCGCCCTGCCGGCGCCGACCGAGGGGCCTCGCCCGCGCCGCACCGGGCGACGGCAGTCGAACAACCACCGACCGAAGGGATCGATGCAGTGCATCACCTTCTCCGCAGACACACCCGCCGCGTCCGCCGGCTGGTGCTGTCGTCCCTGCTGGTGCTGACCGCCGCCGTCCTGCCCGGCGTGCAGCCGGCCGGCGCCACCGGCACCGCGCCGAGCTGGCCGATGGCCGGACACGACGTGGCCAACACCCGCTCCAATCCACTGGAGTACAAGGTCAACACGACCAACGCGAGCAAGCTCGCGGTCAAGTGGACCTACACCACGCACGGGGACGTGTCCGCCACCGCCGCCGTCGTGGGCGGCGCCGCCTACTTCCCCGACTGGGGCGGTCACCTGCACAAGGTCGACGCGCGCACCGGCAGGAGAATCTGGTCCCGTCCGGTGTCCGACTACACCGGCGACGCCGGCTCGGTCTCCCGCTCCAGCCCGGCCGTCGTCGGCGACACCGTCTACATCGGCGACTACTCCCAGGCCGTCCTGATGGCCGTCAGCGCCACCACCGGCAACCTGCGCTGGAAGACCCGCCTGGACAGCCACCCCTTCGCCGTGCTCACCCAGTCGCCGGTCGTCCACAACGGCGTGATCTACCAGGGCGTCTCCTCGCGGGAGTCCGAACTCGCCGCGGCCGACCCCGCCTACCCCTGCTGCACCTTCCGCGGCAGCGCCAACGCCGTCGACGCGAGGACCGGGCGCGTGCTGTGGACCCGCCACACCGTGCCGGACAACGGCGGCCGGGCGGGCGGCTACAGCGGCGCGGCCGTCTGGGGCACCCCGGCGATCGACGCCGCACGGCGCACCGTCTACTTCACCACCGGCAACAACTACCAGGTCCCGCAGAGCGTCGGCGACTGCCAGAACGCCGGCGGCAGCCCGGCCGAGTGCATGGACCCCGACAACCACGTCGACTCGGTGCTCGCCCTCGACATGGGCACCGGCAGCGTCAAGTGGGCCAGCGGACGGGCGCGGTTCGACGCCTGGAACGTCGGCTGCCTGCCCGGCTTCCCGCCCAACAACTGCCCGGCCCACGTCGGACCCGACTACGACTTCGGCGACGGCGCACACCTGTTCACCGTCAAGGACGCCGACGGTTCGAGCCGCCCGGTCGTCGGAGCCGGCCAGAAGAGCGGCGAGTACTGGCTGCTCGACGCCCTCACCGGCGAGGTGGTGTGGAGCGCGGCGACCGGCCCCGGCGGCAAGGTCGGCGGCATCCTCTGGGGCACCGCCACCGACGGCAAGCGCGTCTACCTCGCCCAGGGCAACTTCGGCCGCGAGCCCTACCGGCTGCCCGACGGGACCACCACCACCGGCAGTTCCTTCGCCGCGCTCGACGCCCGCACCGGAAGGATCGCCTGGCAGATCGCCGACCCGTCACCCGGCTACGCCTGGGCCCCGGTCACCGTCGCGGGCGGCGTGCTCTACGCCGCCTCCACCAGCGGCCGGATGTACGGCATCGACGCCGCGACCGGCCGCATCCTGTTCGACTTCCTCGGCCCGTACTCCTCCATCGCCGGCCCGGCGGTGGTCGACGGCACCGTCTACTGGGGCAATGGCTACGTGAAGTTCGCCTACGCCGGCACCACCGGCTCCACCACGACCGGAACGTTCTACGCCTTCTCCGTGAACGGCGAGTAGGCGCACCGCACCATGCGCGGGGCCGGCGTCACCCGACGCCGGCCCCTTTCGCGCCGTCCCGGCGCGGTCAGCGGGCCGCCGGCATGCTCCTGCGGGCCGGCTGCAGGGCCGCCCTCGGGGTGAACGGCACCACCTCGAAGGCGCGCGTGGTGCAGCCCACGCGCGTGAACATGGCGTCCTGCCCGGCCACGTACAGCCGGCCCACGCCCGCCTCCCGCAGCGAGGCGACCACGTCGGGCCAGCGCACCGGCCGGACGAAGCCGTCGAGCAGCATCGTCCGCACCCCGGCGCCGGTGGTCAGCACCGTGCCGTCCTGGTCGGCGACGACCGGCAGCACCGGATCGGCGAACGACAGCCCGGCGAAGATCTCCCGCTCCACCCGGTCACGGAGCCCGCCGAAGACGTGCGAGTGCATCGGCGGCTTCATCGTGTACAGGGACAGGCCGCCCACCGAGCGCACCCGCTGCTGGAACGGCTCCAGCGACTTCTCCGACAGCGTCACCATGAAGAAGTCGTCGTCCACGTGGCAGGACACGTCGTGCCATTCGCCGCGGTCCGTGAGCTCGGCCAGCATCTCGTCCAGCCGCTCCCGCGGCACGCGCACGAACGAGTGCGTGACCAGGTCCGGATGCTCCCGCGCGAAGTACTCGTCCATGCAGTCCGCCAGACGGGCCGTCGTCCGCACCGCGTCCGGGAAGCTCAGCACGCCCGCGTGGACGGCCGCCGCCCGGCCGCCGAAGCTCGGCCCGACCACGTACTGCGGCTCGATCCCGTGCCGTTCCCCGGCCCACCGGGCCAGGGCCAGGCAGTTCACCACGAAGGCGATCTGCGCGTACGGCGAGTAGTCGCCCTCGGCCTGCTCGTAACGGTCGGCCAGCGAGTGGCCGAGCACCTCGTCGGCCTCGGCCACCAGCTTGCGGGCGTGGGGGTTGACCAGCATGAACCGGGCCACGTCCGCGAAGGAGGACGGCCCCATGCCGGGGAAGACGATGGCGGCGCCGGGCCGGGGTCGGGTATCCATGGGTACGACTCCTCGCTCTGTGCGGGGGTGACGGGAACGGGTCCGGCTCAGGCCAGATCGCTGAGGGTCAGCGGCAGGTCGTTGCGGCTGTTGACGCCGAGCTTGCGGAACACCCGGGTGAGGTGCTGCTCCACCGTGCTGACGGTGATGTAGAGCCGCCGGCTTATCTCCTGGTTGGTGTGGCCGAGCGCGGCCAGTTCGGCGACCCGGCGCTGGGCGTCGCTGAGCATGGGCAGCCGCGACGGCTCGGCGTGGGGACGCACCGGCCCCGCGGCGGGCGGCGCGGGGTCCGCCGTGCGCCCCGCGGCCCGCGGCCGGGAGGGCGCCGGCCCCGCGGCGCACGCCTTGCTCTCCTGCGCCGCCCGGCGGGACAGCAGCCGCGCCCGGTCGAACTCGTCCAGCTGCTGGTACACCTGGCTCAACTCCTCCAGCGTCACGGAGAGTTCGAGCCGGTCACCGGCGCCCTCCAGGCACTCCACGGCCTGCCGCAGCAGGGCCGGCCGCTGCCCGAGTTCGCTGCTCGCGGCGAGCACCCGCAGCGAGATGCCCCGGGCCCGGTCGTCCATCGTCCGGGCCTGTTCCAGCTGCCGGTTGACCAGGTCCCGGGCCACCCGGGTGCGGCCCAGACGCAGGTTCGCCTCCGCCAGGCTGCTGCGCCACGGGATCAGCGACGCCACGTCCAGGCCCCAGCCCTGCATCGACCGCCCGCAGCGCTGGAAGTCGCTGATCGCCGCCAGCGGCCGGTCGGTCGCCAGGTAGTAGTGGCCGCGGGCGTGCAGATAGCGCAGCCCGTGCACGGTGTCGTACATCTCCTCGGGCACCCGCTGCTGCACCGCCTCCGCCGCCGCGTCGTACTGCCCCAGTGCGGTCCGCGCCGAGATCAGCGTGGCCAGCGGGCAGCCGATCAGAACGCCCCAGCTCTGCCCGGACAGCAGCGCCAGCGCCTCCTCGGCCTGAGCGGAGGCGACCATCGCCTTGCCCCGGCGCAGCGTGACCCGGGCGCGCAGACCGCCCAGCAGCATCTGCCAGGTGACCGCCCCGCGCAGCTGTGCCTCCTCCATCAGCTGGTCGCACCAGGCTGCGGCCTCCTGGAGCTTGTTGCCCGACAGCAGGGCCAGCACCGCGGACGCGACGACCTCCAGGGTCGAGTCCTCCAGCCGGCAGCTCTGCAGGATCTGCTCGGCGCAGTCGGTGGCCGTACGGCTCTCCTTGTGGTTCCAGGCCGCGGCCAGCTGGTTCGCCGCGTAGCTCCACGGCTCGCTGCCCGCCGCCGACGCCGACTTCACCGCCCGGAACCGGCCCCGGTCGGAGCCGTAGTGCCACTGGTGGGCCAGCCGTATCTCGGCGTACAGCTGGGCGTCGTCCAGGGCCGCGGAGTCCGACAGCGCCCGCAGGGCCGCGGTCACGCCCTCGGTGTCGCCGCTCCACAGCGCGCCCCGCACCAGCGTGACGGCGTCGCGCCCCTCCAGCGAGCCGGACTGGAGCGCCGCCTGCAACGGAGGCAGGTGCGCCGCCGCCACGGACGGGTTGATCCGCCAGGCCGTCCTCGCCAGCGCCGCCGTGACGGCCAGGGTCTCCGCCCCGTCGCCGGACGCGCGCAGCGCCGTCTCCAGGCACTGCACGGCGAGCGTGACGTCGTCCTCCACCAGGGCCTGTTCGGCGGCGGTGCGCAGCACCGGCAGCGTCCACTCCTCGGCGGCCCGGCCGGCGGCGATCACCTGGCGCGCCACCTCCAGCGCCGTCGCGCCGCGCTGGTGGAGCAGCTCGGCGGCGCGGCTGTGCGCCTCGGAGCGTCCGCCCGGGGACAGCGTGCCCAGCACCGCGGTCTGCGCCATGGGATGCCGGAAGCGCCCGCCGAGCAGCAGCCCGGCCCGGCCCAGGGTGTGCATCACGCGCTCGGCGTCCTCGCCGCGCAATTCCATCAGCCGGCCGATCAGCTCCGGATCGGCCCGGTCGCCGAGCACGGCGATCGCCTGCGCGACCTCCAGCACCATCGGCTCCCAGCGGTGCAGACAGGCCGCCACCGCCCGGGCGAACGCGAAGCCGACCGCCGGCGACTCCTCGTCGCCCGCCCCGTCCCGGCCGTCGCGCTCTTCGTCCTCGGCGTTGCGGTGGTCCTCCAGCAGGGCGGTGAGCAGCAGCGGGTTGCCGCCGGTCAGGTCGTGGAAGGCGGTGGCGAGCCCGCTGCCGACCCGCCTGTCCAGCGCCTGCCGGACCATCCGGGAGGTCGCCTCACCGGACAGCGGCCCCAGCCGGATCAGATGGTGCGGGCGTCCGGTCAGCTCCGCGCGCAGCGGCGACAGTGCCGGCTGCGGCCAGTCCCACTCGGACAGCACCATCACGATCCGCGCGGAGCGCATCCTGCGCAGCAGATAGAGCAGCAGCTGAAGGGAGACGTCGTCCGCGAACTGGACGTCGTCGACCACGACGACCAGCGGACGGGTCCGGGACAGCTCCAGCATCGCCCGGCAGGCCTCGTGGACCAGCAGGGCGCTGGGCCGCAGGACCGTGTGGAGGGGCGGCTCGCCGTCGTCCTGCTCGACGAGCATGGCCGAGGTGATCATGGCCCGTACGCGGTCGATGCTCCCGGCGGGCAGCCCCTGGCTCTGGAACAGCTGGTCGATCAGGCCGGCCTGCAGCCCGCGTTCCGTCCGTGATCCGGTGGCGCCCAGCAGCAGCGCGCCCGTGTCCGTCGCGCACTGCGCGAACTCGTGCAGCAGTGTGGTCTTTCCGCAGGTCAGTCCGCCCTGCACCACGGCCAGCCGGCCGCAGGCGCCCTCGGAACTCTCGACCAGGATTCTCTTCAGCAATTCGAGTGCGCGGGACGAATCAAATTCCGACACCAAATCCCCCGTGACGTGGATGTGGAGAATCACTCAGCTATGACGGTGTGTTACGGGAAATGCCCTCTCACGGAACGGCGTGCGGGTGAGAGCGGGGGGTGGCGAAGAGAGCGCTACGCGGCAGGGGTCAGGTACAGGTGGTGCGCGCATCCCAGGTATTGCGCCGCAAGTTGCTCTTGCTCACGGGGTACCTCCTGGTGGCGAGCGTGGCACCGTACCACTGTATTCAGCAGGCGCAATGGCGTCTATGCGGGTAGAAGGCATTGGCTGAAACTCTGCTGGCAGCGTACCCCCAATCTCCTTATTACTCGGCAGTTGTGATGGGGTGACGGAATTTGTTCACCTTGGGACACACTCGTGGTTCGATGGGCGCTGACGCGATTCAATAGAAATTCCTGGGGAAGGGAATTCGAGATTCCCTCAAATCTCGGCACAGTTCTGGTCGAGCGCCGGGCGCGGCGACCGGATGATGGACGTCTCGACGCAGGTGGGAACGTGCCCACTAGGCTGCGCAGGCAGTCCGTGACCGTGCCGAGGAGGAGACGTACGTGAGTGAGCAGCCCATCCGCTGGGGGATCCTGGCGACCGGCGGGATGGCCGCCGCCTTCACCGACGACCTGCTGCGGCTGCCGGACGCGCGGGTCACCGCCGTCGGATCCCGGTCACTCGCCACCGCCCGCCCCTTCGCCGAGCGGTTCGGCATCCCCCGGGCCCACGGCAGCTGGCGCGAGCTGGCCGCCGACCCCGAGGTCGACGTCGTCTACGTCGCCACCCCGCACGCCCACCATGTCGCCGCGGCGAGTGCCTGCCTGGAGGCGGGCAAGCCGGTGCTGTGCGAGAAGCCGTTCGCGCTCAGCGGCCGCCAGGCCCGCATCCTCACCGAACTGGCCGCCGAACAGGGCCTGTTCGTGATGGAGGCCATGTGGACCTGCCTCAACCCCCTCATCCTGCGCATCGCGGAACTGGTCGCGGACGGCGCGATCGGCGAGGTGCGGTCCGTGTACGCCTCCTTCGGAGGACGGATGAACGCGCCCGCGGAGCACCGGCTGTGGGACCCCGCGGCCGGCGGCGGGGCACTGCTGGACCTCGGCACCTACCCGGTCTCCCTCGCCCATCTGCTCCTCGGCGCGCCCGACTCCGTCACCGCCCACGCGAGCCTGTCCCCGCAGGGCGTCGACGCGCAGACCGGCGTCCTGCTCGGCTACGCCGACGGGGCGATGGCCGTGCTGTCCTGCTCCATGGTCGCCCACGACGAGCGCCGGGCGGCCGTCTACGGCACCGAGGGCCGCATCGAGATCCCGGCCGAGTTCTTCAACCCTCGCTCCTTCGTACTGCACCGCGACGGCCACGACCCGCAGACCGTCGCCGCCGCACCGCAGGAAGGCAACGGCTACGAGCACCAGGCACGTGAGGTGATGCGCTGCCTGCGCGAAGGGCTGACGGAATCACCGCTGTGGCCCCACGCGCGCACCCTCGCGGTGATGGACACCCTGGACGCGGTGCGGGAGCGGATCGGGGTGCGCTACCCGGGGGAGTGACCGCGCGCGCCGGGCCGGGACACCCGTACGTGCCCCGGTGCGCGCCCCGCGCGCCGGAGGCGGAGCCCGTGAACGAGCCCGCCCCCGGGCCCATTGCGGTGGGCTCCGGGGGCGGGCTCGTGGTGCGGCGCCGAGCGGGGAGGAGCAGCGCCGCACCGGGTCCGGTTCACTCGGCCGCGGGCAGCACTCCCGTGCGGGCCACGCGGGAGTACCAGTGGGCGCTGGCCTTGGGGATGCGGGTGCCGGTCGGGTAGTCCACGTAGACCGCGCCGAACCGCTTGCTGTAGCCGTGCGCCCACTCGAAGTTGTCGAGCAGCGACCACAGGAAGTAGCCGCGCACGTCGACGCCGTCCTCGATGGCCCGGTGCACGGCCGCGATGTGGCCGCGCAGATAGGCGATCCGCTCCGGGTCGTTGACGTTGCCCTCCGGGTCGGCGTAGTCGTGGAACGCGGCGCCGTTCTCGGTGATGACCAGCGGCAGCCGGGGGAAGTCCGCCGACAGCCGGCGCAGCAGCTCGTGCATGCCGCTCGGGTCGATGGCCCAGCCCATGGCGGTGGTCTCGCCGGGCGGCTGGTGGAAGGCGACCTCGTCGGCGCCCGGCCACGGGCTGTGGGCGCTGCGGCCGTGCCCGTCGGAGGTGTGCGTGCCGCTGCCGTCGGCCTTGGAGACCAGCGTGGGGGAGTAGTAGTTGACGCCGAGGAAGTCCAGCGGCTGCCGGATCTCGGTCAGGTCGCCGTCGCGGACGAAGGACCAGTCGGTCAGCCCCGCGGTGTCCTTGAACAGGTCCTCCGGGTAGGCGCCGCGCAGCATCGGGCCGGTGAAGACCCGGTTGGCCAGCGCGTCGATCCGCCGTACGGCGTCGATGTCGTCCTCGGTCTCGGCGAGCGGCCGGACGTGGTGGATGTTGAGGGTGACCGAGCACCGGCCGTCGGCGGGGAGCCGGTCCCGCAGCGCCTGGACGGCGAGCCCGTGACCCAGGTTGAGGTGGTGGGCGGCGCGCAGCGCGGCGACCGGGTCGGTGCGGCCGGGGGCGTGCACACCGGAGCCGTAGCCCAGGAAGGCGCTGCACCAGGGCTCGTTGAGGGTGGTCCAGGTCCGCACCCGGTCGCCGAGGGCGTCGGCGGCGATGGCCGCGTACTCCGCGAACCGCTCGGCGGTCGCGCGCTCCGGCCAGCCCCCGGCGTCCTCCAGCTCCTGCGGCAGGTCCCAGTGGTAGAGGGTGGCGACGGGCTGGATGCCCTTCTCCAGCAGTTCGTCGGCCAGCCGCCGGTAGAAGTCGAGCCCCCGCTGCACGGCGGGCCCGCGGCCGGTGGGCTGGATCCGCGGCCAGGCGAGGGAGAACCGGTAGGCGCCCACGCCGAGTTCGGCCATCAGGGCGACGTCCTCGCGCCAGCGGTGGTAGTGGTCGGTGGCGATGTCGCCGGTGTCGCCGTTGCGGACCCGGCCCGGGGTGCGGGCGTAGGTGTCCCAGATGGACGGCGTGCGGCCGTCCTCGGCTGCGGCCCCCTCGATCTGGTAGGAGGCGGTGGCGGTGCCCCAGAGGAAGCCCTTCGGGAAGGTGCGGGAGGCGTCCGGGGCGGACGCGGTCTGCTGCTGTGCTGCGGTGACCACGTATGTCCTTTCGACAAGAGGCGGGAGGCTGGTGGGGGAGGAGCGGGGCGGGCCGGTCAGCCCTTCACGGCGCCCTGCATGATGCCGCCGACGATCTGGCGGCCGAAGACGATGAACATCGCCAGCAGCGGCAGCGTGCCGAGGAGCGCGCCCGCCATGATCAGGGACTGGTCGCGGATGTAGCCGGCGCTCAGCTGCGTCAGGGCCACGGGAACGGTCGGGTTGGTCATGTCGAGCACCACGAACGGCCAGAAGAAGTCGTTCCACGCGTGCACGAACGTGATCATGAACAGCACGGCCATCGCGGGCCGCGCCACGGGCAGCACGATGCTCCAGAAGATCCGCAGCGAGTGCGCCCCGTCCACGCGGGCCGCCTCGACCAGTTCGTCGGGCAGCGCCTCCGACAGGTACTGCCGCATGAAGAACACGCCGACCGCGCTCACCAGCGTGGGGAAGATGACGGCGGGAAGCTCCTGCGACCAGCCCAGCTCGGACATCATCATGAACAGCGGTACGACGCCGAGCTGCGGCGGCACCATCATGGTGCCGATCACCAGCATCAGCAGGACGTTGCGGCCCTTGAACCGCAGCTTGGCGAAGGCGAACCCGGCGAGCGTGGCGAACAGCACCGTGGACAGGGCGATGAAGCCGGCCACGATCAGGCTGTTGACCATGGCCTTGCCCATCGCGGCCTCGTCCCAGGCACGGGCGAGGTTGCTGAACAGGTTCGGGCCCGGCAGGAACGGTGGCGGCGTCTGGCTGACGCGGGTGTTGTCGGTCGAGGCCGCCACCATCGTCCAGTACAGCGGGAAGATCGACAGGAGCGCGGTGATGCCGAGCAGGATGTAGGCGAGCGGGCCCGCGTGGTGCTGCCGCCCGGCGCCCTGGCGCAGGATCCGGCGGCGCCGGCCGTGCGCGGCGGCGTGCTGGGCGGGGGTCCGGACCGGGACGTCCGTCCGGACCGGGAGGCTTTCGGAAGTCACTGGGGGTCTCCTGGTCAGGACGTACGGGAGCGCAGGCGCTTGATCAGGCGCTGGGCCACGAAGGCGAGGACGAGCAGCAGGAACATGGCCCAGGCGACCGTCGCCGAGCGGCCCATCTGGTAGTTCTTCCAGCCCTCCTCGTACAGCAGCAGACCCAGCGTCTGGTACTGGTTGTCCGCGCCGCCGGTGATCCCGTTGGGGCCCTGGCCGAAGATCAGCGGTTCGCCGAACAGCTGGGTCGCGCCGATGGTGGAGAGCACGATGGTGAAGACGATGGTCGAGCGAATGCCCGGCACGGTGACATGGGTGAACTGCTTCCACCGGGAGGCCCCGTCGATGGCGGCGGCCTCGTACCGGTCGGCCGGGATGGCCTGCATGGCGGCCAGGTACAGCAGCGCGTTGTAGCCGGTCCAGCGCCAGATGACGATGCTGGAGATCGCGATCTGGGCGGGCCACTTGTCGGCCTCCCAGTTCACCGGGTCCATGCCGACCGTGCCGAGCGCCCAGTTGATCATGCCGAAGTCGCGCTCGAAGAGCATGGTGAACACCAGCGCCGCGGCGCCCACCGAGGTGGCGTAGGGCACCAGCGAGGCGACGCGGAAGAAGAGGGAGCCGCGCATCCGGTAGTTGAGCAGATGCGCCAGGCCCAGCGCCATCAGCAGCTGGGGAACCGTGGAGATGACGCCGATGGTGATGGTGTTCCCCACCGCGTTCCAGAACCGGGAGTCGTTCCACAGCTCGACGTAGTTGTCGAACCCGACCCACTCCATGACGTCCAGAGTGGCGAGTTCGACCCGGTGCAGGGAGATCCAGGAGGTGTAGACGAGGGGGTAGAAGCTGAACGCGGCGAAGACGACGAAGAACGGGGCGACGAACGCGTACGGCGCGCCCTTGACGTCCAGCCGGTGCAGCAGTGCGGCGGCGCCCGGCTTGCGGGACGGGCGTCCGTGCCGCCCTTCGCCGGCCGGGGCCTTGGTGGTGGAGGTGGCCACCGGATTTCCTTCCTGAGATGCGGATGCGTGAGCCGGCCCCGGCCCGCCGCCGGAGCGCGGCGGGGCCGGAGGGCTTGGGGCCCGTCGGTCGGACGACGGGCCCCGGTGGTGCGAGAGGTCAGCCGACCGCCTTCTCGATGCGCTCCGCCGTGGTCTCCCACGCCTCGTCGCGCGAGGCGCCCTGCTGCTCGATCAGCGTCAGACCCTGCGAGAAGAGGTCCTTGATGGCGCCGTCCTTGCGGCCGAGGACCTGCTTGTCCGGGATCTCCTGGGCGGCCGCGCCGAAGATCTGGCCGATCGGGGCGTTGTTGAAGTACTCATGGGTGACGTCCTTGACCTCGGCGCTCTCCAGCGCCTCCTGCGAGGACGGCACGCTGCCCTGCTTCTTGAAGATGTGGGCCTGCTGCTCCGGCGCGGTCAGCCAGGCGACCAGCTTCTTGGCCTCCTCCTTCACCGGGCTCTGCTCGACCACCCCGAGGAAGGAACCGCCCCAGTTGGCGCCCTTGGGGGCCTTGGCGACGTCCCACTTGCCCTTGTTGGCCTCGCCGGCCTTCTCACCGATGTGACCGAGCATCCAGGCCGGGCAGACGGCCGTGGCGAACGTGCTGTTGGCCAGACCCGGGTCCCAGCCCGGCTGGAACTGGCGCAGCTTGGCGGACAGACCGTCCTCGGCCGCGTCGGCGGCGAGGTTCCAGGCCTCCTCGACGGCGGGGTTCTTGTCGTAGATCAGGTCGCCCTTGGCGTTGTAGTACTGCTTGGGGTAGCCGTAGACCATCGCGTTGAACAGACCGCTGGCCGCGTCCATGTACGCGACCTCGCCGCCCTTGAAGTTCTCCTTGAAGGTGCGGCCGACCTCGACGTACTTGTCCCAGCTGCCCTCCCACAGCTTGGCGACCTCTTCGCGGTCGGTGGGCAGTCCGGCCTTCTCGAAGTAGTCCCTGCGGTAACAGACGGCCATCGGGCCGATGTCCGTGCCCAGGCCCAGCACCTTGCCGTCCTCGGTGGTGATCTGGGACTGCTTCCACGGCAGGAAGTGGTCCGTGCCCGCCACGTCGGAGAAGTCCACGAACTTGGCGGCCTGGGTGTCGACGATCTCCTTGGCGCGGCCGATCTCGATGCCCTGGATGTCCTTGAGGCCCTTGCCCGCGGCGAGGCGGGTCTGCAGCGCCGTGTAGTACGTCTGCTCGTCGCCGGCTATCTCGGCCCGGATGTCGACGTTCGGGTTCTCCTTCTCGTACTGCTCCAGCAGGCCGGTCTCCTCGAAGCCCATCACCCCGAACATGCCCATGGTGATGATGACCTTGCCGTCCTTCTTGCCGCCGCCCGTGGCCGACTCGTCGTCGCCGCCGCAGCCGGCGACGAGCGACAGTGCACTGGCTGCCGCCAGGAGCGCGACCGCTCTCGTACGCAATGACCTGGGGACAGTGCCCATGTGTGTTCCTCCTAGCGACGGCGCTGACGCACCGGAGTGATCTGATTCCGCGATGGCACGGGGGGCGATATGTTGCGGTGGGAACGTGCCCACCAGTGAGTGGGAACGTGCCCACCGGCGGTTGGAAGACTCGTGCCAAGCAAGCCGTCATGTCAATAACTTGAAAGCGACTTGTTTCCGGAAGGAGTGACGCCGTTTGCCTCGGGGCCCCGGCCCGGCCCCGGTGCGGTGCTGTCCGCCGCACCGGCGTCTGCCACAATTGCCGCTGGTCAAGTCCGCGACGGGCACCGTCGTGGTTGCCGCCGGGAGGAGCACATGACAGGGGACCGCCGTCCCACGATCAAGACGGTCGCCGCCCGTGCCGGAGTGGGGCGGACGACGGTCTCCCGCGTGATCAACGGCTCCGACCTCGTCAGCGCGGACGCGCGGGCCCGGGTCCTCGCGGCGATCAAGGAGCTGAACTACGTCCCCAACTCGGTGGCCCGCGGCCTGGTGACCAACCGCACCAACGCGGTCGCGCTGGTGATCCCCGAGTCGGAGAGCCGGCTCGGCGCGGAGCCGTTCTTCGCCGCGCTGATCCGCGGCGTCAGCGGGGTGCTCGCCGAGACGCGGACCCAGCTCCAGCTGATGCTGGTGCGCGACCAGTCCGAGCGCGACCAGCTCACGGCGTCGGTCGCCACCCGCAGGGTCGACGGAGTGCTGCTGGTGTCGGTGCACGAACACGACCGGCTGCCGGGGCTGCTGGACGAGATGGGCCTGCCCGTCGTCCTGGCCGGCCGCCGTGACGAGGGGGAACGGCTGAGCTACGTCGGCTCCGACAACGCCGGTGGCGCCGCGGCCGCCGTGCGCCATCTGCTGGAGCGGGGCAGGAGCCGGGTCGCCACCATCACCGGTGCGCTCGACATGGACGTCGGCCGCGCCCGGCTCGCCGGCTGGCGCGCCGCGCACGAGGAGGCGGGCCGCACGGCCGACGAACGGCTCGTCGAGGTCGCGGACTTCACCGAGGAGGGGGGCCGGCGGGCAATGCGTTCGCTTCTTGAACGCGTGCCGGACCTGGACGCCGTCTTCGCCGCCTCCGACCTGATGGCCGTCGCCGCCCTGGCCGAACTGCGCCGCCAGGGACGCCGGGTGCCGGACGACGTCGCCGTCGTCGGCTTCGAGGACTCCGTCCTGGCCCGCCACACCGACCCGCCGCTGACCACCGTCCGCCAGCCGGTCGAGGAACTCGGACGCACCATGGCCCGCATCCTCCTCACCGAGATCACCGAGATCACCGAGGGCGACGCCGCACAGCGGCAGCTGACGCTGCCCACGGAGCTGGTCGTGCGGGAGTCGTCCTGACGGCAAAACGTTCGCGACAGCGAATACTGGCTCACCGGGGTCCGGCGCCGCCGGTCCCCGGCACTCCCACGGCGAGGACCGCCGCGTCGTCGTCGAGCCCGGTGCCGAAGGAGTCGAGCAGGGCCCGGACCGCGGCCACGGCGCCGGACGCGGTGCCGGGCGCGAGGGCGCGGGCGAAGTCGAGGAGTGCGTCGTCCCCGTAGCGGCCGTCGTCGCCGCCGGAGGCCGTACGGGCCTCGGTGAGGCCGTCGGTGTAGAGCAGCAGCGTGTCGCCGGCCCCGAGGCGGACGGTGGTGGTGGCGATCTGGGCGTCGGGCAGGACGCCGATGAGCTGTCCGCCGGGGGTGTGGAGGAAGCCGGCGCTGCCGTCCTCGCCCAGGAGCAGGGCCGGGGGGTGTCCGCCGCCGGCCAGGGTGATCCGGAAGCCTTCCCCCTCCGCGTCGGGGGTGAGCAGTCCGAAGACGACGGTGCAGAACCGCGGGTCGTCCCCGTTGTACTCGTGGTTCAGGACGGTGTTGAGATTGCTCAGCACCGCGGCCGGGTCGGGGTCGTACACGGCGGCGGCGCGCAGGGTGTAGCGGGCCAGGGAGGTGATGGCCGCGGCGGCGGCGCCCTTGCCGCACACGTCGCCGAGGAACAGCCCCCACTTCCCGGCGGCGAGCGGGAACAGGTCGTAGAAGTCGCCGCCGACCTTGTCGGTGGAGGCCGTGTGGTAGTACGCGGCCACGTCCAGGCCGGGGACGCTGTCCAGCGCCGGGGGCAGCAGGGTCCGCTGCAGGGTGGCGTTGAGCCGCCGGAGCTCCTCGCGTTCGCGTTCCGCCCGCCGGCGCGCCCGCAGCAGTTCGGTCTCGTAGGCGCGGCGGTCCCGGGCGTCGAAGACGGTGGTGCGGACCAGCAGCGGCTCGCCGTCGGGGCCGGTCTTGACCGTGGAGGTGACCAGCACCGGCAGGCGGGTCCCGTCGGCCGTCCTGAGTTCCAGGGCGATGCCGCTGACCTCGCCCTGCATGCGCAGCAGCGGGCCGAAGTGGGTCTCGTGGTAGAGCCGGCCGCCCACGGTCAGCAGATCCGAGAAGCTCCGTCGCCCCACCAGCTCCCCGCGTGCGCGGCCGAGCCAGTCCAGCAGCGTCCTGTTGACCTTCACGATCGTGCCGTCCATCAGCGTGGACAGATAGCCGCACGGCGCGTTCTCGTACAGATCCTCGGCGCTGTCCTCCAGCAGCGCGGAGAACGCCGTACGGTCATCGCCCGGGTCCCGGGCGGGCCCGCCGCTCGCGTCGTCGTCGCTGCCGCGCATCAGGGCAGCGCGGTGACGAAGCCGGTGATCGCGGCGGCCGTCTCCTGTGGGGCGGCCAGCTGGGGGCAGTGCCCGGTCGCGTCCAGGGTGACCAGCCGGCTTCCGGGAATCCGGGACTGCACGAAGGCCCCGACCTCCGGGGGCGCTATCGCGTCCCGCGAACACTGGGCGACCAGGGTCGGCACGGCGACCCGGGCCAGGTCGTCGCGGTTGTCCGAGAGGAATGTCACCCGGGCGAAGACGCGGGCGATCTCCGGATCGGTGCGGCAGAAGCTGTTGGTCAGCTCCTCGCCCAGCTCCGGCCGCTCGGGATTGCCCATGATCACCGGCGCCATGGCGCCCGCCCAGCCCAGGTAGTTCGCCTCCAGCGACTCCAGGAGTTCGTCGATGTCCTCGGCGCTGAAGCCGCCCCGGTACCCGGCCGCCGGATCGTCGATGAAGCACGGCGACGGGGCCAGCAGCACCAGGCCGGAGAACGCCCCCGGCTCCCGCGCCGCCGCCAGCACGCCCATCGTCGCGCTCACCGAGTGCCCCACGAACGTCACCGGGCCGAGCGCCAGCTCACGGCAGATCTCCAGCACGTCCTCGGTGTACCCGTCGAGGGTGGAGTGGCGCTCCGGGCTCCACGCCGACAGATCGGAGCGTCCCGCCCCCACGTGGTCGAACAGCACCACGGTGAAGTCGCGCTCCAGGTACGGCACGACCAGCCGCCACATGTTCTGGTCGCAGCCGAAGCCGTGCGCCAGCATCACCACCGGCCCCTGGGGCCGACCGGAAACGGTCACGTGATTCCTGCTCAGCACGGTCATGAGGCATATTCTCGCAGACCGTCCCATTTCCGGTCGCGCCGCCGACGCCGTACCGCCGGACGGGCGGCACGGGGAGTTCGGCGCCGGGGAGTACAGTCTGCTGGCCGCGTCCCGCGCCGGACCGGGCAGCGCGGCTTCCTGTCCCCTGTGGGCTCCGGCGAGTGACCTCATGACCAGCACGCAGGACCGGCCCGCGCCGGTGGACGTCCGGCAGCGCACCGCTCGCATACGCCGCCGACTGGAGCGGCTCATCGGCATCGCGGCGACCGAGGGCAACGCGCTGACCCCGCTGCGCAACGGGGACGAGATCTTCCCGGCGATGCTGGCGGCCATCCGGTCCGCCCGGCACACCGTGGACATGATGACGTTCGTGTACTGGAAGGGCGACATCGCCCGCGAGTTCGCCGAGGCGCTGGCCGACCGGGCCCGGGCGGGCGTGCGGGTGCGGCTGCTGCTGGACGGCTTCGGCAGCCGGCTGATCGAGAAGCACCTGCTGGCGGAGATGGAGCGGTCCGGCGTGCAGGTGGCCTGGTTCCGCCGGCCGCTGGTCATCTCCCCGCTCAAGCAGAACCACCGCTGCCACCGCAAGGTCCTCGTCGTGGACGAGCAGACGGCCTTCACCGGCGGCGTGGGCATCGCGGAGGAGTGGTGCGGCGACGCCCGCGACGAGCGCGAGTGGCGCGACACCCACGTGGAGGTCCGCGGGCCCGCCGTGGACGGCGTCGCCGCCGCCTTCGCGCAGAACTGGGCAGAGTGCCACGACGAACTCTTCGACGACCACGACCGGTTCGTGCCGCACCGGCCGCAGGGCGACGCGGTGGTGCAGGTGGTGCGCGGATCGGCCAGCTTCGGCTGGCAGGATCTCCAGACGCTGATGCGGGTGATGCTGGAGTCGGCCGAGGACCGCTTCCGGCTGGCCACCGCCTACTTCGCGCCGGACGCCTATTTCGTGGAGCTGCTGTGCGCCACCGCCCGGCGGGGCGTGGAGGTGGAGATCCTGCTGCCCGGCCGGCACACCGACAAGCGGGTCTGCCGGCTGGCGGGCCGGCACCACTACGGCGCCCTGATCGCCTGCGGCGTGAAGATATACGAGTACCGGCCGACGATGATGCACGCCAAGATCGTCACCGTCGACGGCATCGCCGCGCTGGTGGGCTCGACCAACTTCAACCGCCGCTCCCTCGACCACGACGAGGAGATCATGCTCGCCGTGCTGGACAGGGAGTTCACGGCCACGCTCGACGGTCACTACGACGACGACCTGCGGGACGCCGAGGTGATCCGGGAGGCGCGCTGGAAGCGCCGCTCCGCACTGCACCGGGCGCGGGAGGCGGCCGTCGTGCCGATCCGCCGGTTCCTGTGAGCGCGGTCCGGCGGGGGCGGGGGCCTCGACGGAGTGCTCGACGCGTCCCCTCGGCGGAGCGCGGTGGGCGTCGCCCCGCTCATCCGCCGCGTCGGCGCCGGCCGGCCACGCTCTGCCCGCACCACTGCCACCTCCGGGCGCCGGCTGCCGACGCCCGCGCCGACGTCGTACGGGACGGTGGGCCCTGCCCGCGCGGCACGGAGCGCCCCCGACGCCCCGCCGCCGGCCCTCGCCCCCTTCCTCGCCGGCGCCGCGCGCAACGCGCCGCTCCGCCACTGCCTGCTGTTTCCCGGCAGCGGGCCGCTGGGTGAGGTGCTCCACCGGGACCTGAGCGAGTGCGGCCGTCGCGCATGCGAACCGACGGGTTTGCGGAGCCGGCTTCGCCGCCTCCGCGGTCGCCGGGGTGTTCCCGCACCGGCTGCGCGGCACGATCCCGGCGACGGCCGAGAACCTCGCCGACCCGATCCGGCGGTTGCGGGTCTCCCCGCACCGCACACGGTTCTTTGCGGTCTGAGCCGATCGGGCCGTACGGTGTGGTGGACTTGGCCGATGGACGTGCGGGTGGTCGGGGTCGACGTGGGATCGGTGGCGCTGGGACGCTTCGCCTGGGCCGCGGTCGACGCGCCGCGACTGTCGCTGGTCGCCCAGGGGTCCGACCCCGGGACGGCCGCGGAGGCGCTCGCCGGCGCGCTGGCCCGTGGGGGCCGGGCGGCGCTGGTGCTGGAGGCCCCCGGGTGCGTGCCGGTGCCGGCCGCCGACCGGGCGGACGGCTGGCGCGACCTGGGCCGGGCGAGGGCGGGGGAGGGCAACCGGCCCTGGTCGGCGGGCGCCGGCGCCGGAGTCCTGGCCACCGGCGTCGCCCAGGCCGCGTGGCTGCTCGCGAGGCTGGCCGCGATCGCGCCCGGCACCGCGGCGACCACCGTCCCGCACCGCTGGTCGGCCGCGCACGGCCCGCGGCTGCTGCTCGCCGAGGCGCTGGTCTCCGGCGCGGGCAAACCCGTCCCGACGGCCGCCGGACCCCACGCCGCCGACGCGGAGGCCGCCGCCCGGGCCCTGGCCGAGCGCCTGCCCGCGCTGCCGGACCTCAGGACCGACGTGAGCTGCGCGCCGCACCGACCGTTCAACCTGCTCGCCGCCGCGGCCGCATGGGCCGGGCTGGAGGTGCCGGCGGAGGAACTGCACGGGGACCTGCTGGTCGTACGGGCCCGGCCCGCGGGTACCTGACGGGTCGCGCGGCGCGGCGGGGTCCGCGCGCAGGGCGGGGCGCACGGGGCAGGACAGGCGAACGTGCGAGCGCGAGGCGCGTCCTCAGCCGCCCCCGCGCCGCGCCGACGCACCCCGCCCGACCGCCGACAGCAGGGAGCCGAGGGCGGCGCCGATCGCGAGGAACACCACGCAGGTGCCGACCTTGGTCTCCGTGCTCGCCGAGGTGGTGAACGGCCACACCACCAGCGCCGCCGTACTGACGGCGACGATCCGGGAGAACAGCCGTCCGGGCCGTGAGGCGCTGCGCAGCAGCAGATGCAGCAGCCCCGTGGCGGTCAGCGCGACGACGGCCGCGCCCCCGGCGAGCCAGCCGGTGGAGCCGCCGCCCGACGGCGCGGAGAACACGGCGATCCCCATCACGCCGCGCACCAGCAGCACGGCCGCCATGGCGGTCAGCCCCACCAGGCCGGCGGTCATCACCCCGCCGGCCCACAGCCGGGCCGCGTCCAGGCGCCGACCGGGGGAGTCCGGCGCGCTCCCGGTCCCGGGGGACCCATTCCGGCGGTCGGAGGACTGGTTCGGGGACTGCACGATCGGCCTCCTGGTGACGGGTGTGCGCGCCCTGCTCACCCTGTCGCCCTCCAGGGGGTGCGCGCCCTGCTCACCCCCTCGTCCTCGAGGGGCGTGCGCCATCCGTACCCCTTGCCGGGGCCGCGCCCCCGCCCCCTCCTCCGTTCGGGGCAGCGCACCCGCCCCCTCCTCCGTTCGGGGCAGCACACCCGCCGCCGGTGTCAGACCGGCTCGTCCGCGAGATACGGCGGGGCCGGGTCGTACTGGATCTCACGCCGTACGGCCCGCGCGTGATCGCGGCCGTGCAGCCGGCCGACCAGCCACAGCGCGCTGTCGATCCCCGCGGACACCCCCTGGCTGGTGAGCAGGTTCCCGTCGGCCACGTAGCGGGCGTCCCGGACGACGGTGACGTCGCCCTTCGCCGCCAGTTCGTCCTCGTGGTCCCGGTGCGTGGCCACCTGCCGGCCCCGGGCCGGACCGGCGGCGTGCAGCAGGAACGCGCCGGTGCACACGCCGTGCACCCACGCGGCCTGCCCGGCGGTCTCGGCGATCCACCCGGTGACCACGGGATTGCGCGGCTCGACCAACCGGGCGCCCCGGCCGCCGGGCACCGTCAGCACGTCCAGCGCGGGATGGTCGTCCAGCGTGTGGTCGGGCAGCACGCGTAGCCCCTTCGCGCAGCGGACCGGGCCGGGCCGCTCCGCGACGAGGACCGCCCTGTCCGCGCCGCCGCGCAGCAGGGCGGAGGCCGTGAAGACCTCCCAGGGGCCGGCGAAGTCCAGTTCCTCGACCGCGTCGAAGACGAGCAGGCCATAGGTCGTCATGCGCATTCCTCACTCAAGTGCCGATGGGTTCGCGTGGTCATGGGGCTCATGTGCCGATGGGCGGGCATGTGCTGATGGGGTTCATGCCGACGGAGCGTCATGTGCCGATGGAGTCGACCGGGTTACGTGCCGATGGGCCTTCACGTGCCGATGGGGCGGGCGGGTCGGTCGCCGAGAGGCCGGGCGAGGTCCCGGACGGCCGGTCCGCCGGCGGAGCGGAAACGCGCCCGGTAGTCGGAGGGCGCGACGCCGAGCCTGCGCTGGAAGGTGCGGCGCAGGGTCTCCGCCGTGCCGAAGCCATGACGCCGGGCGATGGACTCGACCGGCTCGTCGCCCTCCACCAGCGCCCGCCGGGCCGCCTCCACGCGCACCTGTTCGACGTACGCCGCCGGAGGGACGCCCAGTTCCGCGGTGAAGCGGCGCTGGAGGTGACGCGGGCTGAGCCCGGCGTGCGCGGCGAGGTCCGCGATGCCGTGCCGGGCGCCCGGCGAGGAGTGGATCGCCGTCACGGCCGCGCGCACCGGATCCGTCGCCGGCTGCCGCGACCACAGCGCCACGCTGAACTGCGACTGGCCGCCCGGCCTGCGCAGGAACAGCACCAGCTCGCGCGCCGCCGCGTGCGCGGCCTCGCGGCCGAGGTCGTCCTCGACCAGGGCGAGGGCCAGGTCCATGCCGGCGGTCACCCCGGCCGACGTCCACACCCGGCCGTCCCGGATGAACACCGGGTCGCAGTCGACGCGCAGGCCCGGGTGTTCACGGGTGAGCTGTTCCTCCCGGCCCCAGTGCGTGGTGACCCGGTGACCGTCGACGAGCCCCGCCGCGGCCAGCAGGAACACTCCGCTGCACACCGAGGCGACCCGCCGGGCATCGCCGCCCGCCGCCGCGATCCAGCGCACCAGCTCCTCGTCGTGCCGGGCCTCGTCGACGCCCTGTCCGCCGGCCACCACCAGGGTGTCGATCCCGTGCGGATCGGCCCCGTCCACGCCGTGTCCTGCGTGCACGGACAGCCCGCTGCTGGTGGCGACCGGACCGGAGCGGGCGGCCACGACCTCGCACGTGTACGCGCCCGTGTGATGTGCGGCGTGGTGGAACACCTCGTGCGGTCCGGCCAGGTCGAGCTGCTGGAAACCGTCGAAGATCACGAAGACGATGCGTCGCTGGGTCACCTCTCCACCGTCGGCTCCGCGCGCCGTTGGCGTCAACGACACGCACCCCACGGATCGCGCCATGGCCACCGGCGGTCACCGCCGCGACGCCCACGACAGCCGCGCCCGCCACCCGTGACCGGCCGCCCACGACGACCGGCCGCCCAGGCCACCGGTGATCGCCCAACCGGCTTGGTAGCGTGCGCTGTTGGACGAGGGAGAGAGCAACGCATGACAGCGCGCACATTCCGCATCGGGGGAGACCTGCCCGTAGGGCGCATCGGCTTCGGTGCGATGCGCCTGCCGACCGAGCCGGGCCCCGACCGGGCGGCCTCCATGGCCGTGGCGCGGCGGGCGGTCGAGCTGGGGGTCACCCTGATCGACACCGCCCACCTCTACGGCGCCGGCGCGAACGAGGAACTCCTCGCCGAGGCCCTGCACCCCTACCCGGACGACCTGCTGATCACCACGAAGGTCGGCGTGGCCCGCACCGGCCCCGGCGGGGAGTGGCGGCTCGACGGCCGGCCGGAGATCCTCCGGCAGCAGGTGGACGACGCCCTGCGGCGGCTGCGCGTCGAACGCCTCGAACTGCTCCAGCTGCACCGCATCGACCCCGAGACCCCGATGGCGGAACAGCTCGGCACCCTCCGCGAGCTGCAGGAAGCGGGCAAGATCGGCCGGATCGGGCTGTCGGAGGTGACGGTCGCCGATCTGGAACAGGCTCGGAAGACGATCGACGTGGTCAGCGTGCAGAACGCCTACAACCTGCTCGACCGCGCCCACGAGCCCGTCCTGGAGGCGTGTACGGCGGCCGGGATCGCGTTCCTGCCCTGGCGTCCCGTCGCGCACGGCGGCGCCGGCGCGCGCGAGGAGGTCGCCGCCGTCGCCCGGGAGCTGGAGGCCACGCCGACGCAGGTCGCCCTCGCCTGGCTGCTGGCCCGCTCGCCGGTGGTCCTGCCCATCCCCGGCACCGCGAGCATCGGACACCTGGAGGAGAACGTCGCCGCCGCCGAGCTGCGGCTGACGGACGCCCACCGCGCCCGGCTGGACGCGCTGGCCCCACCGGCGTGACACCGGGAGCCCTCGCACGCCACCGCGTGGGGGATCCGCTCGCCCCGCCGGCCTGACGCACCCGCAGCCTTCGCACTCCGCCTTCCCCCGCGCCGGCCTGACACCGGCAACCCCCGCACACCACCGTGCGGGGGATCTTGACGCGAGTAATGTTACCGGTAACACTCGCGATGGCCCGGCCCACCGCCCGAAGGGACCTCCATGCCCGCCCTGACCACCACCTCCGACGGCTTCCTGCTGCACGGCGAGCCGCTGAGGATCATCTCCGGCGCGATGCACTACTTCCGCGTCCACCCGGACCAGTGGGCCGACCGCCTCCGCAAGGCCCGGCTGATGGGGCTCAACACCGTGGAGACCTACGTCCCCTGGAACGCCCACCAGCCCGACCCCGACGGCCCCCTCGTCCTCGACGGCATCCTCGACCTGCCGCGCTACCTGTCCCTGGCCAAGGCGGAGGGCCTGCACGTCCTGCTGCGCCCCGGCCCCTTCATCTGCGCCGAGTGGGACGGCGGCGGCCTGCCCTCCTGGCTCACCTCGGACCCGGACATCCGGCTGCGCAGCAGCGACCCCCGCTTCACCGACGCGATCGACCGCTACCTCGACGCGCTGATCCCGCCGCTCCTGCCCCACATGGCGGCGGCCGGCGGCCCGGTGATCGCCGTCCAGGTGGAGAACGAGTACGGCGCCTACGGCAAGGACGCCGCCTACCTCGAACACCTGCGCACGGGCCTGCGTTCCCGCGGCGTCGAGGAACTGCTGTTCACCTGCGACCAGGCCGACCCGGCCCACCTGACCGCGGGCAGCCTCCCCGACACCCTCGTCACCGGGACCTTCGGCAGCCGCATCGAGTCGAGCCTCGCCACCCTGCGCGCCCACCTGCCCGAAGGCCCTCTGATGTGCACGGAGTTCTGGATCGGCTGGTTCGACCACTGGGGCGAGCCGCACCACGTGCGGGACGCGGCCGACGCCGCCGCCGACCTCGACCGGCTGCTCACGGCCGGCGCCTCCGTCAACATCTACATGTTCCACGGCGGCACCAACTTCGGCTTCACCAACGGCGCCAACCACGACCACGCCTACGCCCCCGTCGTCACCTCCTACGACTACGACGCCCCGCTCGCCGAGAGCGGCGACCCCGGCTCCAAGTACCACGCCTTCCGCGAGGTCATCGCCCGCCACGCGCCCGTCCCCGACGAACCCGTCCCCGCCCCCGCGCCCAAACTCCCGCCCACCACCGTCGAACTCGACCGCCGCGCCCCCTTCCTGCCGTACGCGGCCGGGCTCCCCGGCGCCGTGCGCAGCGAGCACCCGCTCACCTTCGACGACCTCGGACAGCGCTCGGGATACGTGCTCTACCGCACCACCCTGCCCGCCTCCGGCGACGGTCTGCTGCACTTCGAGGGCGGCGTCGGCGACCGCGCACAGGTCTTCGTGGACGGCGCCCCGGCCGGCGTCCTCGAACACGAACGACACGAGGAGGCCCTGCACGTCCGCTCGCCCCGCACCGGCGCGATCCTGGACGTCCTCGTCGAGCACATGGGCGGCGTGAACTACGGCCCCCGCATCGGCTCGCCCAAGGGGCTCCTCGGCCGGGTCGCCTTCCAGGGCGCCGCCCTGCGCGGCTGGGACTGCCACCCCGTCGCCCTGGACGACCCGGCGCCGCCCCTCGCGGCCCGCGACGTCGTCGAGGCCGCCGGTCCCGCCTTCCACCGCGGCGTCTTCGAGGTCGCCGCACCGGCCGACGCCTTCCTCGCCCTGCCGGGCTGGACCAAGGGGCAGGCCTGGATTAACGGCTTCCACCTCGGCCGCTACTGGAACCGAGGCCCCCAGCGCACCCTCTACGTCCCCGGCCCCGTGCTGCGCCCAGGCGCCAACGACCTCGTCCTGCTCGAACTGCACGGCGCAACCGGCCGCCACGCGCACCTCACCGACACCCCCGACCTCGGGTGGGTCAAGCCCTGACCCGGCCCGGTCCGCCCCGCCCGGCCTATCCTGTGGATCCGCCGGACGGGGCAGGGCCGCCGGCACGAGGACACGAGGAAGCGCCGCCCGCATGACACCGAGCACCGACGACGGCACGGCCCCCAAAGGGCGCAGCCGCCGCAGTTTCGCGGGCGCACGGCCGGTCATGGCCGACGTGGCCCGCCGGGCCGGGGTCTCCAAGCAGACCGTCTCCCGTGTCCTCAACGACCACCCGTCCGTGCGCCCCGAGACCCGGCAGGCCGTCCTCGACACGATGCGCGCCCTCGGTTACCGGCCCAGCCGCAGCGCCCGCTCCCTGGCCAGCGGGCGCACCCGGCTGCTCGGCGTGATCTCCTTCGACGCCGCCCGCTACGGACCCGCCTCGGTCCTCACCGCCATCAACACCGCGGCGCAGGACGCCGGTTACCTGGTCAGCTCCATCGCCCTGGCCACCGCAGACCGGGACACCGTGGCCCGCGCGGTGGACCGGCTGTCGGCCGAGGGCGCGGACGGCGTCATCGCGATCGCCCCGCAGCGCCACGTCGCCGCAGCCCTGGCCGAGGCCCGCCTGGAGACCCCCATGGTGATGCTGGACAACGACCTCGGCGGCGGCATCCCCATGGTCACCGCCGACTCCCGCGACGGCGCCCGCGCCGCCACCGAGCACCTGCTCGGCCTCGGTCACGCCACCGTCCACCACATCGCCGGCCCCGCGGGCTGGACCGCCGCCGACGTCCGCGCCGCCGGCTGGCGCGCCACCCTCGCCGCGGCCGGCGCCACCGTCCCCGAACCCCTCGCCGGCGACTGGAGCGCCGACTCCGGCTACGCGCTCGGCCGCCGGCTGGCCCGCGACCCGGGCGTCACCGCGGTGTTCGCCTCCAACGACCAGATGGCCCTCGGCCTGCTGCGCGCCCTGCACGAGGCCGGCCGCCGCGTCCCCGAGGACGTCTCCGTGGCCGGCTACGACGACATCCCCGAGGCCGCCCATCTGCTGCCGCCGCTGACCACCGTGCGCACCGACTTCGGCGAGATCGGCCGGCGCGCGCTGCGCCTGCTGCTGGACCTCCTCGACCGCGCCGACGGCGGCACGGGCCGCGGCCCCCGCACGGAATCCGTCGTTCCGGTCCGCCTGGTCGTCCGCCGCAGCACCGGAGCGGCCCCCTCCGCCGGGTGAGGATCCTCTCGCCTGGGTTACGAATCGCTCAACCTCTGGTATCTGCGCGGTGATCGGGTGACGATGGGCGCATGACTCTGGCCCAGCGCGCCCTGGAGCGACTGGAAGCCTGGCCCGACCTCACGGCGGGCCAGGCCAGTTGCGGCACAGGGCGGGCAGTTCGCTCCCCGTACAGCGAGATAGCCCACTTCCACACCGACCACGACGTGGACCTCCACCTGACCGACCGGGCCATCCGGCGGTTCGCCCACGACCTGCGGGACACCACCGCCGTCCGGCTGCTGCCCGGCTCCCGGTGGGTCACCGTCCACCTGGACTGCGACACGGACGTCGACCTGCTGCTGAGCCTGGTGAGCATGGCCCTCCAGGTCCACCAGGCCAAGCCGCCGAGCGTGCCCCCGGCCCTCGACGCCTGCAACTTCCACCGCGTCACGGTCCTGCGCCGCGACCCGGCCGGCCTGGCCCCTCCCCGCATCTGACCGGACCCTCCACCGATCCCGCCCCCGTCCGGCGTGGGCGCGCCGCCGTGCCCGCCCACGGAGGGACACTGCTGGGGCACGGAGCCGGGACCGCCTGGGCGGACCCGGCCGGCCGCATGCGGGAGGAGCGCCGAGGTGACGGGCTGGACCTGGGAGTACGAGGGCTACGAGGCCGCGGACGAACGGCTGCGGGAGTCGCTGTGCACCCTCGGCAACGGCTATTTCGCCACACGGGGAGCCCTGCCGGAGTGCGTCGCGGACGACGTCCACTACCCGGGGACCTATGTGGCCGGCTGCTACAACCGGCTGGTCTCCACCGTGTCCGGCCGCGAGGTCGAGAACGAGGACATGGTCAACCTGCCCAACTGGCTGCCGCTGCGCTTCCGGCTGCACGGCCGTCCGTGGATCACTCCCGACACCACCCCCGTCCTCGAACACCGCGCCGTGCTCCACCTGTCCTCCGGCGTCCTGGAACGGCTGACCCGGTTCGACCTCGGCGGCGGGCGCGCGCTGACCGTGCGCCAGCAGCGCCTGGTGCACATGGGCGACCCCCATCTGGCCGCCCTGCGCACCGAGTTCACCGCCGACGGCTTCACCGGCGAACTGCACGTCGAAGCGGCCGTCGACGCCGGCGTCACCAACGCCGGCGTGCCCCGCTACCGCGACCTGGACGGCCGCCACCTCACCCACGCCCACTCCGGCGCCGAACGGGACGTGGTGTGGCTGCGCTGCCGCACCCGCACCTCCGACATCCGCGTCGGCATGGCCTCCCGCATCACCGCCGACGGCCCCGTCGCCATCCGCCACGCCCTGCCCCGCACCACCCAGCGCACCCGGCTCAAACTGACCCCCGGCCATGCCCTCACCGTCGACAAGACGGTCGCCCTGCACACCTCCCGCGACCCCGCCATCAGCGACCCGCTGTACGCCGCCGTCGCCCGGGTCGAGCGCGCTCCCGGCTTCGACGCGCTGCTGCGCTCGCACCGCACGGCCTGGGCCCAGCTGTGGCGGCGCACCGACGTCGACGTGCCCGGCGAGGCGGGCCGCATCCTGCGGCTGCACCTCTTCCACGTCCTGCAGACGCTCTCCCCGCACACCGCCGACCTCGACGTCGGGGTGCCCGCCCGCGGACTGCACGGCGAGGCCTACCGCGGCCACGTCTTCTGGGACGAGCTGTTCGTGCTGCCCTTCCTCAACCTGCACTTCCCCGAGATCTCCCGCGCCCTGCTGCACTACCGCCACCGCCGCCTCGAACAGGCCTGCACCGCCGCCGTGAACGCCGGGCGCAAGGGGGCGATGTACCCGTGGCAGAGCGGCAGCGACGGACGTGAGGAGACCCAGCAGCTGCACCTCAACCCGCGCTCCGGCCGCTGGCTGCCCGACCACTCCCACCTCCAGCACCACGTCGGCTCGGCGATCGCCTACAATGTGTGGCAGTACTGCGAGACCAGCGGCGACACCGAGTTCCGGCACACCAAGGGCGCCGAGATGCTGCTCCAGATCGCCCGCTTCTGGGCCGACGCCGCCACCTACGACGAGTCCCTCGGCCGCCACCGCATCAAGGGCGTCGTCGGCCCCGACGAATACCACGACGCCTACCCCGACGCCGTACAGCCCGGCCTCGACGACAACGCGTACACCAACGTCACCGCCTCCTGGGTGCTCACCCGCACCCTGGAACTGCTGCACGGCCTGCCCGAGCCGCGCCGCCGCGAGCTGGCCGAGCGCACCGGCCTGGACGACGGCGAACTCCACCGCTGGGAGGAGGTGTCCCGCACCCTCCACGTCCCCTTCCACGAGGGCGTCATCAGCCAGTTCGAGGGCTACGGCGACCTCGCCGAACTCGATTGGCACGGCTACCGGCGGCAGTACGGCGACATCCGCCGGCTGGACCGGATCCTGGAGGCGGAGGGCGACACCGTCAACCGCTACCGGGCCTCCAAACAGGCCGACGTCCTGATGCTGGGCTACCTCTTCTCCCCGGCCGAACTGGAAGCGCTCTTCCGGCGGCTCGGGCTGCGGCTGGACGAGGAGACCTGGCGGCGCACCGTCGACCACTACCTGCACCGCACCAGCCACGGCTCCACCCTGAGCGGACTCGTGCACGGCTGGATCCTGGCCCGCGCCCGCCGCAGCGAGGCCTGGCAGTTCGTCCAGGAGGCCCTGCGCGGCGACATCGCCGACGTGCAGGGCGGCACCACCGGCGAGGGCATCCACCTCGGCGCGATGGCCGGCACCCTCGACCTCGTGCAGCGCGGGCTGACGGGTCTGGAGACCCGCGACGGCGCCCTGTGGCTGGACCCCGTGCCGCTGCCCGAGCTCTCCACCTACGGCGTCTCCCTGCGCTACCAGGGCAACTGGGGCATCCGGCTGCGGCTGCGGCACGGCCAGATGGAGATCACCATGCCGTCGTCGGACGCGTTCCCCATCGCCGTGCGCCTCCCCGACCGCGCCGTCCGGCTCCAGCCGGGGGAGACGATCCGGCTGGCCCTGCCGGACCGCCCGGCCCCGCTGCGCGAGCGGGCGTGAGACGAGAGAGCGGGGCGCATGACCGACCTGCGCACCGTGGGCGTCCTCGGCACCGGCATCATGGGCGCGCCGCCATGACGCGCACCCTGGTGAAGGCCGGCCACGCCGTCCGCGCCCGGAACCGGGGCGTGCCGCGGGACAGCGACCAGGCTGCCACGTGAGCCCGCGGGCGGCGTAGGCTCGCGGCCATGCGGATCTCCGTCTCCTCGGACATGGACGAACCCGTGGCCCGCCTGCTCGTCGCCGAGTTGCGCGAGCGGGGCCACGACGTGCGCGCCCACGGTGCGCTGCGCGAGGGCGACGACCCCCAGTGGGCGGCCTGCTCGTCGGCCGCCGCCCGGGACGTCGCCGAGGGCAGGGCCGACCAGGCGGTCGTGTGCTGCTGGACCGGCACCGGCGCCTCGATCGCCGCCAACAAGGTGCCCGGGGTGCGGGCGGCGCTGTGCACGGACGCCTACTCGGCGGACGGCGCGCGGCGCTGGAACGACGCGAACGTGCTCGCCCTCAGCCTCCGGCTCACCTCGGAGCCGCTGCTGAGGGAGATCCTCGACGCGTGGTTCGCGGGGCGGCCCAGTGCGGACCCGGACGACCGGTGGAACGTCGCCCGGATCCGGCGCATGGATTCCGCCAGGTCGGCGTAGTCGGCGTAGGCGGCGCGGGTCGGCCCCGCGTCGTCAGCGATCGCCCTTGGACTTGCCGCGCTGGTCCGGGGTGCCGTGCGGCGGGGCGCCGAACGGCTCGGGGGACGTCGCGGGCGACACGTGCGAGCCGGTGCGGCCCCGGGCCTGCTCCGGACGCAGGGCCCCCGGGTCGCCGGACGTCGGCTCGGCTCCCGACTTCAGCTGCTCCAGGCGGGCGGTGAGCACCTCGGTCACCGGGAGGCGGTCGGCGTGCGTGCGCTCGTAGGCGAGCAGCTCCTCCACCTCCTCGGCGGTCAGCGACCGCACCCGGGACTCCAGGCCGCCGATCGGCAGATGGTCGTAGTCGGGCAGCGGCAGTGTGCTGCGGCCGGGGTCGGCCATGGGACTTCACTCCCTTTGACGTCTGACTGCGGGATTCCGGCTGATCTGCGGTCCCCACGGGCCGGCCGGGTGCGCGGGCTCAGTGCGCGCCGAGGCCGCCGCCGCCGAACGAGCCGCTGCTGCCCCGGCTCCAGCGGGGCCGGGGCTTCGCCGCGCCCGGCCGGGTCTGCATGTTGGTCAGCTCGTACGGCGTGAGCGCGCGACCGCCCTTGGGGGACCGGGGCACCTCGTCGGGCTCCCGGCTCTCCCGGATCTCGTGCACCGGGCCCTCCGGCGGCAGTTTCGGCTGCTCCTCGGGGCGCGGGCGCGGCGGCTCGCGCAGCTTGAGCCGGGAGCCCAGCCAGAAGCTGCCGGCCAGCAGGATCAGCAGCGCGACGGGGACGGCGAACATCCCGAGGCTCATCAGGCCGCTCGCCTCGGCCAGCTGCGTCGATGCGATAGTCATATCGGACGAATACCCCCTAATGGGGTGGCGAACCGGGTCACCCCTCGCGGGCGGCGCGGGTCCGGGACCGGTTGGCCTTGCGGATCGCGTCCAGCAGTTCCGCCCTGGACATGCGCGACCGGCCGTCGACGCCGAGCCGCTTGGCGACGTCGTACAAGTGCTCCTTCGAGGCGCTCTCGTCGACGCCCTCGCCGCTGCGCCCGCCCTGTCCGCGGGGCCGCGCCGACTGCGGGTCGGAGGGGCCCCTGCGGCCGCCCTCCTTGCGCTCCCAGTGGTCGCCGACCTTCTCGTGGGTGTGCTTGAGCGCTCCGTAGGCCACGCGGTGGGCGCGCTCGCCCTCGCCGTAGGTCTCGACCGCCGAGTCGTGCGCCTTGATCCAGGTGCGCCGGGCCTCCCGGGAGGACCGCTCCAGGGTCGAGGGCAGTTCCTCGCGTCCGGGCACGTGATCCACCTCCCTCGGTGCGTCGGGTGGTGCTCGGGAGGCACGGGTGCCCGCGCGGGGGAACGGGGAAACGGCCCCCGTCCCGCCGGGTTTGGCGGGTGACGGCCCGGCTACTCGCACCTGGTGACTACGACATCGCAGCAGGAGCTGTTCCGGTTCCTGGAGGACCGCTTCGCCTGTGCGCAGAGCTGCACGGAGTGTGCACGTGCGGCTGCGCTGCGCGCGAGTCTCGTGGAACCGAACGGAACCGAGGAGCAGGAACTCGTCCGACGCAAGGGGATCATGTGCGCGGAGGTGTGCGACGCCACCTGCCGCATGCTGTCCGAGCAGAACACGACCGACGAGGCCGGCATGCGGGTGCAGCTGGAGTGGTGCCGTACCGTCTGCCTGGAGACCGCGCAGGTCTTCGACCACCAGGAGGGGGCCGAGGCCGCCGCCGAGGCGTGCCGGGCCTGCGCCCGCGCGTGCACGGACTTCCTCGCCGGCCTGGACTGACGCGGCCCCCGGCCGGCGCGGGACGGCTTTCGGCGGCGTGCGCGCGGACGCCCCGGCGCGAGCCGGCCGGGTCACCCGGCGCGGTGCCCCACCCGCGGCGTACCCAGCGCGGCGACGGGTCGCCATACTGGAGGCGCCAGGGGCGGGCGCGGCGAGGAACGACGGGGGCGACGGCACACGATGGGGGAGAACAGACTGATCCAGGGCCGGTACCGGCTGCTGGATCCGATCGGGCGCGGCGGCATGGGCGAGGTCTGGCGGGCGCGCGACGAGTCGCTCGGCCGGCACGTCGCCGTCAAGTGCCTCAAGCCGTTCGGCCCGCAGCACGACGAGTCGTTCACCGCCATGCTCCGGGAGCGGTTCCGCCGCGAGGCCCGGGTGGCCGCCGCGCTCCAGCACCGCGGCGTGACCGTCGTGCACGACTTCGGCGAGTCCGACGGCGTGCTCTTCCTGGTCATGGAACTGCTCGACGGCCGCAATCTCGGCCAGGTCCTGGACGACGCCGAGCGCCGCCCGCTGTCCGTCCCGGACATCCTCGACATCGCCGAGCAGGTCGCCGTCGCCCTCGCCCACACCCACGCCCAGGGCATCGTCCACCGCGACCTGAAGCCCGCCAACATCGTCCGCCTCACCGACGGCACGGTGAAGATCTGCGACTTCGGCATCGCCCGCCTCGGCGACGACATCGGCGCCGGCTCCCGGCTCACCAGCACCGGCGTGACCATGGGCACCCCGCACTACATGTCCCCGGAACAGATCGCCGGCGGCGAGGTCGACCAGCGCAGCGACCTCTACTCGCTCGGCTGCGTCCTGTACGAACTCGCCACCGGTCAGCCGCCGTTCGACCTCCCGGACGCCTGGTCCATCCTGGTCGCCCACCGCGACACGCCCCCCGCGCCGCCCCGCGACCACCGGCCCGAGCTGCCCGAGCAATTGGAGCGGATCGTCCTCGACCTGCTCGCCAAGCGGCCCGACGAGCGCCCGTCCGACGCGACCGAGCTGGCGCGCCGCATAGCCGGGTGCCGTACCGTCCCGGTGGACGCGACGGCGCAGGGCGGCGGCCGGCCCGGGCGGACCCCGCGCGATCCGCGGCTGCCGGCCTGGACCCGCGGCATGACCGCCGGACGCAGGGCCGAGGGCGCAGCGCCCGGCCCCCTCACGCCGGACCCGGCCACCGCCCTCACCGGCGCATGGACCACCGGCCCCGGCGCCGGCCGCACCACCGTGCCCCCCTTGGCGTCTCCCACTCCCGTCCCGTCCGCCCCGTCCGCCGACGCCCTCACCACCCTCGCCGGACGCCACAACGCCGGCCTCAGCCTGGCCCGCCTCGGCCGCTGGGACGAGGCCGGCGAGGTGCACCGCGCGGTCGCCGCCGAACGCGAGCGGCTGCTCGGACCCGACCACCCCGACACCCTCGCCAGCCGCTACGAGATCGCCTTCCTGCTCAGCCGCACCGGCCGCGCCGCCGAGGCCCTGCACGAATACGACCACGTCGCCCGCGCACGGGAACGGCTGCTCGGCCCGGACCACCCCGACACCCTCGCCGCCCGTCAGGAGACCGCGTACGTGCTCGGCCAGCTCGGCCGTCCCCTCGACGCCCACGAGGTGTACGTCAGGGTGCTGGCCGCCCGGGAGCGGAGCATGGGCCCCGACCATCCCGACACCCTGCGCTGCCGCCACAACTTCGCCCTCAACCTCGCCCGTCTCGGCCGGGTCGAGGACGCCCACCGCATCGCCCGCGAAGTGGCCGACGCCCGCGCCCGGATCCTCGGCCCGGAGCATCCCGACACCCTGGTCACGCGGTACGAGGTCGCCTACGCGCTCGGTCGGCTGGGCCGCTGGGAGGAGGCCCTCGTGACCTACGGCCAGGTCGCCGAGGCCCGCGCCCGCGTCCTCGGCCCCGACCACCCCGACACCCTCGCCGCCCGCTACGAGACCGGCATCAGCCTGGGCCGCCTCGGCCGCAGCGACCAGGCCCTCGGGGTCTACCGCGAGCTGATCGCCGCCCGCACCCGCGTCCACGGCCCCGCCCACCCGGAGACCCTGCGCGCCCGGCACGGCCTCGGCGTCAACCTCGGCCGCCTCGGCCGCTGGGCGGAAGCCGTCGCCGAGTCGCACGAGGTGGCCGCGGCCCGCGCCCGCGTCCTCGGCCCCGACCACCCCGACACCCTGATCAGCAGGCGCGAGGTCGCCGTCGGCCTCGGCTGGCTCGGCCGCTGGGCGGAGGCCCTGGCCGAGTACCGGGCGGTCGCCGACGCCCGCGCCCGCGCCCTCGGCCCCACCCACCCCGACACCCTCGCCGCCCGCAACGACGAGGCCCACTGCCTGCAGCAGCTCGGCCGGGGCCGGGAGGCCGCGGCCCTGCGCCGGCCCCGGGCCGCGGGCGGCGTCTGACCCGCGCGCCGCGCCGCTCCCCTGGCCGGCCGCGATCACCGCGTGTTACCAAGGGACATGCCCGTACACGAGGACCACCGGCGCTACGACGCCGTCATCGTCGGCGGCGGACACAACGGCCTGGTCGCCGCCGCCTACCTGGCCCGCGCCGGACGGTCGGTGCTGGTGCTGGAACGGCTCGACCACACCGGCGGGGCGGCCGTCTCCACGCGGCCCTTCCCCGGCGTCGACGCCCGGCTGTCGCGCTACTCGTACCTGGTCAGCCTGCTGCCTCGCAAGATCGTCACCGACCTCGGCCTGGACTTCCGGGTCCGCACCCGCACCGTCTCCTCGTACACCCCCGCCGAACGCGACGGCCGGCCCACCGGACTGCTCGTCGGCGGCGGCGAGGCCCGCACCCGGGAGGCGTTCGCGCGGCTGACCGGCGGCGAGCGGGAGTACACGGCCTGGCGGCGCTTCTACGGCGCCACCGCCCACGTCGCCGAACGGGTCTTCCCCACGCTCACCGAGCCGCTGCCCACCCGCGAGGAACTGCGCCGCCGCATCGACGACGAACAGGTCTGGCGCGCGCTGTTCGAGGAACCGATCGGCGTCGCCGTCGAGGAGCACTTCACCGACGACCTGGTCCGCGGCGTCGTCCTCACCGACGCGCTCATCGGCACCTTCGCCGACGCCCACGACCCCTCCCTCAAGCAGAACCGCTGCTTCCTCTACCACGTCATCGGCGGCGGCACCGGCGCCTGGGACGTCCCCGTCGGCGGCATGGGCGCCCTCACCGACGCGCTGGCCGCCGCCGCCCGCGACGCCGGCGCCGTCATCGCCACCGGGCACGAGGCCCTGCGCGTCGACACCGACGGACGGCACGCCGAGGTCCTCTACCGCACGCCCGAGGGACAGGGCGCCGTCGCCGCCCGGCACGTCCTGGTGGGCGCCTCCCCGCAGCAGCTCGCCGCGCTCACCGGCGCGGCGCCGCCCGAACCGGCCGAGGGCGCCCAGCTGAAGGTCAACATGCTGCTGCGCCGGCTGCCCGGGCTGCGCGACACCTCCGTCGACCCGCGCGAGGCGTTCGCCGGCACCTTCCACATCGCCGAGGGCTACGGCCAGCTCGCCACCGCCCACCGCCAGGCCGCCGCCGGCGAACTGCCCGGCACGCCGCCCTCGGAGATCTACTGCCACTCGCTCACCGACCCGACCGTCCTCGGCCCCGGACTCGCCGCCCGCGGCTACCAGACGCTCACCCTCTTCGGCCTGCACACCCCCGCCCGCCTCTTCCGGGAGAACAACGACGCCGTGCGCGAGGAACTCCTGGCGTCCACCCTCGCCCAGCTCGACGCCCATCTGGCCGAACCGCTCGCCGACTGCCTGGCCACCGACGCCGACGGCCGCCCCTGCATCGAGGCGAAGACACCGCTGGACCTGGAGCGCGACCTGTGGCTCCCGGGCGGCAACATCTTCCACCGCGACCTTTCCTGGCCCTACGCCCAGGAGGGCGCCGGCCGCTGGGGCGTGGAGACCGAACACGCCAACGTCTGGCTGTGCGGGGCGGGCGCGGTGCGCGGCGGCGGGGTGAGCGGGGTGCCGGGGCACAACGCGGCGATGGCGGCACTGGAGGCGAGCACCGACTGACGACCCGTCAAAGAGCGGTCGGCGCCGCGGTCCTTGACCATGGTCCCGCGCGGCGCCGAGGATCGGGTCCCATGACGCCCGGACACGGCAGCACGGTCGACGGCCTGCTGCGACGCAGCGCCCGCCGCACCCCGGCCCGCCTCGCGGTCGAGTACCGCGACCGCCGCTGGACCTACCAGGAACTCGACGACGCCGTCTCGCGCGCCGCGGGCCTGCTGCGCGGCCGGGGACTGGCCCCCGGCGACCGGGTCGCCGCCTACGGCCACAACTCCGACGCCTACCTCATCGGCTTCCTCGCCTGCGCCCGCGCCGGCCTGGTGCACGTACCGGTCAACCAGAACCTCACCGGCGACGAGCTCGCCCACCTCGTCGGGCAGTCGGGCAGCTCGCTGGTCCTCGCCGACCCCGGCCTGGCCGGCCGGCTGCCCGACGGGACGCCCGTGCTGCCGCTGCGCGACACGGCCGGCTCGCTCCTGGCCGCACTGCCGGACGCCACTCCGTACGACGGTCCCGAACCCGGCGCCGAGGACCTCGCGCAGCTGCTGTACACCTCCGGCACCACCGCCCTGCCCAAGGGCGCGATGATGACGCACCGCGCCCTGGTGCACGAGTACCTCAGCGCCATCACCGCCCTCGACCTGTCCGCCGGAGACCTGCCCGCACACGCCCTGCCGCTGTACCACTCCGCGCAGATGCACGTCTTCCTGCTGCCCTACCTCGCCGTCGGGGCGACCAACATCGTCCTCGACGCCCCCGACGGCGACCGCCTGTTCGACCTGATCGAGGCCGGACGCGTCGACAGCCTCTTCGCACCGCCCACCGTGTGGATCGCCCTGTCCCGGCGCGCCGACTTCACCACCCGGGACCTCGGCGGCCTGCGCAAGGCCTACTACGGGGCGTCGATCATGCCGGTGCCCGTCCTGGAGCGGCTGCGCGCCCGCCTGCCGGACCTCGCGTTCTACAACTGCTTCGGCCAGAGCGAGATCGGCCCCCTGGCCACCGTCCTCGGCCCCGACGAGCACGAGGGCCGCATGGACTCCTGCGGCAGGCCCGTCCTGTTCGTCGAAGCACGCGTCGTGGACGACAACGGCGACGACGTCCCCGACGGCACCCCCGGCGAGATCGTCTACCGCTCTCCGCAGCTGTGCGAGGGCTACTGGGACAAGCCGGAGGAGACCGCCGAGGCCTTCCGCGGCGGCTGGTTCCACTCCGGCGACCTCGCGGTGCGCGACCCGGACGGCTACTTCACCATCGTCGACCGGGTCAAGGACGTCATCAACTCCGGTGGCGTGCTGGTCGCCTCCCGCCAGGTCGAGGACGCGCTCTACACGCACGAGGCGGTCGCCGAGGCAGCCGTCGTCGGCCTGCCCGACGCACGCTGGATCGAGGCCGTCACCGCCGTCGTCGTGCCGCGCGGCGAGGTCACGGAGGCCGAGCTGATCGCGCACGCCCGCACGCGGCTCGCCCCGTTCAAGGCGCCCAAGCGCGTGGTGTTCGTGCCGGAGCTGCCGCGCAACGCCAGCGGCAAGATCCTCAAGAGGGAGCTGCGGGACCGGCTCGCGGACGGCGCGGGGAACGCCGGTTGAGCGGCGAGCTGAGCAGCGCCACCGGAATACGGCAGACGGTCACCGTCGTGCTGCCCGTCTCGCTGCCCGACGGCGGCCCGCGGGAGACCGGGTGGACGCCGGGGCCGCTGCCCTTCCGCGCCGGGCAGGGCGCCTGGGACCGTGAGCGCCGGGCCCGGTACTTCGCACCGGCCGCCGCCCGCGCCCTCTACGACGACCGGCGCCACCGGACGGTGTCCGTGACCGAGGGCGCGCTGCGCCTCGAAGGGCTGGAGCTGCTGCGCGCGGCGACACCCGGCGCGCCGCGGCGCGGCCTCGGCGTCCTGCACTTCACCGTCACCGGGCCCCGCCTGCTGGAAACACTGCGCGCGATCGGCCACCGCCCCGGAGCCGGCCCCGACCCGCTGACCGGCTCGCTCGACCCGGCCGTGCTCTTCGCCGACGCGGCCGACACCCGCCCGCCGGCCGCCCCCTTCGCCCTCGCCCGCCCCTACACCGTCGCCTTCTTCACCCCCGCCGCCCACCACACCGCCGCCCTGCGCGACGCCGACCGCGAACTGCCGCCCTCCGCCGACAGCTGGCTGCGCTCCCTGGCCGCCCGCGCCACGGAGGACGACAACCCCTCCCCGCCCCAGCGGCTCGAACGCGTCGCCGCCGAGGCGATCCGCATCTCGGCGGACTGGAGCGCCCTCGTCGACCGGCACGGGGCCGCCTTCCTGGGCCACCGCCCCGACCGCGGGGAGGGCGACTTCTACGGGTTCGCCCTGGCCCAGGCCCGTACCGTCCACCTCGACGCGCTGCTGCTCGGCATGGTCCAGCGCGACCACCTCGACGCCCTCACCGACGAACTGTCCCAGGTCTTCGGCAGCGCCCCCGGACTCGCCCGCCGCGTCTTCGCCCTGGAACGCAACATCGCCGTCTTCCGCAGCACCCACTGGCGGCGCCACCAGACCGTGCACGGACCCGCCGACGGCCTGCTGCGCGCCTTCCAGGCCCGCCACCGCCTGCCCGAGCTGTTCGCGGACATCCTCGCCGAGGCCGCCGACTACAGCCGCATCGTGCAGACCCGCGAGAGCGGGCAGATCGCCGGGGCGCTCGGCGTGCTCACCATCCTCGGCCTGCCGCTGGGCACCGCCCTGTCCGTCCTCCAGGTCCTCGGCGACGAGAACCCCCGCCACCTCGTCCTCGCCCTCCTCGCCGCCCTGGCCGCCACGACGGCCGCCCTGACCACCCGCTACGGCCGCCTCGTCCTCGCCTCCCTGCGCGGCACCCCGCGCCGCTGACCGGCGGCGCACCCGCACCCGGCGGGGCCGGCCCGCCGGACCGAGCGCCCGGGAGGGAGCCGCTCACACGGCCTGTCCGCCCGGGGAACCGGTCGCTAGGCTGACCGCGGACGACGAACCGGGAGGAGCACGGACGTGGCCGACAGCACCACCCAGCAGAAGCCGCTCATGGGCTGGGACAAGCCGGAACTCGACCTCAGCAAGGCCGAGTGGCAGTCCAGCAGCCGCGGCCTGGGGGACGTACAGATCGCCTTTGTCGAGGGTTTCATCGCCATGCGCAACAGCCGCCGCCCGGAGAGCCCCTCCCTGATCTTCACCCCCGCCGAGTGGGGCGCGTTCGTCTCCGGCGCGCGCGAAGGAGAGTTCGACCTGACGTAGGCCCCGCGCGCGGCCCGCGAGCCGATCCGGGGGTGTTCCCCCCGATTTTCCGGACACGCGATGTCGTATGGCCTCCCGGGGCGGTGTCTGAGCGAGGCTGACCCCGGGAACAGGCGGGCCGCCCTCCGGAGGTGAGGACCCATGAGCACGCTGCCGGTCATCGCGGCGTTCGACGGTTCGGACGACAGCGTGCGCGCGCTGGACTGGGCGTACGACGCCGCCCGCGGGCGCGGCGCCCCCCTGCGGGTGGTCCACGTGCGGCAGTACGCGGTCCGGGTCCCCGCCGGCACCGGCGTCGCCCCGCTGCCCGAACCGGCGGACGACCCGGTCCTGGCCCGCGCCCGCGAGCACCTGGCGCGGCGCGGCGCGGACCGGCCGGACGGCGGGAGCGGTGTCGCGTACCTCGGCCCCGAGGGCCAGCCCGCGGCGCTGCTGCCCGAACTGGGCGCCGACGCACAGCTGCTCGTCCTCGGCTCCCGCGGACGAGGCGGCTTCGCCCGGCTGCTGCTCGGCTCCAATGGCCTGGCCGCGGCCCGGGACGCAGCGTGCCCCGTCGTCGTGGTGCCCCGGCCCGGCCGCGAGGTCGACCGGCCCCTCGGCGCCCCGCCGACCGGCCCCGGCCCCCGCGTCGTCGTGGGCCTCAACGCGGACGGCCCCGACGACGCCGCGCTCGCCTTCGCCTTCGCCGAGGCGGCCCTGCGCGGCGCCCGCCTCCAGGTCGTGGCCGCCTATCCGTGGCCGGTGCAGGTGTGGGCCGGGACCATGGGCGAGCCGGTGCCGACCGGGATCGACCAGGGCGCGGTCGAGGACGAGACCCGGGCCCTCGCCGAGGGCTTCCTCGCCCCGCACCGCGCACGCCACCCCGACGTCCGCGCCGAGCCGTACCTCGCTCCCGGCGACGCCGCCGGCCATCTCGTCGCCGCCTCCCAGGACGCCGACCTGGTCGTCGTCGGCCGGCACCGCAGACGGCTGCTCGCGCCCGCCCGCATGATGGGCTCGGTCACCCACGCCGTCCTGCTGCACGCGGCCAGTCCCGTCGCCGTCGTGCCCCCGGCCCCGCCGGAGGACTGACCGGCCGCACGGCACCCGTGCCCGCCCCGACCGCGGGGTTGCCCAGCCGTCGCCGACGGGCCGTGGGCACGTACCATGGCGGCATGTCGTTCCTCCGCCGCCGCAGCGCCACTCCCGCCGGGCCCGACTTCGACGTGCTGGCCATGGACCCGGGCGACTGGCCCGGCAACCTGGGCGCGGGTCTGCTGCCCGCCCCCGACGGCACCTGCCAGGGCGTCTTCCTGCGCTACGACCTGTTCGGCGGGCGCGGTCCCGCCATGATCATCGGCAATCTGCCCGAGGGCTCCCCGGCCCGCGAGATCGCCGACGGACAGGTCCCCTTCGAGGTGGCCCAGCTGCTGCTGGCGCTGGAGAACGACGAGGAGGTGACCGTCGTCGGCACCGAGGACGTGCCCGTCATGCAGGGCGACAACCTGCTCATCGTGCGCCGGCTGAAGCTCTCCGAGAGCCGGATCTCCTGCGTGCAGTTCGACCGCAGCGACAGCGTCCTGGTCACCATCGCCGCCTGGGACCGCCCCATCACCGACGACCTGTACGCCCTGCTGAAGCCGCTCCCGGCGGAGCTTTTCCAGCAGGGCTGAGGCCCGCCGCCCGCGCCTACCGGGCCGTCGTCACCGTGACGTCGGCGGCCCGGACGAACGCCACCCGGTGGCCGAACTGGATTTGGTAGTACAGGTCGTCGCCGCGCACCACCCGGTGCCCGGCGGGGTCGAAGGCGACCGCGTAGTAGTACTCGCCCGGCACCTTCTCCCCGGCGACGTACTTCTGGCCGGCGAGCAGTTTGTACGGCAGCGGCGACACCGACTGCGCGGGCACCCCCGCCGGATAGGCGGACGCCTCCGGATAGGCGCGCCCGTACACCGGGACGCTCTCCAGCCCCTCCTTCGGCGTGATCACCCGGCCCCGGGCGGGGACGGCGGTCGGGTTTGCGGCCGGGTTCTCGAACCAGGCCTTCTGGCCCAGGTACCAGATCGCCGTCCAGTCGCCGGACCGCTCCGCCACCGCGTACTGCTGCCCGGTGGAGACCCGCGAGCCGATGTCGTTGACCCCGGTCGTCGAGTCCTGGCCGCCCGGTCGCAGTCCGATGTCCTTGATCAGCGGGTAGCCCTCACCGGGACCCGAGTACAGCCGCACCGCGCTGGAGCCGTGCACCGGGCAGGGCTGCCCGGCGGTCGCGCACCCGGTGAACTCCGGCCGGTTCGACGCGTAGTCCGGCCGGATCGTCACCACACCGCTGCCGGGGCCCGCCGTGGGCACCAGGGGCCGGCCCAGCAGGGCGAAGTAGTGCCGCCAGTCCCAGTACGGTCCCGGGTCGGTGTGCATCCCGCGGACCGTCGCCGTCGTCGGCCCCGGCACGGTGTCGTGGCCGAGGATGTGCTGCCGGTCCAGCGGGATGTCGTACTTCCGGGCCAGGTACCGCACGAGCCGCGCCGACGAGCGGTACATCGCCTCCGTGTACCAGGCGTCCGGCGAGGCCAGGAAGCCCTCGTGCTCCAGGCCGATCGACTTCGCGTTGACGTACCAGTTCCCCGCGTGCCAGGCCACGTCCTTCGCCTTGACGTGCTGGGCGATGTGGCCGTCGGTGGAGCGCAGGGAGTACTGCCAGGACACGTACGTCGGGTCCTGGACCATCCTCAGCACGCCCTCCCAGCGGCCCTCCGTGTCGTGCACGACGATGTAGTCGATGTCCTGCGAGACGGGCCGGTCGCCCAGGTCGTGGTTGCCGTAGTCACCGTCACCGAACTGCTCGTAGGGGGCCGGGATCCACTCGCACGACACCGTCGGCGGGCACTCGGTGCCCGCCGCGGACGCCGCGCGCAGGCCCGTGCGCCGCAACTGGGCGGTGTCCGGGGCGAGGCCGGGGCGGGCGGGCAGGGCGACCCGGTCGCCGCTGTCCGTGATCCGCTCCTCGCCGGAGCGGATCACGTCGTACACGTCGTCCGCGTACGCCGCCGCCGTCGCGGTGTCGTCCGCGCCGGAGAAACGCGCCACCGCCCCGTACCAGTCCGCCGGATCGTCGCTCGCCGGCTCGCCCAGCTCCCGCTGCGCGGCGGCCAGCAGCGCGGCGCCGCCCGCCACATTGGCCGCGGGATCGGTGCGCAGCGCCTCGGGGCTCAGCCCGGACACCTCGGCCGCCTTCGGCAGGGTCCGCAGCCGCGCGGGCAGCTCACCGGTGTCCGGCAGTTCCGCCTCCGGACGCAGCGGCGTGCGGGCGTCGTCGCCGCGCGGATCCTCCTCCCCCTCGCTGTGGTGCGGCGGCGCGGTGGCGAGGGCGGTACGGGCGTCGGTCAGGTGCATCGGACCGTAGCCGCCGGTCACGCTGGCAGCGCTGCCATGCGTGTCCCAGCGGGACTGGAGATAGGAGACGCCCAGCAGCACGCTCTGCGGCACGTCGTAGGCGGCGGCAGCGGCGGCGAACGCCGCCTGGAGCCCGCCCGCCGGTGCGGCGGGCGGCGCCGATCCGGCCGGGGCGGCACCGAGCAGGGGCAGCAGCAGCGCCGCCGAGGCCACGGCGCCGGCGGTGCGCCGCCCGCGGAGGGCTCCGCCGGCTCGGCTGGGGTCGTGGGCGGTTCCTCGCAATGCAGCCTCCTGTGACGGTCGGGCGCGATGAGCCGTGCGGGGCCGGGCGTGTCAGTGCTACCGGCTCTCCGACGATCCGTCAATCATGCGACCACCCCGGCGTTTTCCCGGGTCGGCGCGGCCTGCGGGGCGTCAGTGGCGTACACCAATGAACGCCCGCCGCACAGGGCACGGGACATGACGAGGGCCCGTGGCGCACCTTCGGGGCGGTGCGCCACGGGCCCTCGTGTCCCGTCAGCGGGTCCCGACCGCCGCGCGCACCGCCCGCCGGGCCAGCTGGCAGTCGTCGTGCAGCCGGCGCAGCAGCAGCCGCTGTTCCTCGCCCGTCGGCACCGCGCCGGGGTGGGCCGCCGGAGCCGGGGCCGTCTCGCGCATCGAACGCTGGACGGCCGTCTCGTACGTACGGATCTCCCGCGTCAGCACCAGCATCAGGTTCACCAGGAACGCGTCCCGCGAGGCCGGGCCCGCGGACTGGGCGATCTGGCTGATGTGCCGGCGCGCCGCCGGGGCCTCGCCGAGCACCGACCACAGGGTGGCCAGGTCGTAGCCCGGCAGGTACCAGCCGGCGTGCTCCCAGTCCACCAGCACCGGCCCGGCGGGGGAGAGCAGGACGTTGTTCAGCAGCGCGTCGCCGTGGCAGAACTGGCCCATGCCCTGCCGGCCCGCCGCGTGCGCGATGCCGTGCAGCAGCTTCTGGAGGTCGCCCAGGTCCCGGTCGGTGAGCAGCCCCAGCTCGTGGTACCGGGTGATGCGCGCCGCGTAGTCCAGCGGCGCGTCGAACGTGCCCGCCGGGGGCCGCCAGGAGTTCAGCCGGCGGACCGCTCCCAGCGCCGCCCGGATGTCGGCGCGCGGCGGGGCTTCCACGGGGTGCCGCTGGAGGGCGGCCACCCGTCCCGGCATCCGCTCGATCACGAGCGTGCCGTTCTCCGGATCCGCAGCGATCAGCCGGGGCGCCCGCACGGGCGGGCGGTGCCGGACGAACGAGCGGTATGCCGCTATCTCGTGCCGGATCCGCTCGGCCCAGGCGGGGGACTGGTCCACCAGGCACTTGGCCACCGCCGTGCTGCGCCCGGTGGTCCCGACCAGCAGCACGGCCCGTCCGCTGCGCCGCAGCACCTGCACCGGGGCGAACTCCGGGCAGATCCGCTGGACCGAGGCGAGCGCCGTACGCAGCTGGGCCCCCTGCGCGCCGGACAGGTCGAGCCGCCCGCTGAGCGGTGGGGTGCCCGTCCCCGCGACCCGCCGTGGCCCGCCGCCCACGAGGGCGGTGACCTGCGGCCGCCCGGGGGAGAGATAGGGGCCGCCCGCGCCCTGCAGGGGGGAGTCGCCGGTCCGGGGCGAGACGGGCGCCTGGGAGGGGCGCGGGCGTAGCGGGCGGGGCGGTGCGGACACGGAGGACGATGCTGCGTACATGGGCGATACAGATCCCTTCGTGTGCCTGCGACGTCAGTGCGGACCCCGGCCCGGCCGCCCGGGAGCACCCTGGGGAATGTCCTTCGGCGACCGGGTCGGGGTGGCGCGTTCCTACCCGACACCCGATGCCCGGTGGCACACCATCTGGCGCACCCTGGCGAACCCTGGCGAATAGTCGCCCGGCAAGTCACCCGGGGCTACTGTCAACTCAGCCGAGAACCTGGGGGCTTACGTGAGCGGACAACCCAACACCCGCCTCGCGGACCTGTTCGGCCTGGCCGGCTGGTCCAAGGGGGAGCTCGCGAGACTGGTGAACCGGCAGGCGGCGGCCATGGGCCATCCGCAGCTGGCGACCGACACCTCGCGGGTGCGGCGGTGGATCGACATGGGAGAGATCCCGCGCGATCCGGTGCCACGGGTGCTGGCGGCTCTGTTCACCGAGCGTCTCGGCCGTGTCGTGACCATCGAGGATCTCGGTCTGGTCCGGCCCGGGCGTGCGGGGAAACGGCAGGGCGGCGGGAGTGCGGAGCATCCCGACGGAGTGCCGTGGGCGCCCGAGCGGACCGCCGCGGTCCTCACCGAATTCACGGGAATGGACCTCATGCTCAACCGACGCGGCTTGGTGGGCGCGGGTGCCGCGCTCGCCGCGGGATCAGCACTCAGCACTGCCATGTACGACTGGCTGCACACCGATCCGGCCCTCGCTGCCGACGCTCCCCTCCTCGACGACCCCCTGCACGCCGACCCCGCCGGGTACGACCGCTACGAGGCCGCCCCCATCGGATCGCAGGAGATCGAGGAACTGGAGACCTCGGTCGAGGTGTTCCGGGCCTGGGACGCCTCCCGCGGCGGGGGGCTCCAGCGCAAGGCGGTCGTGGGCCAGCTCAACGAGGTGGGCGGCATGCTCGCCTACCGTCACCCTCCCCATCTCCAACGGCGCCTGTGGGGCGTGGCGGCCAACCTGGCCGTCCTCGCGGGCTGGATGTCGCACGACGTCGGGCTGGAGCCCACGGCGCAGAAGTACTTCGTCATCGCCGCGCACGCCGCGCGCGAGGGCGGCGACCGGCCCCGGGCCGGCGAGGCGCTCTCCCGGGCGGCCCGCCAGATGGTGCACCTGGGCCGGCCGGACGAGGCGCTCGACCTGATGAAGCTCGCCCACTCCGGCTCCGGCCCGGCGCTGCTGCCGCGCACCCAGGCGATGTTCCACACGATCGAGGCATGGGCGCAGGCGTCCATGGGCAAGGGCCAGGCCATGCGCCGCACCCTCGGCCGGGCGGAGGACCTCTTCGTCTCCGACAGGGGGGACGTGCCGCCGCCGAACTGGATGCAGCTGTTCAACGAGGCGGACCTGTACGGCATGCAGGCCCTGGCCTACCGCACGCTCGCGGAGTTCGAGCCGGACGCCGCGGCGCAGGCCCAGCACTTCGCCGACAAGGCGCTGGCGCTGCGGGTGGAGGCGCAGCAGCGGTCGAAGATCTTCGACTTCCTGTCCATGGCCTCCGCGTGCTTCATCGCGGACGACCCCGAACAGGCGGACCGGTTCGCGCGCCTGGCCCTGGTGTCGATGGGGCAGAACTCCTCACGCCGCACCTGGGACCGGCTGCGCGAGATGTACCGGCTCACCGCCCAGTACGCGAGCTACCCCAGGATCCAGGAGCTGCGCGAGGAGATCAGACTGGCGTTGCCCCGCACGAAGGGCAACGCGAAGGGCAAGGAGGGCGGCAGCGGCCGGGTGTAGGCCGTTCCCTTACGAGGTCACCCTGGCGACGAGCACACGGGCGCCGTCCGCGCGCTCCGGTCCGCCCCACTCCCGCACGACCGTCCGCAGGCAGTCCTGCGCGGTGTGCGCCTCGGCGAGGCGCGGGCCGAGGCCGAGCAGTTGGGGTCCGGCGCTCGGCGCGTCGGTGTGCAGCAATAACACATCGCCCGTTCGGAGGGTTTCCTCGGCCTCGCCGTAGGCGGCGTCGGGGCCGGCGCCGAGCGGGACGCCGTCCGGCGCGTCCAGCCGACGCCCCGTCCCGTCACGGAACAGCAGCGGGGCGGGGCCCGCGGCCTGCGCCCACACCAGGGTGCGGGTGCGCGGCAGATAGCGGCAGCAGACGGCGCGGCCCGCGGTGTCGAGGAGCCGGCCGAGCCGGGCCATCAGCTGTCCCGGCCGGCCGCCCGCCATCGCCATGCCGCGCAGGGCGCCCAGCAGCATCGCGGTGCCGGAGTCCGTCGTGGCGCCGTGCCCGGTGAGGCCGCCGACGGCGAGCAGGGTGTCGCCGCCGGGCAGTTCGAGCGCGTCGTACCAGTCGCCGTCCGGCGCGTCCGTCGCCGAGGGCAGCCTGCCGGCGGCGAGGTCAAGGCCCTTCGGGCCCGGGTGCGGGAGCCGCAGGAGGTCGTGCCACGGCGAGGGCGCGGTCTCCCGCGGTTCGACCGCCGACCCGTGCCCGGTCCGCGCGCGCGGCGGGGCGGTGAGCGAGTCACGGGTCTCGCTCACCGCCTCCCGGCTGCGGCGCAGCTTGCTGACGTCCCGCAGCACGGCCCACATCGAGGCGGTGCCGCCGTCGGCTCCGAGCACGGGCTCGCCCATCATGTGCACGGTCCGTACGGCGCCGTCCGGCCGTACGATCCGGAACTCGCCGTCGATGCGCCGGGCGTCGACCAGGCAGCCCGTGACCATCGCGGTCAGCAGGGGCCGGTCCTCCTCCAGCACCAGCGACGGCAGTTCGTCCAGGGAGAGCGGGGGAGCGGACCGGTCGCGGCCGAGGATCTCGTACAGCTCGTCCGACCAGCCGGCCTCGTCGGTGAGCAGGTTCCACTCGGCGCTGCCGACGCGGCTGAGCAGCGTGCCCTGCGCGGGGACGGCGGACGGGCCGTCGCGCAGCTGCGCCAAGTGCTCGTCCAGGTCCTGAAGCTGGTGCAGGGCGAGGTCGTACAGCGCCCGCTGCCAGCGGTCCCGGGGGTCCGATCCGTCGCCGCGCGTGTCCCGCCGCACGGCGTGGACCTCGCCCTTGAGCCGCCTGGTCTGCGAGATCAGCGCTTCGACCGCGCCGCGTCCCGGCGGCGGGGCGGCGGGGTGGTCCGCGGACAGATGGGACGGCATGTCGCACTCCGAAGGAGACGGTACGGCCAAGGCGAGGAGGGACCGTTACGACTGTGGCACAGTGCGCGACGCTCTGTAAGAGGTTTGGCAACACGCGACGCGGCCGTGCTTCTGGCATATGCCACAGTCTTCACGGAGTAGTCGTATCGTACCGGGGCGGCCTGTGCGGAAAACGTCAAGTCCTGCTGCTTGTACGTGACTTGACGGACCGTTCGATGTTTCGGGGGCCTGCGTCACCTGTTCGACGGGCATGTGTTCGCCCTGGGGAAAGCCCTGGCTTCATGTGACGCAGCTCACAGATATTGCCCTCGGTGGCGCGTATGCGAAGGGCCCTTGCCGACTCCTAACAACATGACGCTCGAGCAGTACGTACTCGCCTGCCTCATCACCGCGCTGGACGAGGAGCTTCCCGTCCCCGCGACGCTCCGCTACACCTGCGCCGATCCGCTGGCCGTGCACATCGACTTCCCCGCCGAGGTGTGCCTGGGCGGCGCCGGGGTCACCTGGACCTTCGCCCGCTCCCTGCTGGAGGACGGCCTGAGCGGCCCGGCCGGCGCCGGCGACGTCCACGTCTGGCCGTGCGGCTCGGACCGCACGGTCATCGAGTTCCACTCGGGACACGGGCTCGCCCTGCTCCAGTTCGACACGGGCGCCCTGCGGGGCTTCGTACGGGCGAGCCACGCGGTGGTGGAGCCCGGCCGGGAGGACGTCGGCGAAGCCGTCGACCGCGGGCTGATCAGCCTGTTCGGCGCGGTGTGAGCGCCGGAGCCGCCCGCGTACGCGGGTCCCCGGCGCCGGCTCGCGCACAGCCGGGCGTCAGCCCGCGTAGAGCCCCGGGCGAGGGGCCAGTTCCACGGGCGTGCGGGCACCGCTGTGCAGGGCCCGTATCCCGGCCTCCGCGACCGCGGCGGCCGCGTAGCCGTCCCAGGCGCTCGGCCCGGTGACCCGCCCCCGGCGCACGGCGTCGACCCAGGCCTGCACCTCGCGGTCGTAGGCGTCCGCGAACCGCACGAGATAATCCCGCGCCACCTCCTCCCGGGCGCCGCCCTCCGCCGTGACGACCATGGCGCGGTCCTCGCCGATCCGGACGCTGCCCGCCTCGCAGACGGCCTCGCAGCGGACCTGGTAGCCGAAGCCGCAGTTGACGAAGACCTCCACGTCGACCAGCGCGCCCCCCTCCGTCTCGAACAGCACGAACTGCGGGTCCAGCAGCCCCTCGGGTGCGCTCCCACAGGCCCGGGGCCGCAGCACCGTCACGGCCGTCAGCTCCTGCCCGAGCAGCCAGCGGGCCGCGTCGATCTCGTGCGACACCGAACTGCTGATCAGCATGTCGCTGGTGAACCCGGGCGGCGAGGAGACGTTGCGGTGGACGCAGTGCAGCATCAGCACACGCCCCAGCCGCCCGCCGTCGAGCAGGGACTTCAGCTGCCGGTACTCGCGGTCGTAGCGCCGCATGAAGCCGATCTGCGCCAGCCGCCGGCCCAGCCGCGCCTCCGCCTCCATCACCCGCAGGGCGCCCGCCGGTTCCGGCGCCATGGGCTTCTCGCACAGCACCGGCAGAGCCCGCGCGAAGGCCGCGAGCAGGGCCTCCTCGTGCGCGGGACCGGGCGAGGCGATCAGCACCGCCCCCACGCCCGGCGCGTCCAGCGCGGCCTGCGTCTCCCCGTGCACGGTGACCCCGTCGAGCCCCGCCACGGCCGCCTTCGCCCGCTCGACGTCCGGGTCGGCCACCGCGGCCACCCTGGCACCGCTCACCACTTGGTCCAGTCGGCGTATGTGGTCGGCTCCCATGTGTCCGGCACCCAGCACCGCCACGCCCAGCAGTTCGCCCACGCCCGCCCTCCCTCGTCGCCGACCGTCCCGGCGTAGCGTAGGCGCAGGTGGCGGGCGGTGTCAGCAACGCGGCGCGCCGACGGCCGTGCGGGTGGTCCCGCCGCCGTTCACTCGTCCTCCTCCGCGCCGCACGAGCCGCCGCGGTCCGGCAGGGAGCCGTAGAGCAGGAAGGCGTCGACCTTGCGCTGCACGCACTCCGACGACGCGTATCCGGTGTGCCCCTCGCCCTTGTTGTCCAGCACCACGGCCGACGGGCCGAGCCGCTTCGCGGTCTGCACGGTCCAGCGGTACGGCGTCGCCGGGTCGCCGCGGGTGCCCACGAGGAGCATCCGCGGGGTGTCGAGGTCCTTCACCTCGGTCCGGATGTAGTCGGTGCCCCTGGGGCGGCCGTAGCACATCAGCACCTGCGTGAGCCGATAGCGGCCGAAGACCGGGGAAGCCTGCTCGTACTCGGCTCGCAGCCGGCCGAGGTTCCGGGTGATCTGCGCGGCCGTGGGGCGGTCCGGGTCGTCGGCGCAGTTGATCGCCATCAGCGCCGCGGGCAGGTTGTCCAGGGGGACCTCCTCGGGATCCACCAGGGCGCCGTCACCGGGCGTGGGGGAGGGCCCGGGCCGGTCCTTCGAACGGTCCCCGGCGCGCTCCGCCGGGCGGTATCCGACCCGACCGGGCGGGCGGTCCCCGGGCCGGCTCTCCGTCCGGTCCCCGGCGAGGCCCTCCGTGCGGTGCCCGGCCCGGTTCTCCGTTTGCTGCCCGGCCCGGTCCCGGCTCCGGTCGCCCGCACCGCCCCGCGTCCCGTCGCCCGCCCGGCCCTTGTGCGGGAGCGCGAAGCCGCCGGTCGCGAAGGCCTCGACGTGCCGGGTGTCCCCGTCCTCGACGAGCGAGGCCAGCGCCCGCTCCAGCGAGGGCCACAGATCCTTGCTGTAGAGCGCCTGCCCGATGGCGCCCACCAGGTCCTGGCCGGTGAAGGCGCCGCTGAACGCCGTCGGCACCGGGTCCTCGTCCAGCGAGCGGACCAGCCGCAGCACCTCCTCCCGCGCCCGGCGCGCGTCCTGGCCGAACGGGCAGGCGATGTCCCGCACGCACCAGTCGATGAAGTCCTCCAGAGCCGTCTGCTGTCCGGCGGCGCTCGCCCGGCCCTGCTCGGCCAGCGGCTCGGTCAGCGTGTCCACGCCGTCGAGCACCAGCCGGCCCACCCTGTCCGGGAACTGCGCCGCGTACACGGCGCCGAGCCGGGTGCCGTAGGAGAAGCCGAGGTAGTTGAGCCGGTCGTCGCCGAGCGCCTGGCGTATGACGTCGAGGTCACGCGCCGCGTTCACCGTGCCTATGTGCGGCAGCACGGGCCCCGAGTGCCGGGCGCACCGGTCGGCCGCCTTCTCCAACTGCCGCAACACCGCCCCCGGATCGCGCAGGGCCTCGTCGGCGGCGTCGGGCACGTCAGGGCTCTCGTACGAGTCGCCGCAGCTGACCGGGGAGGACCGGCCGACGCCGCGCGGATCGAAGCCGACCACGTCGTAGTTGTCGGTCAGGCCCATGAAGTCCTCGCCGCCGTAGGCGAGTTCGGGAACGCCCGGGCCGCCGGGGCCGCCGAAGTTCAGCACCACCGAGCCCCGCTTGTCGCCGGTCGCCCGGTAGCGGGCGAGGGCCAGTTCGAGGGTGGCGCCGCCCGGCCGGCCGTAGTCGACGGGCACGGCGACCTTTCCGCACTGCAGATCCCTGGGCGCCTCCATGCCGTCGCACGCCGCCCAGGCCACCTTCTGGCGGTAGAAACGGTCCAGGGCGGGCGACGGGCCGGACGGGCCGTCGCCCGCCGCCGGCAGCCCGGCCCCCAGCAGGGCCAGACCGGCGGCCCCGGTGACCGCGCAGCGCCGGAGCGCGTGCCGCGTCGTCAGCTTGGCCAGCATCGATGCCTCCAGGGGCGCCCCGTTTGCGGACCGGTGCCCGGCGCCCTCGATCACGATAGGTCGGCCCCGCAAGCCCCGCCTCCGGGCGGCGGGCGACGCTTGCGGAGCGTGACGTGCGGCGGCGCGGTGTGGTCGCGTGCTCGACCGGCTCGACGCCCGTTCGACGCCGGGCCACTCGAAGGAGTGAAAGACCGGCCGGGCATAACCCGGATGGCCCTGTCCGCGTTCTACGCCATGCGGGCGAATGCCCGCGATGACGTCTGGAAGGCAGGGACCCATGAAACGGGCTACCCGGAACCGTGTGCTCGCCGTCGCCGTCGCCTCGGGTGCGATGGCCGCGGCATTCCCCGCACATCTCGCGCTGGCGGCGGACGGCGGCGCCTCGGCGGACGGCGCCGCCGTCGGTTCACCCGGTGCGGCCTCCGGCAACACCGTCCAGGTGCCGCTCCACGTCCCGGTGAACGTGTGCGGCAACACCGTGAGCGTGGTGGGTCTGCTCAACCCCGCCGCGGGCAACCGCTGCGTCAACGACGGCGGGGACGCCGCGGGGCGCGAGGGCGGCGCCGGCGCTCACGCGGCGGACGGCCCGGCACGGGACCGTGCGGGCGCCCCCGCCGACGGAGCCTCGGCGGACGGCCTCGCGGCCGGTTCGCCCGGCGTGCTCTCGGGCAACGCGGCACAGCTCCCGGTGGACGTCCCGGTCAACATCACCGGGAACTCGGTGAACGTCGGCGGCATCGGCAACCCGGCAGTCGGCAACGAATCCGTGAACGGCCCCGACAGTCCCGCGCGACCCGCCGAGCCGGAACCCGATCCCGAGCCGGTCGCCCCGCCCAAGACGCCCCCGGCCCCGGCGGCGCCGGAGCCGCACGCCCCGGCGCCCGAGGTCGCCCTCGCCGAGACGGGCGCCGACGCCCTGCTGCCCGCGGCCGTCGGCGCGACGGCCGCGGTCCTCGGCGGCGCCGCGCTGTTCCGCCGCTTCCGGCCCGGGGCGACGCGCTGACGGAACGCGCCCGCCCGGTGCCGTGAGCGTGTTGCGCCCGCCATGCGGGACGCCGACGCGCCCACCCGGCACGTCGGCCGGATGCGTCCGCCCGGCACCGCGACGCCGAGGCCCACCGGACGCGAAGGCCCACCGGCAGACCTCCCGAGCCGGTGGGCCTTCGTCAGGCCCGCCTGGCGCCGGGCGCGCGCCCCGCAGGCCGGCTCAGATGCGGCCGGCGTAGAACCGGTGGTGCAACTCCCGCACCTCCTCGACGAGTTCGGGCACCGGTCCCTCCACCACGACCCTGGGCGAGATCTCGTTGGCCGGGTACGAGCGCACCGGAGGGGCGGGCACCCCCAGCTCGTCCAGCCAGTACGCGTACTGTTCGCAGGACGCCACGAACACGATCCGGCCGAGCCCGACCCAGCCGTGCGCCGCCGCGCACATCGGGCAGTGCTCACCGGACGTGTAGACGGTCGCGCCCGCCCGTTCCTCGGGCGACATGTGCTCGGCCGCCCACCGGGCCAGCTCGAACTCCGGGTGCCGGGTGCGGTCGCCGAACGCGACGACCCGGTTGTGGTCCTCGGCGCGCACCCGCCCCTCCGCGTCGGCCAGCAGCGCCCCGAACGGCTCGTCCCCGGCCTCGAACGCGTGCCGTGCGAGCTCCACGCAGCGGCGGAGATACGGCAGTTCGGCGTACTTCACCATGAGTGCGGCCTTCCCTCGGGCCTACGGCCCCGTGGCTCGGACAGTCGCGGCACAGCCTAGGGGCCGCCACCCCCGTGGCCGGGCGGCCTTCCCCCGGACGAGGGATCTCTGAATTGTCGTATTGACGGACGGGAGGTGAACATGCTCGGGCACATCCGGGGCAGGCGCATGACAGGAAAGATGCCGATTGTCCGAGAGGTGGAGGTGTCTGCCGTCATGGGTGCCAAGGTGCTGGAGCGTTTTCCTGCGGGGGCCCCGCGCGGATCGTGGCCGGCGGAGGAGTACGCGGCGCGGCGACGGGCCGAGGGCGAGCCCGCGACCGTGGTGATGGATCTGGAGTCGGACGCCTTCCTCGTGGTGGTGCGGCCGGACGACGACGGTCGGTGACGTCCCGCGATGCGAGAACCGCCGGGTGTTCCTCGACGGTTCTCGCCCGCCGCTGCCACGATCGACGGCATGACCCTGCGACCGGACCTCACGAGGCGACGCCACGTCGACCTCGCGCGCGTCTCCAGCGCCGGCCGTAGCACCGCGGCCTGATCCGATCCGCGTTCTCCCTCGCGCGCCGCAGCCGCTGCGCGGCACCGGTCGGCCGCACTCCTCCCCCTGATCGCCGCGCCCGAACCCGGCGCGGCTTCACGCCTGTTGCGGTGCGGCGCGCCACGGAAACCCGGAGCGGATCCGCCGGCGCCCCGTGAGCCGGCCGGCCGGAAAGAGGACCCATGGCCACCGTCCTGTCCGTCTCCGGCAGCCCTTCCGCCTCCTCCCGCACCGGGCTTCTCCTGCCCCACCTGGACCGGCGCCTCACCGCACAGGGCCACCGGGCCGCCCCGCTCGGCGTGCGCGCCGTCCCCGCCGAGGCGCTGCTCGGTGCGGACGTGCGGCGCCCGGACATCGTGCGGGTCGCCGAACTCTTCGCCCGTGCCGACGGCGTCGTCGTCGGCACGCCCGTCCACAAGGCGTCGTACTCGGGAGTCCTCGAGGCCCTGCTCGACCTGCTCCCGCAGGACGCCCTCGCCGGCAAGACCGTGCTGCCGCTCGCCACCGGCGGCACCACCGCCCACGTCCTGGCCATCGACTACGCGCTGCGGGCCGTCCTCAACTCCATGGGCGCGGCGCACGTCGTGCAGGGCCGGTTCACCCTCGACAGGGAGATCACCGTGCACGACGACGGCGCCCTCACTCTCGCGTCGCACGCCGACGAGGCGCTCGCACGGGCCGTGGACCGGTTCCGGCCGCGCTCGGGACGAAGCCCGCGCTGCCGGCGGCGAGTTGAGCCGAGCGGGGCGGGGGCGGTCGTGTCGTCGGTGACTGGTCTACACCCTTGACTGGTACATACCAATGCGGTTGAGTGTGCCTCCACACCCCCCACCACGGCCGCCCCTCACGCCGTGGCCGGTTCGCCCGGCACGCGCGGAAGGCCGGCTCCGCCCTGCCCTCGTCCGAGGAGCGGCCGTGCCCCCGTGAAGGAGTTGATCCCCTTGTCGAGGCGCCGCATCTCCGCGGTCGTGGCCGCGATCGCCCTCTCCACCGCCGTCCCGGTCCTCGTCCCCGCCGGCACGGCGTCGGCCGCCGCCTGCTCCAGCTACCCGAACTGGGTGGCCGGCAAGGCCTACCGCACCGGCGACATCGTCCGCTACACCGACGGCAAGGCGTACATCGCCGAGCACGACAACCCGGGCTACGACCCCACCATCAGCACCTGGTACTGGGAGCCGTACGCCTGCGACACCGGTTCCGGCACGCCCGTGGGCACGTTCGTGGTCAGCGAGGCCCAGTTCAACCAGATGTTCCCGAACCGGAACGCCTTCTACACCTACCGCGGCCTGACCGCCGCGCTCAGCGCCTACCCCGGCTTCGCCACCACCGGCAGCGACACGACGAAGAAGCAGGAGGCCGCCGCCTTCCTCGCCAACGTCAGCCACGAGACCGGCGGACTGGTGCACGTCGTCGAGCAGAACACCGCCAACTACCCGCACTACTGCGACTGGGGCCGGCCGTACGGCTGTCCGGCCGGGCAGGCCGCCTACTACGGGCGCGGGCCGATCCAGCTCAGCTGGAACTTCAACTACAAGGCCGCGGGCGACGCGCTCGGCATCGACCTGCTGGGCAACCCCTGGCTGGTGCAGAACGACGCCGCCATCGCCTGGAAGACGGCCCTGTGGTACTGGAACACCCAGAGCGGCCCCGGCACCATGACCCCGCACAACGCCATGGTGAACGGCGCCGGCTTCGGCCAGACCATCCGCTCCATCAACGGCTCGATGGAGTGCGACGGCAGGAACCCGGCGCAGGTGCAGAGCCGGGTGACCAAGTACCAGCAGTTCACCCAGATCCTCGGAGTCCAGCCGGGCGGCAACCTGTACTGCTGAGGCGGGGCCGGGCGGCGGCCCCCACTGCCGAGGTCGCGGGAGCACGGGCGCGCCGGTCCCTGGGGAGGGGACTGGCGCGCCTCGCGTTTTACGTATAACCTCACCCGTCAATCAGCCCTCCCCGAAAGGCCCCGATGTCCCGCGTCGCCCTGGTGACCCTGGTCGTGGACGACTACGACGAGGCGATCCGCTTCTACACCGGAGCCCTCGGATTCCGTCTCGCCGAGGACGCCCCCCGTCCCGACGGCTCCCGCTGGGTCGTCGTGGAGCCGGGCGGTGCGGCGGGCGCACCGGGCGGCGGCGGTACGGGGCTGCTGCTCGCGCGGGCCAAGGGAGAGGCCCAGCGGGCCAGGGTCGGCGACCAGACCGGCGGCCGGGTCGGCTTCTTCCTGCACACCGACGACTTCGCCCGTGACCACGCCCGGATGCTCGCCGCCGGCGTGACCTTCCTGGAGGAGCCGCGGCGCGAGCCGTACGGCACGGTCGCCGTCTTCCGTGATCTGTACGGGAACACCTGGGACCTGCTCCAGCCCGCCGGGTGACGGGCTCCCCGCCCACCCCTGTCGAACCGTCTTCGCCGAGGAACACCGCACCATGAAATCTACGCGCATAGAATCCAACGTCCTCCGCCGCCTGCCCAAGGCCGTCCTGCACGACCACCTCGACGGCGCCCTGCGCCCCGCGACGCTGATCGAGCTGGCGGCCGAGATCGGCCACGCCCTGCCGACCACCGACCCCGAAGCCCTCGCGGCCTGGTACGTCGACGCCGCCGGCTCCGGCGACCTGGTCCGCTACATCGCCACCTTCGAGCACACCCTCGCCGTGCTGCAGACCCGCGAGGGCCTGCTGCGGGCCGCCGAGGAGTACGTGCTCGACCTCGCGGCCGACGGCGTCGTCTACGGCGAGGTGCGCTACGCCCCCGAGCTGATGGTCAGCGGCGGACTGACCCTGCCCGAGGTGGTCGAGACCGTCCAGGAGGGCCTCGCGGCCGGCATGGCGAAGGCCGCCGCCGCGGGGACGCCCGTGCGGGTCCGCACCCTGCTGTGCGGGATGCGCATGTTCGACCGCACCCGGGAGATCGCCGGTCTCGCCGTCGCCCACCGCGACTCCGGCGTCGTCGGCTTCGACATCGCCGGCGCCGAGGACGGCTTCCCGCCCGCCGACCACCTCGCCGCCTTCGAGCACCTGCGCCACGAGAACGTGCCGTTCACCATCCACGCCGGCGAGGCGCACGGGCTGCCCAGCATCCACCAGGCGGTGCAGGTGTGCGGCGCCCAGCGCCTCGGGCACGGCGTGCGCATCACCGACGACATCCCCGACCTCACGGCGGGCAAGCTCGGGCGGCTCGCCGGCTGGGTGCGCGACCGGCGGATCGCGCTGGAGATGTGCCCCACGTCCAACCTGCAGACGGGCGCCGCCGCCTCGATCGCCGAGCACCCGATCACGGCCCTGAAGGACCTCGGCTTCCGCGTCACCCTCAACACCGACAACCGGCTGGTCTCCGGCACGACGATGACCCGCGAGATGTCCCTGCTGGTCGAGCAGGCGCACTGGACGCTCGAAGACCTGCGCACGGTCACCGTGAACGCCGTCAAGAGCGCGTTCATCCCGTTCGACGAGCGCAGGACGCTGATCGAGGACGTCGTCCTGCCCGGCTACGCGGACGCGTTCGGCAGCAGCCCGCGCACGTAGGCGGCCTGTCCCACGTGCTGGAGGTCGTCGGACAGGACGCTCACCAGGCGGACGCCGAGGGTGACCGGCGGGTCCCAGTTCTCGTCGACGACGCGTTCGAGGTCCTTGGCGGCGAGGCCGCGCAGGGCCCCGAGCGTCTGCTCGTGGACGGCGTCGTAGTAGCCGGTCAGCAGGTCGGGGGAGCCGACGCGCACCTTGGCGACCTTCGCCGAGGTGTGCCCGTACCCGGTGTCGTGGCGGGGCAGGCCGAGGCCGAAGCGCTTCTCCCAGCCCTGCGACAGCCACACCTGCTCCAGTGCGAAGGCGTCGGCGACATGGTCGTCCTGGACGCGGGTCAGGTGCCACACCAGCCAGGCGATCGGGTTGGCGTCCGGGCCGGGGCGGGCGGCCAGTTCGTCGGCGGTCAGGCCGTCGAGGACGGCGTGGACCTCTTCCCGGATGCGGCCGTAGCCGTCGATGAGGATGTCCTTCGCGTGCATACGTCCACCATGGCCCAGGGGCGGCTCACGCGCTCCCCGTCTCCAGCAGCTTCATCAGGGCCCGCGCCGCCGGGCTCGTCGCCTGCGGGGGCGGCAGCAGGGCGACGGTCTCGTAGACGGCGTCGCCGGCGCCCTTGAGGGGGAGCGCGGTGAGCGAGGCCCGCTTGTGCCGGAAGTGGTGGGGGACGACGGCGATGCCGAGGTTCTCGTCCAGCAGGTCGAGCAGCCCGTGCACGTCGTTCACCTCCAGCGCCACGGACCGCCGCACGCCCGCCGCGGCGAAGGCGGCGTCGGTGATCCGGCGCGGGCCCCAGTCGGGGTGGAAGTCGACGAAGACCTCGCCGCCCAGGTCCTCCGGCGTCACGGGCGCGCCCTCGGCGGCGAGCGGGTGCGCCGGATGGCACAGCACGGTCATCGCCTCGCCGGCCAGTGCCACGCTGCGCAGCTGGTCGGTGTCCTCCTCGATGCGCACGGCGAAGGCGAGGTCGAGGCGTCCGGCGGCGACCTCCTCGACCAGCGCGCCGGAGCCCGCCTGGCGCAGCCGGACCTCCACGTCCGGGTGCCGGCGGCGGAACGCGGCGAGCAGACGGGCCACGTTCACCCCGGCGATGCACTGCTCGGTGCCGAGCGCGAGGGTGCCGCGCAGCACGCCCTGCACGGCGGCCACCGCCTCGTGGGCGGAGCGGACCTGCGCCAGGACGCGCTCGGCCTCGCCCAGCAGGGCGCGGCCCGCCTCGGTGAGGGTGACCCTGCGGGTCGTGCGCACGAACAGGGCGGTGCCGAGCTCCCGCTCCAGGGAGCGGATCGAGGCGGAGAGCCCGGACTGGGACACCAGCAGCCGTTCCGCCGCGCGGGTGAAGTGCTGGTCCTCGGCCACGGCGACGAAGTGCTGAAGATGGCGCAGTTCCATGACTGAGAAGCGTAGTCGCTGAATTCCATCGCATTCTTCTGTTGGACTGCTGCCGCCGGTCGGGACACAGTGGTGTGTCTGTCGTGCCAACCTCTCTGGAGTCGCGTTGTACACCGCACACCCCGACCGCTACGCGGACATGCCCTACCGGCGCACCGGACGCAGCGGCCTGAAGCTGCCCGCGCTGTCGCTCGGTCTGTGGCACAACTTCGGGCCCGACCGGCCGGTCGAGACCCAGCGCGCCATCCTGCGCCGCGCCTTCGACCTCGGGGTCACCCACTTCGACCTGGCCAACAACTACGGCCCGCCGCCCGGCGCCGCCGAGTCCGCGCTGGGCGAGGCGCTGAAGTCCGACTTCGCGCCGTACCGCGACGAGCTGGTGATCTCCACCAAGGCCGGCTACCTGATGTGGCCCGGGCCGTACGGCGAGTGGGGCTCGCGCAAGTACCTGCTGTCCTCGCTCGACCAGAGCCTGCGGCGGATGGGTCTGGAGTACGTCGACATCTTCTACTCCCACCGGCCGGACCCCGAGACGCCGCTGGAGGAGACGATGGGGGCCCTGCACTCGGCGGTGCAGCAGGGCAAGGCGCTGTACGTGGGCGTCTCGAACTACACGCCGGAGCAGACCCGGGAGGCGGCCCGCATCCTCGCCGGGCTCGGCACCCCGCTCCTCATCCACCAGCCCCGCTACTCGATGCTCGACCGGCGCCCGGAGGAGGAGGGCCTGCTCGACGCGCTGGACGAGCTCCAGGTCGGGTCCATCGCCTACTCCCCGCTGGAGCAGGGCCTGCTCACCGCCCGCTACCTCGACGGCATCCCCGAGGACTCCCGCGCCGCGAGCGACAGCCCGTTCCTGAACTCCGACGCGGTGACCGAGGAACTGGTGGGCCGCCTGCGCGCCCTCAACGAGATCGCCGCCGCCCGCGGCCAGTCCCTGGCCCAGATGGCCCTGGCCTGGGTCCTGCGCGGCGGCCGGGTCACCTCCGCCCTGGTCGGCGCGAGCAGCGCCCGGCAGCTGGAGGACAGCGTGGCGGCGACCGCCAACCTGGATTTCGACGCGGAGGAACTGTCCGGAATCGACGCCGTCGTCAAGGCGTAAACCGCCCCGTCCGGGGGCAGCGGTGCGCCGCGTTCCCGGCGACGCAGGGCCGATCCCGCCGGGGTCGGCCCTGCGTGCTGTCACCGGCCCCGGTCGCCCGCGTCGGCCGGGCGGCGAGTCCTCGCCCTCTCGGGCCGGGCGCCCAGGACGCGATCCGCGGCATTCATGACGATCGCCGCGCGGAAGTGCCGCCATTGCGTCCGCGAGCGTCGACAAACCGCCGGGATATGTCCAACATCCCTTGGCCACGGCTTTGCGGAGGGTGTTATGAATTCCGCGTGCGCCTTTCCGTTCCGTCTCCTTGTGCCTTCCCGGCCGGTGATCCCGGTCGCCCGGCCAGCGATCATCACCCGTGGAATTCCGGCCAATACGCGTGGTGAATATGCCAGGAGACTGGCCAAAAAGGCGTGGTGACAGTGATTCAAGAGTGAAGATACTCAAACGCCAGGGATGCTTTTCACGGCACAGGAGCCGCACCGAATGAGGCGCCACCGGCAGGCGATCGGCGCGGCGGGGAGGCGGAGCGTGCACGACGAATTCCTGTGCCACGTCACGGCGTACGGCACCTGCGGCGGGCAACGCATCGGGGTGCCCCTCGGCACCTACCGGGCGCCCACCCTGGCGCTCGCCCTGTGGTGGTTGCGGGACCGCGCGACCTGGATCGCCGAACGGCTCGATCCCCGGCCCGAATCCCCGGCGTACCCGCCGGGCGCACTGGTTCCGGTCGGCGCCGGCGTGACCGACGTGCCGACCGTCCTGCGCGCCTGGTGCGCCGACGTGGGCCGACAGGAACTGGTCGCCGACGAGCTGGCCGCGGGCCGTCTGGTGCGCATCGCCACCAGCGACGACACCACCGAATACGAACTGCTCGCGGAGTCCGTCGACGCCCTGCGGATGCAGCGCGCCGCCCCTGCTCTCGTCGTCCCCGTCGCCTGACCGCGATCACCCGGCACACTTCCGGGTGAATCGGTAGAATTCAGGCATGGCGGAGCGGCCTGCCGCGTCGATGGCGCCCGAACTCGTGCTGGAGACCGAGACGGGCTCCACGGTGATGGTCCCGAACCGGGACTACCACGTCGGCCGCGACCCGCTGTGCGACATCGTCCTCGACGACAGCCGTGTCTCCTGGCACCACGCCGTGCTGCGCCCGCAGGGCGGCCGCTGGACGCTCCTGGACGAGCACAGCACGAACGGCACCTACGCCGACGGCCACCGCGTCGAGCAGTGCGAGGTCCTCCCCGGCAGCGTCGTCCGCTTCGGCAACCCCAACGACGGCCCCCGCGTCGTCCTGGCAGGCCCGCCCGCCCCGCCCCCGGAGCGCCCCTCCGGCGTCTCCCACCCCGCGCTCACCCACACCTTCCGTCAGCCGACCAGCGTCCGCCCGCTGCCCACCCGCACCATCCGCATCGGCCGCGCCCCCGACAACGACCTCGTCGTGGACGACCTCGTCGTCTCCCGCCACCACGCCGAGCTGCGCGCCCACACCGACGGCGCCTACGAGATCGTCGACCTCGGCAGCCACAACGGCACCTACCTCAACGGCCTGCGGGTCGACGAGGCGGCCCCCGTCCGCCAGGGCGACATCGTCGGCGTCGGCCACTCGGACTTCTGCCTCGTCGGCGACCAGCTCCAGCAGTACGTCGACACCGGCGAGATCTCCCTCGACGTCCAGGACCTCACCGTCGCCGTGGACCGCGGCCGCAAGACCCTGCTGGACGACGTGTCCTTCCCGGTGGGGGAGAAGTGCCTGCTCGCCGTGGTCGGCCCGAGCGGCGCCGGCAAGTCGACGCTGCTGAACGCCCTGACCGGGCAGCGCCCCGCCGACCACGGCACCGTCCTCTACGACGGCCGCGACCTCTACCACGACTACGCGGAACTGCGGCAGCGCATCGGACTCGTCCCCCAGGACGACATCCTGCACGCCCAGCTCACCGTCCGCAGCGCCCTCACCTACGCCGCCGAACTGCGCTTCCCCCAGGACACCGCCAAGGCCGAGCGGCGCGCCCGGGTGGACGAGGTCATCCGCGAACTCGGCCTGGTGGAGCGCGCCGGCCAGCCCGTGCACAGCCTCTCCGGAGGCCAGCGCAAACGGGTCAGCGTCGCCCTGGAACTGCTCACCAAGCCGTCCCTGCTCTTCCTCGACGAACCCACCTCCGGCCTCGACCCCGGCATGGACCGCTCCGTGATGCACATGCTGCGCGGCCTCGCCGACGACGGCCGCACCGTCATCGTCGTCACCCACAGCGTCCTCAGCCTCGACGTCTGCGACCGGCTGCTGGTCCTCGCCCCGGGCGGCAAGGTCGCCTACTACGGACCCCCGGGCGAGGCGCTCGCGTTCTTCGGCTTCGCCCACTGGCCGGAGGCCTTCGAGGCGTTCGAGGCCGACCGGGACCGCGACTGGGCGAAGGAGTACCGCGCCTCACCGGCCCACCGGCAGTACGTCCGGGACGCCTCCGCGCAGCCCCGGCTGCCCCGTGAGGGGCCCGTGATCCTGTACCGGCCGCCCCGCCCGCGCGGCTGGGGCGCCCAACTCGGCACGCTGGTGCGCCGCTACGCCGCCGCGCTCAGCGCCGACCGCACCTTCCTCGCCGTCATGATCGCCCTGCCCTTCGTGATGGGCGCGATGGCCCGGGCCCTCGCGGGCGGTGAGCTGACCCGCAAGTCGGCCATGAACGTCCTGCTCATCCTGTGCGTCGGCGGCGTGCTCACCGGCGCCGCCAACGCTGTGCGCGAACTGGTCAAGGAACGGGTGATCTACCGGCGGGAACGGGCGGTGGGCCTGTCCAGATCGGCCTACCTGATGTCCAAGGTGGTGGTGCTCGGCACGGTCACGGTCGTGCAGGCCGTCGTGCTGACCCTCGTCGCGCTGCTCGGCGTCGACCTGGGCGTCCCCGGCGGCCGAGGGGTGCTGATGCCGCCCCTTGTCGAGATCACCGTCGCCGTCGCCCTGCTCGCGTTCACGGCGATGATGCTCGGCCTGTTCGTCTCCGCCCTCGTCCGCAAGGAAGAGGTGACGATGCCGCTGCTGGTGCTGCTCGCCATCGTCCAGGTCGTCTTCTGCGGCGCCCTGCTCTCCCTGGACGGCGTGCCCGGGCTGACCCAGCTGTCCTGGCTCGTGCCCTCGCGGTGGGCGTTCGCCGCGATGGCCGGCACCGTCGACCTGGCCCGCATCTCGCCCGGAGAGCTGAGCAGCGACCCGCTCTTCGCCCACGCGTCCGGCACCTGGCTGGTGAACGTCGGCATGCTCCTCGTCCTCTCCCTGGCGCTGGGCTTCCTGGTGGCGCGGCTCCTGCGCCGACGCGAGCCCGTCGTGATGCGGAAGTAGGCGCAGGCCATGGCGACCCCCGGCTTCCGGCCCACGCACGTCGTCCCCAGGGACGGCGTGCCCGCCTGGGAGAGCCCGGACCCCGACCGGCCCACCGTGCCGCTCGACCCCCTGCTGCCCGTCCGGCTCGTCGAACGGCTCGGCGACTGGGGCCGCGTCCTGTGCGCCAACGGCTGGTCCGCCTGGGTCGACGCCCGCCGCCTGATCACCCTGCCCGACGACCCGCCCACCACGGGCGCCCGGCTCACCGGGACCGCGGACCCGCGCCCCCTGCTGGCCCGCGCCGAGCAGGCCCTGGCCGGCTACCGGGCCGCCGTGCGGGACCTCATGAGCGGCGGCCTCGACGGCGAGTCCTTCCGCGCCCGCACCCAAGGCGAGCGGATCGGCGTCGTCGTCGACGGGGAATCCGTCTGGCTGTACGACGCCGAGACCGGGCAGTGGGCGCACTGCGACGGGGCACGGCTGGCCGCCCTCGCCGTGGACGAGCCGCCGCGCGCCGACCGGCCGCCGGCCGGCGCCACCGTGCCCGACCATCCGCCGACGCGGGTCGTGACGCCCGAGGGCGAGCGGTGACGGCGGCCGACGCGGGACCGTTCTCCGGCCGGGCCTCCGGGCCGATCGGCCGGCAGGTGGCCGGGTACCGCATCGAGGGCGAGCTGGGCCGCGGCGGCATGGCCGTCGTGTACCGGGCGCGGGACCTGCGCCTGGACCGCACGGTCGCGCTCAAGCTGCTCGCCCCGGAACTCGCCCGCAACGACACCTTCCGGCGGCGTTTCACCCACGAGTCCCGGGTGGCCGCCCAGATCGACCACCCGCACATCGTGCCGGTCTTCGAGGCCGGCGAGACCGACGGCATCCTCTACATCGCCATGCGCCACGTCGCCGGCAGCGACCTGCGCCACCTCCTCGACCGGCGGGGCCCGCTGCCCGCCGCGACCGCCGTGCGCATCGCCGGACAGGTGGCCTCCGCGCTGGACGCCGCCCACGAGCACGGCCTGGTCCACCGGGACGTCAAGCCCGGCAACATCCTGGTCGCCCGCGGCACCGACAGCGACCACCCCGAGCACGTCTACCTCACCGACTTCGGGCTGACCAAGAAGTCCCTGTCGCTGACCGGCTTCACCCAGGTCGGCCAGTTCGTCGGCACCCTCGACTACGTCGCGCCCGAGCAGATCTCCGGGCGGCCCGTCGACAGCCGCTGCGACGTCTACGGGCTCGCCTGCGTCGTCCACGAGTGCCTGACCGGGCATCCGCCGTTCCGCCGCGACGACGACATGGCCCTGCTCTGGGCCCACCAGTACGACGAGCCGCCGCCCCCGACCGGGGCCCGCCCCGACCTGCCCGCCGCCGTCGACGCCGTCTTCGCCCGGGCGCTCGCCAAGACCCCCGGCGACCGCCACGACTCCTGCCTCGCCTTCGTCGCCGACCTGCGCACCGCCCTCGCCGGCGCCCACGACGCCGGCCACCCGACGACGAAGGTGGACCGGGACGCCGTACGCCCGCACGGCCCGGAGCCGAAACCGCCGCCCTCCTGGGCCGCGCCGGTCTTCGGACGGCCCGGTTAGCGGGCCTGCCCCCGCCGCCGCACCCGCGCCGCGAGCAGCCCGCCGACGAGACCGGCCGCCCCACCCCACAACAGCGCCAGTCCCAGCGCCGACCACAGGCGCGGGCGCAGGAACAGCTCCCCGTCCAGAGCGCCGCCCAGATCGCCGATGCCCAGCACGGACAGGCCGTACGACGCCGAGACCCGGCCGATCAGGCAGATCATCAAGGCCGTCAGCGCCAGTGCGACGGCCAGGCGCACCGCGTGCTGCCACACCCGCGTCCGGGCCGGCGACCGCGCCGCCATCACGAACGCGGCTCCCACGACCAGCACCACGTCGGCCACCACCAGCCACCACACCCGCCCGTCGTGCTCCGCGAGCGTCCCCACGTTCAGCGCGGCGACCTCGGGGCCGCGCAGCACCTCGTCCAGGACCGGCGGCATCGGCAGCCCGAACGGCCCCTCCACCCGGCCGTCCCAGGTGGCGCCCAGGCCCAGCGTCAGCGCCAGCCAGACGAGGTTGGGCAGCCCCAGCAGGATCACCGCGAACGTCTCGGCCGGGTGATCGCGCGTCGCCGCCACGAACACGCCGGCCACCAGCCCCAGCACCACCTGCGCCAGCAGCAGCGCCACCATGGCGTACGCGGCCGGGCGCACCGACTCCTGGAACCGCAGCAGCCGCCCCGGCAGCGGCGCCCCGCGCGCCACGATCAGCGCCAGCAGCAGCACGCCCGCCAGCCACAGCAGCCCGAACAGCAGGCTCAGCGGCACGTCCGCGGCGAAGCCGACCCGCGGGGCGACCCCCAGCAGGTCGCCGATGTCGGCGATCGTGCCCTCGCCGAGGGACACCTCGAACGTCTGCCGGGCGGCGAGACCGAGGCCCAGCACGGCCAGGAGCCACAGCGCGGCGATCCGCCCCGCCCAGCCGGCCAGCTCGCGCCCGCCCGCCACCGCCCGGTGCCGCAGCGGACGCAGAAAGCCCGCCGCGATCACCAGCGCCCCGACGAGCGTCACGGACAGCGGGACGGCCGTCAGCTCCGCCTCCGTCTCGGCCAGCCCTCCGGCGTCGCCGGTCATCTCCACGGCGCCGCCGACGGCGGTCACCAGCGTCGCGGCGGTCACCCGCCACAGCGCCCCGTCGGGCAGGTCCGCCGCCCCGGCCGCCCACAGCCCCAGCACGGCGACGACCCCCATGGCGAGCAGTCCCGCCAGCACGACGGCGAGGGCCCGGGACCAGCCATGACGGGCGGCGACGGCCCGGTCGGAGGGGGTTCGCACGCTCACGCCTGCCACGCTAAGCAGCACCGACGGCGCCCGCCCGCCGAGTGGGCCGTCCGCGTCCGCTTGCGGACCCTCGGGGAGCGGCGCTCACAATTGAGGTAATCCGAAAAGGGGGGAGCGGGGGAAAAGGGGAGCACAGCTCGTGAGCGTCGAACCGCCGTCCTCCGGCCGCCCCACCGGCCCGCCCTCGGGCCCCCTGTCGGGCCCCTCCCAGCCGCCGTCCGGCCCGCCGTCCCCACCGCCCGGCGGCGGTGCGAGCCAGGCCCCGCAGCCACGCCGCCCCTGGTGGCGGTCCGTCCCGCGCATCGCCGTGCTCGCCGTACTGGCGGCCGCCGCCGTGGCCGTGGCGTTCGTCCTCACGCGCCCCGACGGCGGCAGCAATACGGTGGCCGGGGGCGGCGGCGAACTGTTCCTCCAGGCCGCCGGCAAGAGCGGCCCCGACCCCTTCACCGAGTCCACCGCCAAGGACAGCTCCGCACCTCCCGCCACCCCCTCGGCGACCGAGTCCGCGCCCCCGGGCGCCGTGCGCGGCGTCGACGGCGGGGACCCGGGCCTCTACGGCGGCACCCGTAACTCCGCCAGCTGCGACGTCGAGCGGCAGATCCGCTTCCTCGAGAGGGACCCGGCCAAGAACCGGGCCTTCGCCGCGGTCGCCGACGTGCGCCCCTCCGAGGTCCCCGCCCATCTGCGCTCCCTGACGCCCGTGCAGCTGCGCCTGGACACCCGCGTCACCAACCACGGCTACCGCGACGGCGTCGCCACCCCCTACCAGGCCGTCCTCCAGGCCGGCACGGCCGTCCTCGTCGACGGCCGAGGCGTCCCGCGCGTGCGCTGCGCCTGCGGCAACCCGCTCACCCCGCCCGTCGCCCTGCGCGGCACACCGGAGCGGACCGGCGACACCTGGCCCTCCTACCGCCCCTCGAACGTCGTCTTCGTCAACCCGGCCCCGAAGCCCGTGAAGGAGTTCGTGCTCTACGACGACGAGCGCGGCGAGTGGATCGCCCGGCCGAAGGGCGACACCGGGAAGAAGGACAGGGAGACCGAACCGCCGAAGGACCGCGGCACCCCCTCGGCCGAGGTCTCCACACCGGCCGCCTCCGCCTCCTGCTCCCCCGAACCCGGCGGCCCCCCGGTCGCCTGCTCCCCGCACCCGGAGGACGGCTCCGAACCAGCCCCGCGACCGGAGCCCGAGACACCCACCCCGTCCGAACCCCCCGCCCCCGAGCCCGAGGCGCCCGAGGACCCCGACCCGCCGCGGTCCCCCGAGTCACCGGCCGCACCGGAGGCGCCGGAGGCTCCGGCGGACTCCGCGCCGCCGGACTCCGGGACATAGGCGCGCCATCCCCGTCACCTCGCGCCGGCCACCGGCCGGCTTCGGGACTCCCGAGCCGGCCCGGTACCGTCCTGCGAACACTGTGACGTCTGCTGCACTCTGGACTGCCGTGCCCGGCCCGGGGTACGAGGACAGGTGCAGCAGCGTCCGGCCAGGCCGGCTTCGGAGAGAGACACGCATGATCGAGCACCGTGACGGGGCCGTCGTACCGGAGGGATTCGACGTGCCCGTGGAACCGCTGCGGCGGGCGGCGCACTACACCGGCGCGACCGGCAGCATCGCCGAGGCGCGTGAACTCGCCGCCCATTTCCTGGAGCAGCTCAGGACCGAGTGGTGCGCCGAGATCGGCCCGCGTACCGAGGGCGAGGTGCTCCTGGTGGTGAGCGAACTCGTCACCAACGCCGACCGGCACAGCAACGGCCCGTACATCCTCGAGCTGGAGGGCACCGGCGGCGCCCTGACGGTCCACGTCTGCGACAGCAGCCCCGCCCTGCCCCGGCTCTTCCCGCGCGACCCGTCCCGCGTCGGCCGGCACGGACTGGAGATCGTCAACGCGCTGGCCGCGCGGGTGACCGTCGAGCGGGTGCCGGTGGGCAAGCGGGTCGGCGCGGTCGTGCGGCTGACCGCTGAGTGAACCGGTCCGGGCGCAGCCCGAGTGAGCCGGGTCAGGCGCAGCCGAGCTCGCCCAGCATCCCCCGGCGCAGCCGCACGATGATCCGCTTCAGCAGCCGCGAGACATGCATCTGCGAGCAGCCGAGCCGCTCGCCGATCTCCGCCTGAGTGGCCTCCTCGACGAACCGCAGGTGCAGGATCTGCCGGTCGCGCTCGTCCAGCTCGGCCATCAGCGGCGCGAGCGAATGGAAGTCCTCCACCAGCCGCAGCCCGTGCTCCTCGACGCCGATGAAGTCGGCGAGGACGGCCTCGCCGTTCTCCGGTCCGTCGCCGGTCAGGGCCGCGTCCAGCGACGAGGAGTTGTAGCCGTTCGCGGCGATCTGCGCCTCGATCACCTCGTCCTCGGAGGCGTTCATCAGCGTCGCCAGCTCGGCCACCGTCGGCTCGCGGTCGAGGCGGCTGGCGAGCTCCTCGCGCGCCCGGGCCAGCTCGACCCGCATCTCCTGCAACCGGCGCGGCACGTGCACCGCCCAGGTGGTGTCGCGGAAGAAGCGCTTGATCTCGCCCACGATGTAGGGAAGGGCGAACGACGTGAACTCGACCCCGCGCGACAGCTCGAACCGGTCGATCGCCTTGATCAGGCCGATCATCCCGGTCTGGACGATGTCCTCCATGTCGTCGCCGCGGTTGCGGAACCGGCCGGCCGCGTAGCGGACCAGCGACATGTTCATCTCGATCAGGGTGTTGCGCGCGTACTGGTACTCGTGGGTGCCCTCCTCCAGCTCCGTCAGGCGCTGGAAGAACTGGCGGGACAGCTCGCGCGCGTCCCGCGGGGCCACGGCCCTGGGGTCCACCTCGACGACCGTTGCCTCCGACCGGATCACGGCGGTGTCCATTGCCTCTCCCACGAAAGTCATGGTTCGACGTCTGCCTTTGCGGCTACTCGTACAGTGTCCGCGACCCTGCCGCGGTGTGGCCCGCGAGTACCCCGTACTCGCCGGCGTACACCTGCGGCTACCCAGTGTGTGCCCGAACATGCCCCACGCGTGCCCGCGCCGTGCCCGAGTGGCGGAAAACCGGCGGTCGCCCCGCAGATTCCCCCCAGGGCGGAATGCCCCTCCCTTCCCCCGGCGGCCGGGATTCCTAGGCTGAAGGGGTGAGCAGCCGAAGCGGCCGAGCGCCGAACCGAGCCCCCGTCATCCCCCTTCGCCCTCAGCCCGAGCGCCCCGCGGCCAGGGAGCCGCTCTGGCGCGACCTGGTCGGGGACGTCCTGCGCACCGAGCGCCTCGCCCAGGAACGCACCCTCAAGGACGTCGCCGACGCCGCCCGGATCTCCATGCCCTATCTGTCGGAGGTCGAGCGTGGCCGCAAGGAGGCCTCCTCGGAGGTCCTCGCGGCCGCCGCCCGCGCCCTCGGCCTGAGCCTGGGCGACCTCCTGGCGCGCGCCCAGGGCGAGCTGATCCGGCTCACCTCCCGGACGGCGAGCGCGCGGCACGCGACGCGCGGGTCCTCGTACGACGGGCTGTGCCTGGCCGCCTGACGCCCCCGCCGGGCCGGCGCCTCACATCCGCGGCAGGCGCCGGCCCAGCACCTCGTCGGCCAGCCCGTACGCCACCGCCTCCCGGGCGGTGAACACCTTGTCGCGGTCCATGTCGGACCGCAGCGTGGCCACGTCGTGCCCGGTATGCCGGGCCAGCACCTCCTCCACCTGGCCGCGGATGCGGACCATCTCCCTGGCCTGGAGCGCGAGGTCGGAGACGGTGCCCTGCCGGCCGCCGCTGGCCGGCTGGCCGAGCAGCACCCGCGCGTGCTCCAGCACGAACCGCCGCCCGGGGTCCCCGCCCGCCAGCAGCACCGCCGCCGTGGAGGCCGCCTGGCCCACGCAGTAGGTCGAGATCGGCGCCTGCACGAACGTCATGGTGTCGTAGATCGCCATCAGCGAGGTGTACGAGCCGCCGGGCGAGTTGATGTAGATCGCGATCTCGCTGTCCGGCGCCGCCGACTCCAGATGGAGGAGCTGTGCGATGACGACGCCCGCGACGCCGTCGTCGATCTCGGTGCCGAGGAAGACGATCCGCTCCGACAGCAGCCGGCTGAACACGTCGTACGACCGCTCGCCGCGCGGGGTGCGCTCCACGACGTTCGGAATCGTGTACGTTCCCATCGTCACAGCCCCATCCGTCGCCGGGAAGCGGCCGGCAGGACGTCCGCGAAGGAGTCCACGACCCGGTCCACCAAGCCGTACTCGCGGGCCTCCTCGGCCGTGAACCAGCGGTCGCGGTCGCCGTCGCGGGAGATCGTCTCCGGGCTCTGGCCGGTGTGCTCGGCGGTGATCCGCTCGATGGTCCGCTTGGTGAACTCCAGGTTGTCCGCCTGGATCTCGATGTCCGCGGCCGTGCCGCCGATGCCCGCCGACGGCTGGTGCATCATGATCCGCGCGTTCGGCAGCGCGTACCGCTTGCCCGCCGTGCCCACGCTCAGCAGGAACTGGCCCATGCTGGCCGCGAACCCCATCGCGAGCGTGGCCACGTCGTTCGGGATCAGCCGCATCGTGTCGTAGATGGCGAGCCCGGCGTGCACGGACCCGCCCGGGCTGTTCACGAACAGGCTGATGTCGGTGTGCGCGTCCTCCGCCGACAGGATCAGCAGTTGGGCGCAGACCCGGTTGGCGGAGACCTCGTCCACCTGGGTGCCGAGCAGCACGATGCGCTGGCCGAGCAGCTGGGCGGCGAGCTGGTCGTCGAACCGGGTGGGCGGCGTGTCGCCCTCCGCGGCCCGGGGCAGCGGGGCCGGGCGGGTGCCGGCGAGGAATGGTGACATCGGCGCTCCTTGTCGAGTCGTCGAACGTGTCCGTCGCGCGCCTGCCCCGTCGGGTCCGGCGCGCCGTGCCTCCACCTTCGGCCCCGCTCCCCGGCCGTGGAATGTCTGTCTGCCCGCGGCAGATTCGCCACGGGCGAAGCGGCCGGCGACCGATGAGTTCCGGGGCGCGCCCCGGTCGTACAGGTGTCAGCGTTTCGCGCCCCGGGAGGTCCCCATGACGAACAACGGATTCACCACCTGCCTCTGGTTCGACGGCCAGGCCGAGGAGGCGGCCCACTACTACGTGTCCGTCTTCAAGGACGCCGCCCTCGGGCGGATCAGCCGCTACCGCGAGGCCGGTCCCGGCCCCGCCGGCAGCGTGATGACCGCCGAGTTCACCCTCAACGGCCAGCGGTTCGTCGGCCTCAACGGCGGACCGGCGTTCAAGTTCAACGAGGCCGTCTCCTTCCAGATCGACTGCGCCGACCAGGACGAGGTCGACTACTACTGGACCCGGCTGACCGAGGGCGGCGGCGAGCCCGGCCCCTGCGGCTGGCTCAAGGACCGGTACGGCGTCTCCTGGCAGGTCGTCCCGACCCGGCTCCCGGAGCTGATCGACGACCCGGACGAGGAGCGGGCCGGGCGCGCGATCAAGGCGATGCTGTCGATGGGCAAGCTCGACATCGCCGCGCTGGAGAAGGCGGCCGCGGGGGAGTGAGGCCGGGGCCGCCCGGGAGACGAGGTCCGGACAGGTGTCCGGATTCGTCTCCCGGCGTTGGCGTGCCGGTCACACGGCGTCTCTAGCGTGCGCCCCATGAGAAGAACTTCGATCATGCTCGGCGCCGCAGTGCTCACGGTGGCGCTGGCCTCTCCCGCGGCGGCCGGAAAGGGTCACCCGGACGGCGACTTCGGGCGGGCCGCGCTCACCGGCTTCGCCTCCCTGCCGGCCGAGACCTTCGTCCCCGGCAGCGAGCCCTCCGGCGCCCTCATCGGCGCGGGCCCGTTCAACGGCATCGCCGCGCCCTTCGCCGGCCAGCCGGTGCAGGGCTTCAGCGGCATCGTGAACCGGCACGACGGCACCTTCGACGTGCTGTCCGACAACGGCTACGGCAACAAGGCCAACAGCGCCGACTACCTGCTGCGCGTGCACCGGGTGAAGCCCGACACGAAGAGCGGCGAGCTGGAGGTCCTCGGCGGCTTCGGGCTGAGGGACCCCGACCACCGGGTCCCCTTCGCCCTCACCCGTGCCGACCGCAGGCTGACCGGCGCGGACTTCGACGTCGAGTCGATCGTGCGGGCCGCCGACGGCACGTACTGGATCGGCGACGAGTTCGGTCCGTTCCTGCTGCACTTCTCCGCCCGCGGACGCCTCCTGGAGGCGCCGATCGCGCTCCCCGGCGTCCAGGCGCCGGAGAACCCCCACCTCGACGGCGCCCAGCCGACCATCGGCGGCAGCAAGGGCTTCGAGGGCCTGGCCCGCTCCGTCGACGGCCGCCGCCTCTACCCGCTCCTGGAAGGCACTGTCACCGGCGACACGCCCGGCGATCTGCGCTTCAGCGAGTTCGACCTGCGCCGACGGGCCTACACGGGCGAGCACTTCGTCTACCGCCTGGAGTCCCCCGCGCACGCCATCGGCGACGCCATCGCGGTCGACCGGCATCGCTTCCTGGTGATCGAGCGCGACGGCGGCCAGGGCGACGCGGCCCGCTTCAAGCGGATCTACCTCGCCGACAGCCGCGACCGCGACGGCGACGGCGTGATGGACAAGACCCTGGTGGCGGACCTGCTGGACCTCGCCAACCCGCAGGGGATCGGCGGCTTCGGCGAGACCTTCCGCTTCCCGTTCACCACCATCGAGGACGTCGTCCTGCTCGACGACCGCACCCTGGCCGTACTGAACGACAACAACTTCCCCTTCTCGTCCGGGCGCACGCCGGGCGAGGCGGACGACAACGAGTTCATCACCATCCGCCTCGCGGACCGCCTGCACGCCGATCCGCGCGCGCTGCGCTGACCACCCGCGTGACGGGTCCGGACGCCCGGCGGCGGCCGGACCCGTCACGGCGGCCCGGACGGCGTCGCCCCGCGCGCGGGCCGGGCCGGGCCTGGCTAGCGTGAGGAACCGGACAAGTCATCGCATCCGGAAGAGGGGCGCGCAGCCATGGCCGTGAAACCCGAGGGAACCCCGTGCTGGGCCGACGCGATGTTCGGCGACGTCGAAGCGGCCAAGAGCTTCTACGGGGAGGTTCTGGGCTGGACCTTCAGCGAGGCGTCGTCGGAGCACGGCAACTACACCGAGGCCTACGCGGACGGCAAGGCCGCCGCGGCCGTCGTACCGCCGATGCCCGGCCAGGAGGGCCGGTCGCAGTGGTGTCTCTACCTGGCGTCCCCGGACGTCCACGCCACCGCCGCGAAGATCCGCGACAACGGCGGCGAGATCCTGATGGAACCGATGGAGGTCGGCGCGTTCGGCAGCATGTGCCTGGCCCGTGACCCGGGCGGCGTCGTCTTCGGCGTCTGGCAGGGCGGCACCCACGAGGGCTTCGACACGGAGATGGGCCGGCCGGGCGCGTTCTGCTGGGCGGAGATCTTCACCCGAGAACCCGGCACGTCCGACGCGTTCTTCCCCGCAGTCTTCCCCTACACCGCGCAGCAGATGGAACACGAGCCGATGGACTTCCGGGTGTTCAGGGTCGACGGGGATCCCGTGCTGGGCCGGATGGAGATGTCCGACGACTTCCCGCCCGAGGCGCCCCCGTACATCAACGTCTACTTCTCCGTCCCCGACTGCGACGACGCCGTCGCCCGCGCCACCGAACACGGCGGCACCCTGCACTTCGGCCCGATGGACAGCCCTTTCGGCCGGTTCGCGGCGCTCGGCGACCCGCAGGGCGCCCTCTTCTCGGTGATCGACGTGACGACCACCTCCGGGGAGATGCCGCAGCTCACGGACGTGTGAGCGACCGACCCCCCGGGCGGGCCGGCCGGTCCGCCCGGCGTGGCATGATCGGACACATGCGTGAACGAGTGGTGGCCGCGTGCGACGGGGCGTCGAAGGGAAACCCGGGACCGGCCGGCTGGGCCTGGGTCGTCGCCGACGAGGGCGAGAGCCCCGCCCGCTGGGAGGCGGGACCGCTGGGCAGGGCCACGAACAACGTCGCCGAGCTGACCGCCCTGGAGCGGCTGCTCGCCTCGACCGACCCGGACGTGCCGCTGGAGATCCGGATGGACTCCCAGTACGCCATGAAGGCCGTCACCACCTGGCTGCCCGGCTGGAAGCGCAACGGCTGGAAGAACGCGGCCGGCAAGCCCGTCGCCAACCAGGACCTGGTGGTGCGCATCGACGAACTGCTCGACGGCCGCTCCGTCGAGTTCCGCTACGTGCCCGCCCACCAGGTCGACGGCGACCCGCTCAACGACTTCGCCGACCGGGCCGCCAGTCAGGCCGCCGTCGTCCAGCAGCCCGCCGGCAGCGACCTCGGCTCGCCCGAGCCGCCGCCGTCCCCGGACACCCCGCCGACCGCCCCGCGCCGCCGGTCCGCCGCGGCCAAGGCCGCCGCCCGGCCCCGCGCCGGCTCGGGCGCCGGCTCCTCCCGCACCCTCAAGGCCAAGTTCCCGGGCCGCTGCGTCTGCGGCCGCTCCTACGCCGCCGGCGAGCAGATCGCCAAGAACGCCCAGGGCTGGGGCCACCCGGAGTGCCGTACCGCGAGCTGACACGTTCCGCGGGGAAGCTTCCTGCCCACCCCTGACTGCTACGGTGCGTTGCCGTATGGATGCACCGAGTGACTAGGGGTGTGCGTGAAGGTAGCCTGCGTCGGCGGCGGGCCCGCCGGCCTGTATCTGTCGATCCTGCTCAAGCTGCGGGACCCGTCCCACGACATCACCGTCCACGAGCGCAACCCGGAGGGCTCGACCTACGGCTGGGGGGTGACGTACTGGCGCGGACTGCTCGACACGCTCCACGAGCACGACCCCGTCTCGGCCCGCGACCTCGACGCCGCCTCGGCGCGCTGGAGCGAAGGCGTCGCCCACGTCCGCGACCTGACGGCCCGGCACAGCGGCGACCAGGGCTTCGGCATCGGCCGCCACCGGTTGCTGGAGATCCTCGCCGACCGTGCCCGCTCCCTCGGCGTGCGCGTCGACCACGAACACGAGGTCACCCCCGACCTGCTGCCCGACGCCGACCTGGTGGTCGCCGCCGACGGCGTCCGCAGCGCACTGCGCGGCCGGTACGCCGGCCACTTCGGCACCGAGACCGTCCTGGGCCGCAACCCCTACATCTGGCTCGGCACCACCAAGGCGTTCGACGCCTTCACCTTCGCCTTCGTGGAGAGCGCCCACGGCTGGATCTGGTGCTACGGCTACCCGTTCGGACCCGACCGCTCCACCTTCGTCGTCGAATGCGCCCCCGAGACCTGGCGCGGGCTCGGCCTGGACCGGGCCTGCGAGGCGGACGGACTGGCCCTGCTGGAACGCTTGTTCGCCGGCGTGCTCGACGGCCACCGCCTGATCGGCCGGTCCTCGCCCACCGCCCCGGCGGCCCAGTGGCTCACCTTCCGCACCCTCACCAACCGCACCTGGCACCGCGGCAACCTGGTCCTGGTCGGCGACGCAGCCCACACCACCCACTACTCCATCGGCGCCGGCACCACCCTCGCCCTTCAGGACGCCATCGCCCTGGCCGGCGCCCTGAGCGAGCACGCCGCCCTGCCCGAGGCCCTCACCCGCTACGAGCGCGAACGCACAACGGCGTTGCTGTCCGCGCAGAGCGCCGCCCGCCACAGCGCCCAGTGGTACGAGAACCTGACCCGCTACATCCACCTGCCGCCCGAGCGCATGTTCGCCCTGCTCGGCCAGCGCCACTCGCCCCTGCTGCCGTACGTGCCGCCCCAGCTCTACTACCGGCTCGACCGGGCCGCCGGGCAGCTGGAGCCGCTGCGCCGGTTCAAGCGCTGGCTCGGCCCGAGGCTCGCCCGTACCGTCCACTCCCGTACCGCGCACGCCCGCCGCGGATGACAGACTGACGCCATGGAAGAACGTGAATTCGGCAGGTCGTCCCAGCACGCGTCCGTCATCGGCCTCGGCACCTGGCAGCTCGGCGCCGACTGGGGCGACGTCGACGACAAGGAAGCCCTCGCGGTGCTGGAGGCGGCGGCGGAGTCGGGAGTGACCTTCTTCGACACCGCGGACGTCTACGGCGACGGGCGCAGCGAGCGGACCATCGCGGCGTTCCTGAGCGGCAGGCCCGACCTGCACGTGCTGGTCGCCACCAAGATGGGCCGCAGGGTCGACCAGATCCCCGAGAACTACGTGCTGGACAACTTCCGCGCCTGGAACGACCGGTCCCGGCGCAACCTCGGCGTCGACCGCATCGACCTGGTCCAGCTGCACTGCCCGCCCACCCCCGTCTACTCCTCCGACGAGGTCTTCGACGCCCTCGACACCCTGGTCGAGGAGGAGCGCGTCGCCGCCTACGGCGTGAGCGTGGAGACCTGCGCCGAGGCGCTGACCGCCATCGCCCGGCCGAACGTGGCCAGCGTGCAGATCATCCTCAACCCCTTCCGGATGAAGCCCCTGCTCGAGGTGGTGCCCGCCGCGCGGGAGGCCGGCGTCGGCATCATCGCCCGGGTGCCGCTGGCCTCGGGCCTGCTGTCGGGCAAGTACACCAAGGACACGGTGTTCCCGGAGAACGACCACCGCACCTACAACCGGCACGGCGAGGCCTTCGACCAGGGCGAGACCTTCTCCGGCGTCGACTACGCCACCGGCGTGGAGGCCGCCGCCGAGTTCTCCGCCCTCGCCCCCGAGGGATACACCCCCGCCCAGCTGGCCCTGCGCTGGATCGTCCAGCAGCCCGGCGTCACCACCGTGATCCCCGGCGCCCGTTCGCCCGAGCAGGCCCGCGCCAACGCCGCCGCCGCCAAGCTGCCGCCGCTGTCCGACGAGACGCTCGCCGCGATCCGCGACCTGTACGACCGGCGCATCAAGGCCCAGGTGGAGAACCGCTGGTAGTCGCCCCGATCACGGGGAACCCGGAGGGGAACACATTTTCTGGTTGTTCCAGTTCCACCGGGGAGGAAACCGTGTCGGTCAGCAACGACAGCCCGAGCAGGCCCAGGGGGCGCAACGAGACGGAGGAGGAGAGAGCCGACCGGATGTGGGTGGAGCTGATACAGGAGGTGCGCGTCGCGCAGATGGGCGTGCAGATCCTCTTCGGCTTCCTTCTCACCGTGGTGTTCACTCCGGTCTACCGGGAGCTGGACGACACCGACCGGGCGATCTACATCGTGACCGTGGTGCTCGGCGCCGCGGCGACCGGCGCCCTCATAGGGCCCGTGTCGCTGCACCGGCTGGTCTCCGGCCGGCGGGTCAAGCCGCAGGCGGTGACCTGGGCGTCCCGGCTCACCTTCGTCGGGCTGGTCCTGCTGCTGGCCACCATGACCTGCTCGCTGCTGCTGATCCTGCGGGTGGCCACGCACGACGGCTATGTGCCCTGGCTGGTCGCCGGCGTGCTGCTGTGGTACCTGCTGTGCTGGTACGCGCTGCCGTTGTGGACGCGCCACCGGTACACCAGTCGCTGACGCATCGTCAACCGGTACGCCGGGGCCGGAGCGAGGGCACGAAGGCGACGAGGCGGCGGGCGCCGGCATCCGGCGCCCGCCGCCTCGTGCCCGCCGGGGCCCGGACCGGCTCACCGGCTCACCGCTCGGGGATGACCTCGGACAGGAAGTCGTCCACCCGGATCTGCTCCTCACCGGGCGGGACGACCTCGTGGGTCTGGCGCAGGAACGCCGCCACGGCCGGGGCCCAGGCGAACACCACCGCGTGGTGCCGCTCGCCGTTCACGCGCGGGTCGCCGAGGAACTCCATGCGCAGTTCCTCCCACACCCCCGTCGACTCCGGCCGGAACCGGACGTCGCCGACGCCGACCGGGCGGCGCAGCCCCTCGCCGAGCATCTCCCGGTCCAGCTGCCACCGGGCCAGCACATGGCCGTCATGGCTGAAGACGGCGGTGACGGCGAACGGGTCGTCGGCGTCGTAGCTGAGGTGGGCGAGCACGGGGAAGCGGTCCGTGGTGCCCGCCTGAAGCTGCATGACCAGGGTCTTGTGCACGAAGGGGTTCACGACAGGGCCTCCGGGGTGAACGGTCGTAGAAACCCCTAGTACCCCCGTCCCGTGGGTGATGCTCAGTCCCGTGGGTGAATCCGGTGGAGCCCGGGCGACGCCGGTCCGTTCAGCCGACCGCGTCGCGCAGCGCCGGCAGCAGCGTCTTCGCCGACCAGTCCAGGAACCGAGGCTGCGAGTCGCCGCCGATCTGCACGAGCGCGATCTCCGTGAACCCGGCCTCGGCGTAGGGGAGTACGGCCTTGACGAAGTCCTCCGGGTCGTCGCCGCACGGGATGGACCCGGCGACGTCGTCGGGGGTGACGAACTGGGTCGCCGACGCGAACCCATCCGGGTGCGGCAGCTCGGAGTTCACCTTCCAGCCGCTGCCGAACCAGCGGAACTGGTCGTGCGCGCGCGCCACCGCCGCGTCCCGGTCCGGGTCGTAGCAGACCGGGAGTTGACCGACCCGCGGCTTGCCCGTGCCGCCGTGCCGGTCGAAGGACTCCAGCAGGTCCCGCTTCGGCTCGGTGGCGATGACCAGGTCGGCGAGCCGGCCCGCCAGCGCGCAGGAGCGCTCGCCGGAGACGGCGATCCCGATCTGAGGCGGCTCGTCGGGAAGGTCCCACAGCTTGGCCGACTCCACGTCGAAGTGCGTGCCGCGGTGGTTGACGTGACCGCCCTCGAACAGCGCCCGGATGATCTCGACCGCTTCCTCCAGCATCTCGTGCCGGACGTCCACCGACGGCCAACCGCCGCCCACCACGTGCTCGTTGAGGTTCTCGCCCGAACCGAGGCCGAGCCGGAACCTGCCCTGGGACAGCAACTGCATCGTCGCCGCCTTCTGCGCCACCACCGCCGGGTGGTAGCGGAACGTCGGGCAGGTCACGTACGTCATCAGCGGGATGCGCGACGTGGCCTGCGCCGCCGCGCCCAGCACGCCCCAGGCGTAGGGGGAGTGCCCCTGGGAGCGCAGCCACGGGAAGTAGTGGTCCGAGGTCACCGAGAAGTCGAAGCCCGCCTCCTCGGCTCGCACCACATGGTCGACGAGGTCCCTGGGGCCGGCCTGCTCGGTCATCATCGTGTATCCGATTTGCACCATAGAGGGCGGGTTTCCGTGTCGGGAGAAACGAAAACGGGGCATCGGAATCAGTCCTCGGGCACGCGGAAGGTGTGCTCGACAGCACGCCGGGCGGCGAACGGGTGCGCACCCTCGGCCGCGGCTTCCTCATCGGCGGCGGGCGCGGCTGCTCACTGCGCTGGACCACCCCGGCCGGCGACCGGGGGACCGCCGCCGACCGGGAGGCGCCGAGCACGGCGCTGAGGACGCCGAGCCGCGTGCAGCCGGCACTGCGGCCGAGGTCCGGTTCGACGTCGTCCCGCCAGACGGCGACCGGGTCGGGCCGACGCGCTCGCTGTGGGTCACCGCGAGGGTGAGCGGGTCGCCGTCCGCGGGAGCACCGCGCCGGCCGGAGCCGGCGCCCCGTCAGCGCAGGCCGAACCGCTCCGCCCAGCCGAACACGTCCCCGGTGCTCGCGTTGCCCCCGCACACCACCAGGCCGATCCGGGCGTCGCCCCCGACCCGCTCCCGCACCAGCCGGGCGGCCGGCAGCAGACAGCCGGCCGCCGGTTCCGTCCACACCTTGGCGTGCTCGGCGAGCTCCAGACAGCCCCGCACCGCCTCCCGGTCGGGCACCACGAGCACTTCGGAGACCAGCGCGGACACATGGTCGTACGTCAGCCGGGACACCGCCGGGGCGCCGAGCGTGGTGGAGATGGACGTGACGGCGACCGGCACCGGGCCGCCCTCCGCGAGAGCCCGGGACATCGACTCGGCGCCCTCGGTCTCCACGCCCCAGACCCGCACGCCGGGGCGCAGCGCGCGCAGCGCCGTCGCCACGCCGGCGATCAGTCCGCCGCCCCCGACGCTGACGATCACGTCGGTCAGCTCCCCGGCGTCCTCGGCCAGCTCCAGGCCGACCGTGCCCTGTCCGGCGATCACCACCGGATCGTCGAAGGGGTGGACCACGGTCAGCCCCTCCTCGCCCAGCCGCTCGGCCAGCGCGAACGCACCGCTCATGTCGTCGGTCAGATGGACGGTCGCCCCGGTGTCCCGGACGATCGCCACCGACCGCTCGGGAGCCGTGCGCGGCATGACGACGGTCGCCTTCATGTCGAGGGCGGCGGCCATGACCGCGAGGGCGACGCCGTGGTTGCCGCCGCTGACCGCCGTGACCCCGGCGGCCCGCTCGGCCTCGCTCAGCGACAGCAGCTTCGCCGTGGCGCCGCGCGCCTTGAAGGAGCCGGTGCGCTGCAGCAGTTCCAGCTTCACGGTGACCGGGAGGCCGAGCAGCTCGGACAGTCCGGGGCTGGGCAGGGTGGGGGTGCGCAGGACATGTCCGGAGATCCGCTCGGCGGCGGCTTCGACGTCCAGGATGCCGATCAAGGAACTCACCTTTCCGGCGCGGCGCCCGGGGGAGGTGAAGGCCGCGCCCGTCGCAGCCTTTCGCGCGAAGCGGCCGGGGTCAAACGGCTTCCCGGAAGGGCCGCGCGACCGAGGCGCGGCCCCCGTTACTGCGTCTTGGCCGGCGTCACCTCGCTCGGACGGACCACCACATGCCCCTGGCCCCGCAGCATCAGCTGGACCGCCTCGCCGCTGCCGCCGCGCAGCATCGACCCTATGGACTGCGAACGGTGCAGCGAGGTCTCGAGCCCGGCGCTCCAGCCGACCACGGCGTCCGTGTCGACGTACACGGGCTGCTGCGGCGAGACCGGCAGGACCAGCGGGTTGCCGTCGCACACCAGCCCCAGCCTGCCGTGGCCGGTGAACACGCTGTTGAACAGGCCGCCGCCGGAGATGCCGGCGCCCTTGACGGTGGCGATGCGGTAGGTGAGCGAGTCGTCGAAGCACAGGACGTTGCGGCCGTTGACGGTGAACTCGTCACCCGGCTCGATCTCGATGACGAAGCAGTTCTGCGCCTCGTGCGCGAACCACGCCTCGCCCCGGCCGCGCACCGCCATGAGCGGCAGCCCTTCACCGGTGACCGCCCGCTTGAGCATCCCGCCGACGCCCTGGCCCTTGCGTTCGAAGGCGAGGTCGCCGCGGTACGCGATCATCGCGCCCTGCCGGGCGAGCATCTCGCCGTCGACCGTGTACCGGATGCACTTGGCGTTCTCGACCGTCATGCCCGGCGCGAGGGCCGGCTGCACCATGTGCGCACTGGAGAAAAGATCACCCTTCATGAGGGCATCCTGTCCGCAGTCGCTCAGGATCGCAGCGTTTTCGCCCAGTCCGCCGCAACCGCTCCGGCCGGGCCCGGCGTCGGCCGGTCGGCGGGGCGGCCCGCCGGGGGCGCCGGCTCGGGCCCGGACTCGGACGGCCCGCCGGTGGCGAAGTCCCGGAACCCGCTCCTCGCCCGGCTCGCACCTCGGGACGGTCCGCGCTGCCGTGCCGGCGGCCTGTGTCACACGTCTCCCGCCCATGGGGAAGACTGGGCGCGACGGAATGATCGACTCGGAGGGAGGCGCGCCGTATGACGCGTCCGATCGCGGTGGGTGTGGACGGATCGGAGGAGAGCCTCGCGGCGCTGGGCTGGGCCGGGCGGGAGGCCGTCCGCCGCGGGACCGGGCTGCGGGCGGTGCACGCCTGGCGGTTCGAGGCCCGCGAAGGTCTGCCGCGGGACCGGCGGGAGCAGGAGTGCCGGGTGCGCGAGGCCGTCGAGGAGGGCGTCCGGGGCGTCGCCGGGCGGCACTCCGGCCTCGAGGTGTCCGTCGGCGTCGTCGAGGGTGGCGCGCCCGAGACGCTGGTCGCCGCCGCGGCCGGGGCCGAGATGCTGGTGCTGGGCTCGCGGGGGCACGGCCGGGTCGTCGGGTTCCTGCTCGGGTCCGTCGGCCGGCAGGTGATCGCCGGGACCGAGCGGCCGGTGGTGCTGGTGCGCTCCGGGGACCGGGCGGCGACCGAGGTGGACGGACGGGAGATCGTCGTGGGTCAGGAGGGCGGCCCCGAGGACAGTGCCGCCGTGCTGCGGTTCGCCTTCGAGACGGCCGCCGCGCGCGGAGCGGCCGTACGCGCGGTACGGGCGTGGACCCTGCCGCCGGTCTTCGGCTACACCCCCGGCGCGCTCAAGCCGCTCGACGAGGCCGGGGGCCCGGAGCCGTACGAGCACAAGGCCCTCGCCGACGCCCTCGCGCCCTGGCGGGAGCGGTTCCCGGACGTGCCCGTCGCCGAGCACGTCGAGATGGGCAGCGCCGGCCAGGTGCTGCTGTCCGTCGCCGGGCGGGCGCAGCTGATGGTCGTCGGCCGCCGCGCCCGCGCCACCGCCGTCGGCGCGCGCATCGGTTCCGTCGCGCACGGCGTGCTGCACCACGCCGAGTGCCCGGTCGCGGTGGTGCCGCCCGCCGGTTAGTCCTCGGGCGTCGCGGGCTCCATGGTCTGCCGTGCGCGGGGCAGGATGTTCGTGACGTAGTCCTCCACGGCCGTGTCGAGGCCTATGTCGTGCTGGGCCCGCTCCGACAGGTACCAGCGGTGCTCCAGCAACTGGTGGTAGATCTCCGCCGCGTCCATGCCCTCGCGCAGCTCGGCGGGGACCGCGCGCACCGTCGGCCGGAACACCTCGCGCACCCAGCGGTGGGCGAGGACCTCCGGGCGGGCGGCGAGCGGGTCGCCCGGCGCGTAGTCGTCCTGGGTGGCCATCCAGGACTCCAGGTCGTTCAGCAGCCGGCGCGCCTGGTTCTCCTCGGTGTCCAGGCCGGTCAGCCGCAGCAGCTGGCGCTGGTGGTGGCCCGCGTCGACGACCTTGGGCACGAAGGTGACCGTCTCGCCGTTCGACATCTGCTCGATCTGCATCTCGGCGACGTCGAAGCCGAGATCGTTCAGCCGGCGGATGCGGCGCTCGATGTAGTGGTACTTGCCCGCCGGATAGACCGAGGTGCGGGTCAGCTCCCGCCACAGGCCCTGGTAACGGGCGCAGATCTCGGTGCCGAACTCCACCGGGTCCACCGAGGGGTGCAGCGCCCCGGACGCCTCCAGGTCGAGCAGCTCCCCGCTGATGTTCACCCGCGCCAGATCCAGGTCGTAGTCGCGCTGGCCGTTGCTGAGCCTCGGGTGCAGCTCGCCGGTCTCCGCGTCGACCAGGTACGCGGCGTACGCGCCCGCGTCGCGCCGGAACAGGGTGTTGGACAGCGAGCAGTCGCCCCAGGCGAACCCGGCCAGGTGCAGCCGCACCAGCAGTACCGCCAGGGCGTCCATCAGCCGGTGCATGGTCGCCGGCCGCATGGTCGTCTCGAACATCGACCGGTAGGGCATCGAGCCGCCCAGGTGCCGGGTGACCAGCACCGACTCCAGCGGCCCGCCGTCCTCGCCGGAACGCCCGGTGACGACCGCCAGCGGGTCCACCGCCGGGATGCCCAGCCGGTCCAGGTCGCGCAGCAGCTCGTACTCGCGCAGCGCGGGGCGCTCGGCCAGTTCCTTGACGGCGATCACCTCGTCCCCGGCGCGCGCGTAGCGCACGACGTGCCGGGAGATGCCGCGGGGCAGCGGGACCAGGACGTCGTCCGGCCACTCCTCCAGCGGCAGGTGCCAGGGGAGGGCGAGCAGGAGCGCCGGGTGCTCCGGGTTGGTGGCGCTGATGTGCAATGCCATGGCCGAACCTTAAACGGCTCGTTCGAACGCCCGGTGCGCCGCCTCCCGTACGGGGCCCCGGTGGACGGGGCCGTGGCCGGGCAGCAGGACGTCCGCGTCCAGGGCAGCGAGGGCCTCCAGCGAGGCCAGGGCGCGCTCGCGCCGGTGGTGGAACATGTCGGGCAGCAGCTGCGGGCCCTCGACGCGGGACGTGGGGTGACCGGTGACCAGGGCGTCGCCGGAGATCACGACCCCGGCCGCGGGGAGGTGGAAGGCGCTGTGGCCGAGGGTGTGGCCCGGGGTGTGCACGGGCACCGGGCGGCCCGGCAGGTCGAGCGGGCCGGCGGTGGGGAAGGGCCGGGGGTCGGCGACCGGGACGTGCGCGGTGCCGCCGGCGCGCAGCGCGCGCAGCGACCAGGGCAGCACACCCGGGCGCCAGCTGTTGCGCAGCACCCGGCCGACCGGCACCTGGTGCAGGAACTCCCGGCGCGCGTGCGGCACTTCGGCCTCGTGCAGGTGCACCGGCGTGCCGTGGGCGGCGCGCAGATACTCGGCCGAGCCCAGATGGTCGTTGTGCGCGTGCGTCACCAGCACCGCCGTCACCGCCTCCGGCGACCCGCCCACCGCCGCCAGGGACCGCAGGAGCAGCTGCCGGTCCCCGGGGTAGCCGGTGTCGACCAGGGTGATGGCGTCGCCCTCGGTGAGCAGGACCCAGTTGGTGTCGCTGCCGTGCACCAGGTGGACGCCGTCCGCGACCTGTCGCAGTTCCATGCGCACAGCAAAGCAGATCCGCCGGGCGTCACCGCGGTCCGTCGCAGTCACCGCGGTCCTGCGGGGCGTCGCCCACCGTCGATCCGCCGGGCGTCACCGCACGCCGTGCGGCCGGAACTGGATGCTGATGCGCGGTCCCGAGGCGCGTGCCGTCTTCGGCACGCAGTGTTCCCAGGTGCGCTGGCAGGAGCCGCCCATCACGATCAGGTCGCCGTGGCCCAGGGGCCGGCGCACCGTCGTGCCGCCGCCCACCGGGCGCAGCAGCAGATCGCGGGGCGCGCCGACGGAGACGATGGCGACCATGGTGTCCTCGCGGTTCCCCCGCCCGATGCGGTCCCCGTGCCAGGCCACGCTGTCCCGTCCGTCGCGGTAGTGGCACAGCCCAGCCGTCGTGAACGGCTCGCCCAGCTCGTCGGCGTAGTGCGCGCTCAGCGCCCGGCGCGCCTCTTCCAGGACCGGGTGGGGCAGCGGCTCCCCGTCGCCGTAGAACGCCAGCAGCCGGGGCACGTCGACCACGTGGTCGTACATCTTCCGGCGTTCGGCCCGCCACGGGACGTCGGACGCGAGCAGTTCGAACAGCTCGTCGGAGCCGCTCAGCCAGCCGGGCAGTACGTCGATCCACGCGCCGGCGCCCAGGCCGGTGCGGCGGACGCCGTCGAGGGGGCCGAGCGCCAGCCGGTCGGCCTGGTCGAACAGGGAGCCCTGGAGGTGCGTGCTCATGCCTCCACGGTACTCCTTGTTCGAATATACGTTCTAGCCGGGCGGGGGACCGGACTCCCATCCCGCTCCGGCCGGTTCCCGGCAGGCTCGGCAGGGGAAATGCCGACGCCGGAGCCCTTTTCGATACACCGGTGCATCGGATACGTTCGCGTATCGAACGGAGGCGGCCCATGACAGCGCGGGACACGGCAGCGCCACGGGTCACCCGGCGCCGGGAGCGCACGCGGGCGCGGCTGCTCGACGCCGCGTTCACCGTGTTCGCGGCCAAGGGGTTCGGCCGGGTCTCCATAGAGGAGGTCTGCGAGGCCGCCGGGTACAGCCGCGGCGCCTTCTACTCCAACTTCGCCAGCCTGGACGAGCTGTTCTTCGCCCTGTACCGGCAGCGCGCCGACCTCATCGCCGGGCAGGTCTCGCAGGCGCTCGCACTGGACGACGGCCCCGACCTCGACGTGCCCGCCGCCGTCGACCGGGTCACCGGGGTGCTGCTGCTCGACCTGGACTGGCTGCTGGTCAAGACGGACTTCCTGGTGCACGCCGCGCGCGACCCGGACGTGGCACGGACCCTGCTGGAGCACCGGGCCGGGCTGCGCGACGCGATCGCGCGGCGGCTCGCCCGCGCCCGGACCCGGCTGCCCGCCGCCCTGGGCGACGCCGAGGCCGCCGCCCACGCGGTGGTCGCCGCGTACGACGGAGTCACCGTCCAGCTGCTGCTGGACAGGGACGTCGAGCACGCCCGCGCCTGGCTGGGGCGGCTGCTCACCGCGCTGCTGACGTCCGGCGGCGCCGCCGCCGGACAAGCCGTATGAGAAAGGGAACCCTCGCCATGGACGCGGACGTCATCGTCGTCGGAGCGGGCCTCGCGGGCCTGGTCGCCGCGCACGAACTCACCAGCCGGGGCCGCCGGGTCGCGCTCCTCGACCAGGAGAACGCCGCCAACCTCGGCGGCCAGGCCTTCTGGTCCTTCGGCGGGCTGTTCCTGGTCGGCTCGCCCGAACAGCGGCGGCTCGGCATCAAGGACTCCTTCGAACTGGCCTGGAGCGACTGGCAGGGCAGCGCCGGCTTCGACCGCCTGGACGACGAGGACTCCTGGGCGGTGCGCTGGGCCCGCGCCTACGTCGAGTTCGCCGCCGGGGAGAAGCGGTCCTGGCTCGACGGGCACGGCATCTCCTTCCTGCCCACCGTCGGCTGGGCCGAGCGCGGCGACCTGCGCGCGCACGGCCACGGCAACTCCGTGCCCCGCTTCCACGTCGCCTGGGGCACCGGCACCGGCGTGGTCGAGCCGTTCGTCCGGTACGCCCGCGAGGCCGCGCGCGACGGGTTGCTCGCGTTCCACCACCGCCACCGGGTCGACGAGCTGATCGTCGAGGGCGGCGCCGTCCGCGGGGTGCGCGGCACGCTGCTGGCCCCCGACGACTCGCCCCGCGGCGTCGCCTCCAACCGCGACCGCGCCGGCGACTTCGAACTCACCGCCGAGGCCGTGATCGTCACCAGCGGCGGCATCGGCGCCGACCACGACCTGGTCCGCCGTCACTGGCCCGCCCGCCTGGTCACCCCGCCCGCCGAGATGGTCACCGGCGTCCCCGCCCACGTCGACGGGCGGATGCTCGGCATCAGCGAGCGGGCGGGCGCCCGGCTGGTCAACCGCGACCGCATGTGGCACTACACGGAGGGCCTGCGCAACTGGGACCCGATCTGGGCCGGCCACGGCATCCGCGTCCTCGCGGGCCCGTCCTCGATGTGGTTCGACGCCCTCGGCCGCCGGCTGCCCGAGCCCTGCCTGCCCGGCTACGACACCCTGGGCACGCTGCGACACCTGCGCACCGCCGAGGGCCTGGCCGGCCACGACCACTCCTGGTTCGTCCTCACCCGAAGGATCATCGAGAAGGAGTTCGTGCTGTCGGGCTCCGAGCAGAATCCCGACATCACGGCGAAGGACCGGGCCGGCTTCCTGCGTGAACGGCTCCTCGGCAAGGGCGCCCCCCGCCCCGTCGCCGACTTCCTCAACCACGGCGCCGACTTCGTCACCGCCCCCAACCTCGAACAGCTCGTCGACCGGATGAACGAGCTGACGGACGAGCCGCTCCTCGACGCCGCCGCGCTCCGCCGCCAGATCGAGGCCCGCGACCTGCAGATCGCCAACCCCTACAGCAAGGACGCCCAGGTCCAGGGCATCCGCAACGCCCGCCGCTACCTCGGCGACCGCCTCGGCCGCGTCGCCACCCCGCACCGCATCCTCGACCCGGCGGCCGGCCCGCTCGTCGGCGTCAAGCTGCACGTGCTCACCCGCAAGACCCTCGGCGGCATCCAGACCGACCTCGACTCCCGGGCCCTCGGCGCCGACGGCAAACCGCTCGCCGGGCTCTACGCGGCCGGCGAGGTGGCCGGTTTCGGCGGAGGCGGCGTGCACGGCTACAACGCCCTGGAGGGCACCTTCCTCGGCGGCTGCCTCTTCTCCGGCCGGGCGGCGGGACGGGCCGCCGCCCGGCAGACCGGCTGACCCGGCGCCCGGCCCGCCGGCTGCGTCAGCTCTCCAGGAGGCGGGCCAGCACCGCGGCGTGACTGCGCCCGGGGTCCCTGACGGCGGTCAGCAGCGTCACCGTGCCCCGGCCGGCCAGGGCACGCGTCCGCTCCAGCGCCTCCGCCGCGCAGGGCGCGGCCAGCTCGGCCTCGTACCGCGCCCGGAACTCCTCGAACGTGCCCTCGCCCGCGTGGTACCAGCGGCGCAGTTCCGTCGACGGGGTGAGTGCCTTGGGCCACTCGTCCACCTTCGCCGCGTCCTTGGACACGCCGCGCGGCCAGAGCCGGTCGACGAGGACCCGGGCGCCGTCCCCGGGTTCGGGCGGTTCCTGTACGCGGCGCACTCGCACGGTCACGCTCGGGCCTTTCTCGAGGGGTGCGGTGCCGGCAGAGTACGCCGGGCGGGTGGAAGCGGGCCCGGAACCGGACGCGTTCCTCACCCGTGCCGGTCAATGTCATTCCATGACCACACGCACACCCAGGATCCTCCTGTCGGCGGCCGCCGTCCTCCTGCTCACCGCCTGCGGCGCCGGCGGGACCCCAGCGGCCCCGGCGCACGGGCCCGGCTCCACCCACGCCGAGGCGGTGACGGCCGGCGCGCCGACGCCCCGCCCGGCCACCCTTCCCCGCCAGGTTCCGGGCCTCGGCCCCAAGACGCTCGCGGAGGTCCCGCCCCGGTCCCGGCAGGTCGTCGTGGTGACGGGCCGGGGCCGGGACTCCTCGAAGTCCGAGGTCGTCGTCCACCGGCGCACCGCCACCGGCTGGAAGGCCGGCCGCAGCTGGCCCGCGCACAACGCGCTCAAGGGCTGGACCGACCACCACGTCCTCGGCGACCTGCGCTCGCCCGTCGGGGTCTTCACCCTCACGGACGCCGGCGGACTGCTGCCCGATCCGGGCACGAAGCTGCCCTACGACCGTTCGGCGGCGTTCACCGCGACCGGCTCCGGCTTCGAGGGCGAGCCGCTGGCCGGCTCCTTCGACTACGTGGTCGCCATCGACTACAACCGCGAGCCCGGCACCTCGCCCCTGGACCGCACCCGCCCGCTGGGGGAGGACCGCGGCGGCGGGGTGTGGTTCCACGTCGACCACGGCGGCCCCACCCAGGCCTGCGTCGGCCTGCGCAAGGAGCACATGCGGGAGCTGCTGCTGACCCTGGACCCCGACCTGCGCCCGGTCGTGGCCATGGGCGACGCCGGGTCGCTGGCCCGGTGAGGGGCGGACCGCCGATTCCGACCGCGAGGTTCGGGTACTCCGGTCGCCGGACGGCGAACAGGGAGGTCACCCCATGAGCGCATCGGACGACCTGCCGGTCGTGAGCACACTCGAGGAACTCGCCGGCCTCGTCGAGGAGCGGCGGGGCCTGTACGTGCGCTGGTCGCGCGGCCCGGCCACCGACCTGCGGTCGGTCTCCAGCATCGACGACCTGACCGGCGTGCCCATGACCGGTCTCTCGGCCAATCCGCTCGACGTCGAGGAGTGGTGGCAGGACCGGTCGGTGAAACTGTGGGTGGCCCGCCGCCTCTACGACTACGCCCACCTCCCGCACGAGAAGGGCCCCGGCGTCCGCCCCTGGGTCCTCCAGGCCCGCGAGAACGGCCGCGGCCCCGACAACGAGCCGCTGGTGACGGATGTCGGCCCGCTGCGCTGGATCGACCCCTCCGTGATCGAGGAGGCCCGCACGGAGGTGGAGAACCAGGAGAACGAGTGGGGGCCCCTGCGCAGGGGCGGCCGCTGACCGGGCTCGCTTCCACCGGGTGTCGGCGGACTGCTCCGGGCGCGCGGCGCGGGTGCGGAAGGCCCGGGGGACCGGCGTGGCGCATCACCCGTTCGCCGCGGCGGCCGGGAGGACGCGCCCGCCCACCGCGCGCCCGGAGGCTGCCGCCCCGGCTCGCCCCGACCGCCCGCGCCTCGCGGGGCCCGCGGGCCGGGCGGGACACGGGCGGGGCGGGCCTCCGGGCGGCCGCGCGGGGTGTCGCCGTCCCGGGCGACAGCGTGGTTCGGCCGCCCCGCCCCGGCCGCCCGCCGCGCGGCACTGGGCCCGCGCTGCCTCACCGCCCCCGCAGCGACTCCGCCGCCGTCTCCGTCACCGCTCGGGACAGCGCCGCCAGGGCGGGGGAGTCGAGCCGCCACTGCTGCCAGTACAGCGGGACGTCCACCGGGCGATCGGGGGCCAGTTCGACCAGACGTCCCGACTCCAGCAGCGGGCGGGCCTGGGGCTCGGGGACCATGCCCCACCCGAGGCCCGCCACCACGGCCTCCGTGAAGTTCTCGGAGCCCGGGATGTGGTGCCGGAAGGGGCCGGCGCCGCCCGTGCCGCCCAGCAGGCCCCGCACGAACGCGTCCTGGAGGTCGTCCCGCCGGTCGAAGACCACCACCGGCGCGTCCGGGAGCGTCTCCCGCAGCGGGCCGTCCCGACACCGCTCGGCCACACCGGGCGCCGCCGCCGCGAGGTACCGCATCCTGCCCAGGGCCCGCACCGAGCAGCCCGCCACGGGCTCGGGCGACGAGGTCACCGCCGCCATGACGAGGCCCTCCCGCAGCAGTGCCGCCGTATGGGCCTCGTCCTCCCGGCGCAGTTCGAAACAGAGCCGCAGCTCGGCCGGGACCCGGGTGAGCGCGGGCAGGAACCAGGTGGCCAGAGAGTCGGCGTTCACCGCCACCGACACCCGCGTCGGCTCCCCGGCGGCGCTCATGCCCAGCTCGGCGCGCGCGTCCCGCTCCAGCCGCGCCAGCTGCCGGGCGAGCCGCACCACGACCTCGCCGGACTCGGTGGGCTGCACGGGCTTCGTCCGCCGTACCAGCACTCGGCCGGTCCGCCGCTCCAGCGCCTTCACCCGCTGGCTCACCGCCGAGGGCGTCAGATGCAGGGCGACCGCCGCCGCCTCGAACGTCCCTTCGTCCACGACGGCGAGCAGGGTCCGCACCTGGTCGAGGGGAAGCTCGGTCATCACACATCCTTCGCAGCCGATGAAGAGCAGCTAATGATAGGTAAGAATCCTTAGCTGTACGTCCGGTGATCGGTTCCGTAGCGTCGAGGGCATGTCCACCGCACTGACCGCCGCGGCCGCCGGCTTCGGCACCGGCCTCTCGCTCATCGTCGCCATCGGCGCCCAGAACGCCTTCGTCCTGCGCCAGGGCGCCCGCCGCGAGGCGGTTCTGCCCGTCGTCGCCATCTGCGCCCTCTCCGACGCCGTCCTGATCGCACTCGGCGTGGCCGGCGTCGGCGCGGTGGTGGTGGCCTGGCCGGGCGCGCTGAGGGCGGTCGGCTGGATCGGCGGGGCCTTCCTGATCGGCTACGGACTGCTCGCCGCCCGCCGGGTCGCCAAACCGCAGGGCGCGCTGCGCACGGACGGCGAGGGGGCCGGGTCACGGCGGCGGGCGGTGCTCACCTGCCTCGCCATGACCTGGCTCAACCCGCACGTCTACCTGGACACGGTGTTCCTGGTGGGCTCCCTCGCCGCCGACCAGGGGCCGCTGCGCTGGACGTTCGGCATCGGGGCGGCGGTCGCCAGCCTCTGCTGGTTCGCCGCGCTCGGTTTCGGGGCCCGGCTGCTGGGCCGCTGGCTGACCCGTCCCGCCGCCTGGCGGGTGCTGGACGCTCTCGTCGCCGCGACCATGATCACGCTGGGCGTGACCCTTCTCGCGGGGAGCTGACCGGTCGGGCGGTCAGCGGGCGCCGCGCCGGTGCGCGGCGGCGTACTGCTCCAGCAACTGGCCGCGGGTCGTCTCCAGCCGGTGCGCGAGGATCTCGGCGACGAGCCGCACCAGGGTCAGGCCGAGACGCGGATCCTCCTCGCAGACCGCCAGCACGGGCCGCGCCTCGAACTCGTAGGCGCGCACGGGGCTGAAGGCCTCCGCGCCGAAGTCCCACTGGTGCGGCGGGAAGAGCCAGGACCAGCCCAGCAGGTCGCCCGCGCCCAGGCCGGCGACCGTCACCCGGTGCAGCGACGTCACCTGCTGGTAGAGCGAGACCGCCCCGGAGCGGATGACCCAGAAGCGGTCGGCGGCGCCGCCCGGTTCGAAGATCCGGGTGTCCTCCGGGAAGGACACCTCACGGCCCAGCTCCATCAGCCGCGCGCGCTGGGGCGGGGGCAGGGCGGTCAGCAGTTTCGTCGCTCTGGTCATGGCGCTGGGCTCCTCGCCGGCGATCGGGGTCCCGGTGCTGTTCCTATGCCCCATTTCAGCGGCTGCGGCCGTCCGGGGCACCTCGGCGGGGAGGAGGGGGAAGAAAAGAGCCCTGGCTGGACGGGGGAAACCAGCCAGGGCAGTCGCCCGTGGTGCGGGAGGATCCGATGCTCGACTCCGTCACCACGTATGTATGAACGATAAACCATTCTCGGCGGTTCCTCGAACCCGAAAGCCGGTCAAGTGACCCGTTTCACGTTTCCCCGGGTCAATGGGTGTGTTTCCCCGGGTTCAGGATCTCGTCCAGCACCGTGAGCACCGCCTCGTAGGCCAGCCGCCGAGTGTCCGCCTCGCGCGCCGCTTCGGGATCGGTCGCCCGCAGGGTCTCGCCGCGTGTGCGCCAGGCGCGCTCCTGCGACGCCGCGCAGGCCCTGCCGCGCTGGATGCGCCGCATCAGTTCGTCCGAATCCACCACATCCGTCATGCGCTACACATACCCCCGACCCGCGCTTCGATGGGTGTGGGTCCGCGATTCCCCTCACATCTGCCCTGAATGCGGTCATACGGGCGATGAGTGGCCCCTGGCGGGTTTGCCCCGGCCGTCGGGGGTGAGCCGAAAAGTGACAGTGGCGCGGCCGGGCACCATCGACAGGCCAGGGGAGTTGACCAGGTGAGTACGCAGCACTGGACCGAACCCCGGGACGGCTGCCGGCCCGCCGACGTCCGCCGGGCGGTGCGGCACGCGGTGGCGGACCGTTGCCGGGCCGCCGGCATGCCGTGCGACGAGGCCGCCCTCGCCGACGCCCTGCTCGTCGCCTCCGAGCTGACCACCAACGCCATCCTGCACGGCGGCGGCGTCACCGAGGTCGACGTCGACGTCGTCGGGCAGGAGGTACGGCTCTCCGTCAGCGACCGCAGCGACCGGATGCCGCAGGTGCGGGCGCCGCTCGACGCACAGGGCAGGCGCACCCCCGGTGGCCGCGGCTGGCCCATCGTGTGCCGGCTCGCGCGCGAGGTCCGGGTGTCCGGGCTGCCCTCGGGCGGCAAGCGCATCACCGTCGAGGTCCCACTCGCGGAAAACGTCCGCCGGTAGAGGAGTTTGTCCTTCCGGCCCCAGGGCATTCGCAGTTTCGTGCTTCGGACCGGAGGCGCGCCAGCGGGGAGCGGTGTGTGCTCCGGCGGCCTCCGGCCGAACCGGGCGACCCCCCTTCCCGCGGTTCATCCCTGAAGTCACTGAAAAAGACCGTTCAGGAGCGATTCCGCATGCTCATCGAGATGTCGACCAGCCGTCCTGGCACGACCGACCAGCCCCACACCGCCCCCCACCCCCGACGGCGCCACGACGACGCTCCCGACACCGCCGACCTCTTCGCGCGTCTCGAAACCCTCGACGACGGACCCGAACGGGACGCCGTCCGCGACGAACTCGTGGCGGCCTGGCTGCCCATGGCCCACCGGATCGCCGGCCGGTTCCGCGACCGCGGCGAGTCCCTGGAGGACCTGCGGCAGGTGGCCGCCCTCGGCCTGGTCAAGGCCGTCGACCGCTACGACCCCTCGCGCGGCGCCTTCGAGAGCTACGCGGTGCCCACCATCACCGGCGAGGTCAAGCGGCACTTCCGGGACCGCATGTGGGCCCTGCGGGTGCCGCGCCGGGTGCAGGAACTGCGCAACAAGGTCCGCGTCGCCCGCCGCGAACTCGTCCAGAGCCCGGGCTCTCCCGAGCCCACCAACGCCGACATCGCCGCGCACACCGGGCTGACCGAGGAGGAGGTCGCGGCCGGCGTGGAGGCGCTGGAGAGCTTCAGCACCCTGTCGCTGGACGCCGAACTGTCCACCGACGACGACGGATACAGCCTCGCGGACACGCTCGGCGCGCCGGACTCCTCGTACGACACCGTGGTCGACCGAGAGTCCGCCAAGGAGAGCCTGCGCAACCTGCCGGAACGCGAACGCGCCATCCTCTACATGCGGTTCTTCGAGGACATGACGCAAAGCCGCATCGCGGACCGGCTCGGCATCTCCCAGATGCACGTCTCCCGTCTCATCAGCCGCAGTTGCGCCCGTGTCCGGGACGAGGCGCTGGGCCGCCCGCGCCGCGCGTAACGCCAAGGGCGCGACGCACGACGTATGAGAAGGCCGGGCCCGCATCCGCGGGCGAAAGGAACCCGCAATGACCGCAACCCTCGAGAACCTGGCCGTCGCTGGCCGTCGCGTCGAGTAC